>DASXIR010000088.1:0-53972 GCA_036497895.1 Vicinamibacterales bacterium | reverse complement strand
GCTGAGGGTTTTCAGGTTCCGGTTGTTGACGCCCACGACGCGCGCACCGATCTGAAGCGCGAGCGCCAGTTCTCCGGCGTCGTGCACTTCGACCAGCACGTCGAGGCCGATCGCGCTGGCGAATCGGTGCAGACGCGTCAGTGCCTCCAGCGGCAGAGCCGCCACGATCAGCAGCGCGGCGTCAGCGCCTGCCACCTTTGCCTCGCACAGTTGGTACTCCGACACGATGAAGTCCTTGCGAAGCAGCGGTGTCTCGACCGCGGCGCGGACCGCCGCCAGATGCTCGAGAGCACCGTCGAAGAACGCCGGCTCGGTCAGCACCGAGATCGCTGCCGCACCGGCCGCCGCATAACCGGTCGCAATCGCCACCGGATCGTAGTCCTGCCTGAGCACGCCTTTCGACGGCGATCGCCGTTTGCATTCCGCGATGACATTGACGCGATCGGCCCGCGACAACGCGCTGACAAAACGGCCGGCGCGGGACGGCATCGCCGCGGCCCGCGCCTCCAGAACTGCCAACGACTGCTCCGCCTGGCGTACTTCAACGATCCGCCTGGTCGCGGCGACGATGGTCGCAAGCAGGTCGGCCGGCCTTGCTTCCGGATCAGGCGTTTCGCTGGCAGCGGCCGCGCGCCGGCTCGTCACTGCGCCGCTCCCGCCGTAAACTCTTCGGCCGTCGAAATCGAAACGAGCTTCGCCAGTGTCCGCTTCGCGTCGCCGCGATCGATCGCCCGGGACGCCTTCACGATTCCGTCGCTGACCGACGCGGCCGCCCCGGCGATGAACAGCGCCGCTCCGGCGTTGAGCAGCACCACGTCCCGCGGCGCGCCACGCTCGCCTGCCAGAATGCGCTCGATGATCCGGGCGTTCTCGTGCGCGTCGCCGCCCTGAAGCGAGCCGGCATGCGCCTTCACCAGGCCGACATCGGCGGGATGCAGGTAAAAGGTGTTGACCACGCCGTCGCGGCACTCGGAGATCTTTGTGTATCCGGTGGTGGTCAGCTCGTCGATGCCGTCGGCGCCATGGACCACCCACGCGCGGGTCGTGCCCAGCAGCATCAGCGCGCGCGCCATCAGCTCGGTATATTCCGGTCGCGACACCCCGACCAGTTGGCGCGTGGCCCCCGCTGGATTCGTCAACGGTCCGAGCAGGTTGAAAGCGGTGCGGATTCCGAGTTCGCGGCGTACCGGCCCGGCATGACGCATTGACGGATGAAACGTCGGCGCGAAGAAAAAGCCGATTCCCGCTTCGGCCAGGCATCGTTCGACCACGCCGGGCGCGGCGGTGATGCGAACGCCCAGCGCTTCGTAGACGTCCGCGCCGCCGGTCCGGCTCGACGCCGATCGATTGCCGTGTTTGGCGACCCGCACACCGCAGGCCGCAACCACCAGCGCCGCGCACGAGGAGATGTTGAGCGTTCCTGAGCGGTCGCCACCGGTGCCGCAGGTATCGAGCAGGTCGTCGTAGCGTTTCGACACGCGAACCGCGTGCGCCCGCATGGTCTGCGCAAGCCCGACGATCTCGAGCGGCCGCTCGCCTTTCATTGCCAGACCGACCAGCAGCGCCGACAGGTGCGCCGGCGCGGCGCGGCCTTCCATGATCTCCGACATCGCGGCCGCGGCCTCGCCGCTGGTCAGGTCTTCGTGACGCGTCAGCTTTTCGAGAAGCTCTTGAAACATGCTCAAGGCCGATCCTCGAGAAAATTGCGAAGGATGCGATGGCCTTCGCCGGTCAGAATCGATTCGGGGTGAAACTGGACGCCGTGGACCGGCCAAGTCGTGTGACGCAGGCCCATGATGTTCCCGTCCTCGCGCGTGCGCGCCGTAATCTCGAGCGCGGGCGGCAGCCCGGCTTCGGCGACCATCAGCGAGTGATATCGGGACGCCAGGAACGGACCGGCGATGCCGCTGAACACGCCGCGGCCATCGTGTTCGATGGTGGACGTCTTGCCGTGCATCGGCACGCCGGCGCGCACCACCTCGCCGCCGAACACCGCGCCGATCGCCTGATGACCGAGGCATACCCCGAGAATCGGTGTGGTCTGACCGAGATGACGAATCACACTCATCGTCACCCCGGCGTCCTCCGGGCGTCCGGGGCCTGGAGAAATGACAATCCGCGCGGGCTTGGCGGTGACCACGTCCTCGAGCGTGACCACGTCGTTGCGCATGACACGCACCTCCGCGCCGAGTTCGCCCAGGTACTGCACCAGGTTGTAGGTGAACGAATCGTAGTTGTCGATGACTAAGACCATGGAGACTTCACAGACCGGCCTGCGCGAGATCGAGCGCTCGCAGCAGCGCCGTCGCCTTGTCCCGCGTTTCTTCGAACTCCGCTGCCGGGTTCGAATCCATGACGATGCCGGCGCCCGCCTGCACGTAGGCCATGCCCTTCGACATGATCACGGTCCGGATGGCGATGCAGAAGTCGAGGTTGCCGGCGAAATCGAGGTAGCCGACCGCTCCCGCATACAGACCGCGACCCGACGGCTCGAGGTCGCGGATGATTTGCATCGCCCTGACCTTGGGCGCGCCGGAAACGGTGCCGGCCGGAAAGCACGACACCAGCGCATCGAGCCGATCGCGATCGTCGGCCAGCTTGCCTTCGACTATCGAGGTGAGGTGCATGACGTGAGAAAAACGCTCGAGCCCCATGAACTGCGGCACCCGCACCGAGCCGTACGCACAGACCCGCCCGACGTCGTTGCGTCCCAGGTCGACCAGCATCACGTGCTCGGCTCGCTCTTTCTCGTTCCGCTTCAACTCCTCGGCCAGCCGCATGTCCTCTTCGTCGGTTCGTCCCCGGCGTCTGGTGCCGGCAATCGGGTGGGTCTCGACCCGCGAGCCTTCGACCCGTACCAGCATCTCGGGAGAGGAACCGACGACCGACACGCCGCCCATGCGGATGAAATACATGTACGGCGACGGATTCACGTGACGCAGCGCGCGATACACCGTGAACGGATCGGCTGCGACCTCGGCCTCGAAACGCTGCGACAACACCACCTGATAAATGTCGCCGGCGGCGATGTGTTCTTTGGCGGCACGTACCTGCTCTTCGAACCGCTCCTGGGTGTGGTTCGAGGTGAACGCCAGCGGGGCGGCGGCGTCGCGGCGGCTGTGCGACAGGTTCCGTTCCAGCTCCCGTTCCAGGAACTGAATCTTGGCGCAGGCAAACTGGTACAGCGATTCAAGGTCGTCGTCGGCCGTGATCCGCGCGTTGGCGATGATGAGGATGCGATGCTGGACATGGTCGAACGCCAGCACCGTGTCGAACAGCATGAAGCCGGCGGTATCCGCGTTGTCTGGGGCCGAGCCCAGATCGCCCAACACCGGCTCGAACCACGAGGACGCGCCGTAACCGAGATAGCCCACTGCCCCACCGGTGAAACGCGGCAGGCCCGGGACAAATGGCGACCGGAAGTCGGCCATCAGTCCCCGCAAGGTGTCGACGAACGGTTTCTCGATCTCCGTCGTGCTGCCGCCGCGATCGATCGTGGTCTTGCCGTCGCGCGAGCGCAGGATGAGGAACGGATCCTTGCCGAGAAACGAATACCGGCCGACGTGTTCGCCGCCTTCGACGCTTTCGAGCAGGAACGCGTAATCCGCGTGCTCGGCGATTTTCAGGAACGCCGAGACCGGCGTCAGCAGATCGGCCACGATCTCCTTGCACACCGGCACGAAGGTGCCGCGCCGCGCCAGTTCCTTGAATTCTTCAAACGAGGTGATTTTCATCGCCTGTAAACTCCGCCAGCCGCTGAAGCGCGGCATTTCTCATGACACCGATCGGTGGCTTGGTGCCGGTCCACCACTGGAACTGTTCGTCAGCCTGGGCGACGAGCATCTCGAGGCCGCCGATCGTCTGGCAGCCCATCTCTTCGGCCTCGCGCAGGAGCCGCGTGACCGGAGGGTTGTAGACCAGGTCGTAGACGTACTTTCCCGTCAGGTGTTCGCGGGGAATCGGCGTCGCGTCAACGCGGGGGTACATGCCGATCGGCGTGCAGTTGATCAGCAGGTCCCAGCTGCCGCGATCGGGCGGCCACGGCCCAATCGTCACCGGCGTCAGGACCGCGATGTCTTGCGCCTGGAAGCGATCGCGGGCGTGGACGCGAACCGAGCAGCCGCTCGAGGCCAGCGCCACCAGCACCGCCCTCGCCGCGCCACCGGCGCCCAGCACCGACACCCGCATGTTTTTCAGAGACAGACGCTCCTGGAGTGGCCGCAGGAATCCGCTGGCGTCGGTGTTGGCGCCGACCCAGCGATCGTTGTTCACGCTGACGGTGTTGATCGCGCCGATGCGGCGCGCCACCGCGTCCACTTCGTCAACCTGATCGAACATCGACACCTTGTGGGGAATCGTGATGCTGGCGCCATTGATGCCGATGGCCCGGCCGAACGCCGCGAAGTCGGCCGCGCTGACGGCAGGAAACGGGACGTAAACCGCGTCGAGCCTCGCGGCTCGAAATGCCGCGTTGTGCATGGCCGGCGACACCGAATGTCCGACCGTGCCACCGACGATGCCGTAGATTTGTGTCGCAGCGGTGATATTGCGGAAGTGGTAGTCGCGCAAGAGTGTCTGGGGCGTCAGCTGTCCCACCGACCCGATGCCGCCCGCGTAGGTCCAGATCGATCCGAACCGGCCGGCGAGGATGCGGGTCGTGAGACCGTACTCGCCCATGCCGATGAGAATCAGTGCGCTCGGCGTCCCGCCCTGCGCGCCCAGATCGTGCAGGGTCAGCGCGTCGCGCAGGCTCTCCAAGGTGACGGCGATCTTGACGATCTGTGCGCCGGTCGAGCGCATCGCGCGAACGCGCGCCAGCAGATCGGCCGGCACCCCGTAGAAATCGTGACTCGAGAGCACGATGCGGCGCCCTCCTGATCGCTCGATCAGATCGTCGAAGCGCGCGCGCCACTCGATGTCGACGTAGTCGGCGCCGAGTTCCAGCGCATCACTGAGGATTCGCCGACGGTCCTCTTCCGATCCTGTGAAGCCGCCGCCTTCCCAGGCCGGCCGGCAGGTCACGATCACCGGCAGCCGCCGGCCCTCGAGGGCGCCGGCGACGTTAGGATCGCGGACCGAATCGAGCCGTAATTCGACGAGATCGGCATCGGCGATGGCATCGCGCTTCTGGCGCAGTTCCATCGTCGTGGCGCCGGTGACCGTTACGCAGACCAGTGGTTTGGACACAAATAAAAAAAGCCTCTTCAACCGGTTGGCTGAAGAGGCTCGAAAATCGTTCGCGCAGTGGCAGTTCAGGCCAAGGCGGATGCCTCTTCAGTCGTGCCCCAATACCACCAACCCGCCGATGCGCACACGGGCGCGGTCTGGCGGGCGACGAATGTGAGGGTGAACGACTGCGGCATCAGATGGGTCAGACGATAGCAAACCGTAGTGATTGCTGTCAACACGATCGGCCATTTCTCCTTGACCAGCAAGCACTTCTCCCGTATAACGGAATTAAATCCATGCTAGTCCGTCGGCTCGCAGTCACGCTTACAGCGGTGGTGATCGGGGTGTCGGCGCTTCTGTCCGGCGCGACGCTGACCGGCGCGACCTCGCAGATGAACATCGATCAGATTCGGCCGGGCATGGTCGGCATCGGCCGAACGGTCTTCGACGGGACACACGTCGAGGAATTCAAAGCCAACATCATCGGCGTGCTCGAGAACGTGATCGGCACGCACCGCAACCTCATTCTCGCCAAGCTCGAAGGTGGACCGCTCGCCAACACCGGCGTGATCGCCGGCATGAGCGGAAGTCCCGTCTACATCGACGGCAAGCTGATTGGCGCGGTGTCTTACGCGCTCGGCAGCTTCTCGAAAGAGCCGATCGCCGGCATTACGCCGATCGCCGAGATGACCGACTCGACCATGCTGACGGATGTGCGGGCGCCAGGCGCACGCGTCCACATCGAGTATCCGCTCACCCGCGAGGCACTCACCACTGCGTTTCGCAAGGCCCTGAACTGGAATCGTCCTTTTGCCGATCGCCCCGATGATGTCCGCATGGACGGCATCACCAGCGTCGCGGGTCTCGCTGGCAGCCAGCTGAGCACGCTGCTTCGCCCGATCGCGACGCCGCTCGTCATGTCCGGCTTCGAGCCGGAGGTCGCAGACGTGTTCGGCGGAGCGTTCCAGGATCAGGGCTTCGTTCCCTCCGGAAGCGGCGCTGGCGGCTTCCGCAAGGGCGAGAAGCCGTTCGACGGTCCGCTCAAGCCGGGGGACGCGATCGGCGTCATGCTGGTTGGTGGCGACCTGCAGTTTGGCGGTACCGGCACGGTGACGCACATCGACGGCGACCGGGTCTACGCGTTCGGCCACCCGATGTACAACCTGGGGCCGACCGAATTTCCGATGACCCGGGCATACGTTTACACGATTCTGCCGAGCCTGTTCTCGTCGATGAAGCTGTCGAGCACGGGCGACATTATCGGCACCTTCACCCAGGACCGCGCCACCGCGATTGCCGGCCGGCTGGGCGCCGGGCCTCGCACCATTCCGCTGACGATTGCGCTCGAGTCGCCGCGCGCCCCGTCGCATACGTTCCATTTTGACGTCGTTAACGATCAGCTGTTCGGACCGCTGATGACCTACGCGAGCATCCTGAATACGATCGGATCCTACGAGCGGCAGTTCGGCGCCGCCAGTTTCATGGTGCGAGGCAGCGCGAGAGTCGCGAAGCACGATCCAATTGCCTTCAACAACCTGTTCTCGGGCGATCAAGGCTCGATGAATGCCGCCGCCTACGTGGTCGCGCCGGTGACCTACCTGATGGGCAACGACTACGAAAAGGTCGATGTCGACGGCATCAACATTACGATCGCCACGACCGAGACGCCGATGACGGCGACGCTCGAGCGAGTCTGGCTGGACGATCCGCGTCCGCGCGCCGGCCGCACCATCCCGTTGAAGGTGCTCTTCCGCACCTATCGCGGCGAGGACATCGTTCGCACGCTGCCGATCGAGATTCCGTCCAACGCCAGCGGGTCGTTGTCAATCCAGGTGTCCGACGGCGCGAGGCTCAGTCTGTCGGAGCAGCGCGAGGCGCGCACGCCCCAGGCACGCACCGTCGACCAGATGATCAAGTCGCTCAACAAGGGCCGCCGCAACAACACGCTCTACGTGCGGCTGCTCAGTTCGGAAGCCGGGGCCGTCGTCAACGGCGAGCTGCTGTCGTCGCTGCCGCCCTCGGTGCTGGGCGTGCTCGAAGGCGACCGTAGTGGCGGCAGTTTCAATCCGATTCACAGCGCCACGATCGGTGAATGGGAACTTCCCACCGAGCACGCTGTTTCCGGTTCGCGCACCCTGACGCTGACGGTGTCGCAGAACTGACGCCCGCGTCTTTCCCACTGTCATCGATATGTTGAATTCAAGGCTCCGCTTACTGGCGGCAGCGCTACTCGCGACGACGCCCCTCCTGCTCGAAGCGTCATCGCCCAGGTTCTTTCAGACGGCGACCCAGGCCGACTTTCTCAAGGGCGACATCGACAACCTCTCCGTGGACAGTCAGGGGCGGCTCACGCTGGGGCCGGCGACCGAGCTCGTCTATGAAACGTCGGCGCCGTTTCTCTGGTCGATGGTGGCCCAGCCCGACGGCACGCTGTTCGTGGGCACCGGCAACGAAGGCAAGGTCTTCCGCATCGACCCACAGGGCAAGGGCTCGCTGTTCTTCGACAGCTCGGAACTGGAGGCGCACGCCCTGGCGCCTGCGCCGAACGGCGGTCTTTACGTCGGCACGTCGCCGGACGGCCGCATCTACAAGGTCGATCGCAACGGCACGGCGACCACCTTCTTCAGTCCGGACGAAAAGTACATCTGGGCACTGGCGACCGACGCCAACGGCAATCTGTTCGCGGCCACCGGCGAGAAGGGCGTGATCTACAAGATTGCGCCGGATGGCAAAGGCGCCACGTTCTACAAGACCAACGCGACGCATGCCTCGGCGCTCGCGTTCGACAAGGCCGGCAATCTCCTGGTCGGCACCGGCACACCGGGCCGGGTGCTCCGCATCGATCCCGCCGGCAAGGCGTTCGTGCTGCTCGATTCGCCGTTCCAGGAAATTCACGCGCTGCGCTTCGACGACAAGGGCACGCTCTACGCCACGGCGATCGCCGGACGGACCGGGTCGGGCGGGGGCGCCAGCGTCACGCAGATCGATCAGCCGGCCGCTGAGACGGTACGGGTGCCGGTGGCGACGGTCTCAGCTGAAATCACCTCGATGTCGATTGTGGATGTCGGCGGCAGTTCGGCCAGCGCAGCGAGGGACGATCACCGCCAACCAAAAGGTGCGATCTACCGCATCTCGAGCGACGGCGTCTGGGACGAGGTCTGGGAATCGCGCGACGACACGCCTTACGACATCGCGTTCGATCAGAACGCGCTGATCGTCGGAACCGGCAACAAGGGCAAGCTTTACCGCCTCGAAGGCGAACCGCTGCGGCCCACGCTGCTTTCACGGGCGAGCGCGCAACAGGTCACCGCGATCTACCGCGATCGTGGCGGCCGCGTGTATTACGCGACCGCGAATCCGGGCAAAGTCTTCCGTCTCTCGTCCGAGCGCGCACCGCGCGGAACATACGAGTCCGAAGCACGCGACGCGCAAATGGTCGCGGCCTGGGGCGCCATCAACTGGCATGGTACGACTCCGACGGGTGGCAAGGTCGAGGTCTCCACGCGCGCGGGCAACACCGAAACGCCAGACGACACCTGGAGCCCGTGGTCGTCGGCCTACGCCAACGCTGATGCTTCGGCCATCACCAGCCCCAAGGCCCGCTACCTCCAATGGCGGGTGGTGATGAGCGGCAAAGGCGAGAGCCCGGTGATTACCTCGGTGAGCGCCGCATACCTGCAGCGCAACCTGCGGCCGCAAGTACGCTCCATCACCGTGCATCCTCCCGGCATCGTCTTCCAGAAGCCATTCTCGACCGGCGACCCGGAGCTCGCAGGGTTCGAAGATCAGTCAACACCGGAGCGGAAACTCGCGGCCTCCGCCAGCCAGACTCCGGGCGTATCGACCGGCCTCGGGCGGCGCGCCTACCAGAAGGGACTCGAGACCCTCATCTGGAAAGCCGATGACGAGAACGATGACGACCTGGTCTACGACGTCCTGTACCGCCGCGAAGGCGAGACGAGCTGGAAGACGCTGCGCAAGGCGACGCCCGACACGATCCTGGTGTGGGACACGACGACGGTGCCGAACGGCACCTACTTCGTACGGGTGATTGCGTCTGACGCACCGTCCAACCCGGCTGGCCTTGCGCTGACCGGCGAGATGGACAGCGTCGCATTCGACATCGACAACACGCCACCGACCATCAGCGTGGGCGCGGTCCGCGTCGAGCGCGGGCAGACGCTGGTGACCTTCGACGTCCGCGATGATCACTCCCCCATCCAGCGCGTGGAATTCTCGCAGGACGGACAACGCTGGCGCGGGGTGTTTCCGGTGGACGGGATCGCCGATTCGCGGCAGGAGCACTACGAGCTGGCGATCGACGGCGAGATCGGCGAGCGCGGCCTCACCCTGAGGGCGAGCGATTCGATGAACAACGTCGCGACTGCGCAGGTCAGCGCACCCTCGTCACGACGCTAGCTGTCGCGGGAAGGCGAGCGCCTCAGACGTCGGATCGGCGAGCCTTCGACTCGAAAGGCTTTGTACTCGCCAGCAAGCTCACCGCTACGATAGCGCCGGTCATCAACGACTGCTTCAGGCTGTAGGGCGTGCCGGTAAACCGGGAGAGCAGGTAGTGCAGGGAAACGCCGAGCCCCTCCGTAAAGCAGATCAGCCGCAGGCGAGCGCCCCAAGTCCACTCGCGGCGATTGCGCCAGCCGCCCTGAACCATCTGAATGGCAAACGCAATACCAGCCGCGACCCACAGCCCCACCGAGATGATTACCAGCAGTTGACCAGCGGTCACGGCTTCGTACCACTCACACGCGGATGGTAAGCCACGAGTAGGATCGCGCCGAAAGGAAATTGTTAAGAAGCTTATGCGCTGATGGTCGAGCGGCCGTTCGAGTTCGCGGCCCGCTTCTTCGCCGGGAGCGGCGCGTCGAGGGCCGGCGCCGGCTGCTTGCTGGCGCGCACCGTGGCACGCTCGACCAGCCACAGCATGCTGGATGTCGCAGGCGCCTGCGAGACCGCCGGGTAGTCGAGCCGCGCGCGCGCCACGACCTCGAGCAGGCCCTCAATCAACTTGACCTGATCGGTGGCGTGCCGATGCCGGGCCGATTTCAACACGCCGAGGTTCGCCAGATGGCCCTGATGCGTCACCACGGCTTCGAGCGTGAACACTGCGTCCTGCTCCGCCGATTCGTTCGCGCGCTGGAAGCGTTCCGTCCACCGTTCTTCCCAGCGAGCCCGGCAGCCGGACACATCGCCGGCTTCGTTGCCCGATTCGCATTCGAGCGGCGTGGCCAGCACGTTGACAATCGCGGCGAGCGAGTCAGGGCGCTCGGCAGTCGCGAAACGCATCATCCCCAGCATGATCGTCACGCACGCGATTGCCGCGCCGGCAGCACCGAGCGCCGCGTAGACGACGTGCATGTCGTCGAACAGCTCCCGGACGTGGGTCATCAGCGAAGCGCCGTTTTCGGCCGTCAGACGGCTGACTACGGTGGTGTTGAAAACCGCGGCTTCTTCGTGTGTGAGCGCCAGACGCTGCGCCACCAGGCCCTGCAGCGCGCCGCTGACGTCGTTCAGATCCGCCAGGTCGGCCGCGCACGATGCGCAGTCCTTGACATGCGCGACGACCGCAATCTGGTCGGCGATCGGCAGTTCGTCGTCGTGGAACGCCTGGAGCCGCCGGCGAATGGTCGCGCAGGAGGCGGCCTTCACGCAAACCTCTCGTCGCGCAGCTCGAGACGCAATGATTGACGGGCGCGAGTCAGGCGCGACTTGACCGTGCCGACCGCAACCCCCAGCGAGAACGCAATTTCGTCGTAGCTCAACCCGTCGATCTCGCGGAGGATGATCGCGGTGCGCTGATCGAACGGCAGATGATCGAGCGCTTCCTGCAGCTTCGCGGCGAGCTGCTTCTGCGCGAACATGCGGTCGGGAGTTTCCTGCCGGCACGATGGGAAGTCGCCGTGCGCGGCGATGTGCTGCTCGAGCGGCACCTGGTCGGCGCGATGCCGACGCCGCCAGAAGCGGTGCCGGTTCCGTGCCTGGTTCACCGCGATTCGGTAAATCCAAGTACGCAGGCTCGACTGGCCGCGGAAGCGATGAATGGTTCGGAAGACCCGGAGGAAGACTTCCTGCGAAAGGTCGAGCGCTTCCTCGCGATCGCCAAGCAGGTTCATCGCCAGCTGGACGACCATCCGTTGATGTTCGGTGACCAGGTCCGCGCAGGCAGCCTCGTCGCCGGCAGCGCACCGCTGCACCAGGCCGGCCTCACGGCCGTCGACGTCGGACCAACTGGCAACCCGCTCCTGCTTCACAGAGGCTTCCACTATAACAAGTTAGACCCCGATCGTGCGCGAAAGTTCCTCGGTCCGGCCCGCGCCCCCAGGGAGGCCGCCGGTCAGGTCGCCCGGCCACCGGTCCGAGCCCCGGCTGGGCGGCTGGTAGGATAGGACCATCGTGACCCGAGCTATCGCGTTCGTAACAGTCCTGCTACTGACGGCGGCTGGCGCGGCGCTGCTCTATCAAGCCACCGCACGCCAGCGGGACTACCGTGCCGCCCTGACCCGCGGCGACAACGCCCTGCGCGACGACCAGAGCTTTGCCGCGATCGAGGCCTACAGCGGCGCCATCGAGCTTCATCCGGATTCGATGCTCGCCTATCTGCGCCGAGGCCAGACGTACCGGCGACGAGGCGATCGCGGCGACCTCGACGCCGCCGCCCGCGACTTCAGGAAGGCGGCCGCCCTTGACCCTGCCGCCATCGCGCCGCTCGAAGCGCTGGGCGATGTCAATTATCAACTCGACCGCTACGGACGGGCCGCCGACGCTTTCGAACGGGCCATCGCCCTCGACGATCGCTCGGCGCGGATCAGTCACAAACTGGGCCTCGCCCGCTATCGCGACGGCGATGTGGACGCCGCACTGGATGCGGTCTCGCGGACCGTACGCCTCGACGAGCGGCAGGCGGACGCGCACTATCTTCTGGGCATGTGTCTGCGTGAAAAGGGACGCCCCACCGAAGCCATGCGCGCCTTCGAGCGGGCGCTGGCCCTCGCCCCCGGCCTCGTCGCCGCCCGCGACGAACTCGCCGATTTGTACGGTGCTCACGGTCGTCGGACCGACCAGATCGAACAACTTCAAGTGCTGGCGGCGCTCGATCCGGCCCGGGTCGAGCGTCAGGTCGCGGTGGCGATGGCACACGCGCAGGCCGGCCACTGGGATCTCGCCGTCCTGACCCTCGGCAGCGCGCTCGAGCGCCACCACAACGACCCACTCATCTATCGTGCCCTCGGTCAAATCTGGCTCGAGCGTCCGCGCGACGATGCCGCGTTTCTGAGTAAGGCGAGGGAGGCGCTCGAACGCGCGGCGTCCAGCCCGGCCGCGCCGAGCGATCTGCTCACGCTATACGCCCGTGCGCTGCTCGATGAGGGCGCAGTCGCGGATGGCGAGCGCGCGCTCGAGCAGGCGATCACGCGATTCCCGGTCGAGCCTTCGGCGTTTCTGCTCTACGCTGCGGTCGCCGAGAAACAGAATCACCTGACGCCGGCGCGCAACGCATTAATCGCGTACGGGACACTTATCCGGCCGGACACGAACGCGGTCTCCCGCGCCGTGCAGATCGCGGCGCTGTCGCTTCGCCTGAACGACGTGCCGACCGCGGTCGAGTGGTTGACGCAGGCCACGGCAGCCAGCCCGAACGACCCATTGCTGCTGGCCTCGCTCGCCGACGCGCAATTTCGCAACGGTGATCGGACAGGTGCGCAGGCAACGATCGCCCGCGGCCTCGACCGCGATCCGAAGAACGCCCAGCTCGCCGTCCTGGCACGCAGAATCCGTTAGCCGCCGCGATCCGTCTCAGCGGCCGGCGCGTTTGGGATCGGTCGCGTCGCGGAGACCGTCGCCGAGAAAATTGAATCCGAGCACAAGAACCGCGATGGCGAGGCCGGGCACGACGGTCAGGTGAGGAGCGTCCAGCAGATGGGCACGGCCGCCATTCAGCATCGTGCCCCAACTCGGTGTCGGCGGCTGGACGCCCAATCCGAGAAAACTGAGCGCCGCCTCACCGATGATTGCGCCGGCCATGCCGAGCGTGCCCTGCACGACCACGGCGGGAATCGCGCTGGGAATCACATGCCGCCAGAGAATGCGGGGCGTGCCCGCGCCCGCCGCACGCGCGGCCTGAACGTATTCGAATTCGCGCGCGCGCAGCACCTGGCCGCGAACCAGCCGCGCGTACCCGACCCAGCCAATCACCGTCAGCGCGAACAACACGTTGCCCAGGCTCGGACCCAGCACCGCGACCAGGGCAATCGCCAGCAGCAGCCCCGGAAACGCCAACAGCACATCGATGATCCGGCTGATCACATCGTCGGTGACACCGCCAAAATAACCGGCGACGGCGCCGAGCAGCGTGCCGACTGACGCCGAGACCGAGACCACCGTGAGCCCGACCAGAAAGGAAATGCGAGCGCCGGCCAGCACCCGCGCGAGGATGTCGCGACCGAGTTCGTCGAGACCGAACCAGTGCGCGGCGCTCGGGCCCGCCAGCCGCAGCGCGAGATCCTGTGCCGCCGGATCGAACGGGGTCAGTGACGGTCCAACGATCGCGGCCAGCGCCGCGGCGACGACGATCGCGGCGCCAATCTTCAGCACGTCAGCGGTACCGGATCCGGGGATCGAGCAGGCCGTAGGCCAGATCGGTCAGCAGATTCATCCCGACGTAGGTAACGGCAATCAACAGGATGCAGCCTTCGACCAGCGGATAGTCGCGGAAGTTGATCGACTGAATCAATAGCCGTCCCACGCCGGGCCAGGCAAAGATCGTCTCGGTGATCACGGCACCGGTGAGAACGGCGCCGAACTGAAGGCCGAGCACCGTGACGATCGGGATGAGGCTGTTGCGGAACGCGTGACCGACAATCGCGCCGACGCGCGAGACGCCCCGAGCGCGGGCGGCCAGCACATACAGCTCGCGCAGTTCCTCGATGACGCTCGCCCTCGTCATCCTGGCGAGCACCGCGGCGAGCGGCGCACCAAGCGTCACCGCCGGCAACACCAGATGCGCCAGGGTGCCGCGGCCGGAGACCGGCAGCCATCCGAGCGTGATCGAGAAAACAATCGCCAGCAGCGGGCCCAGCCAGAAATTCGGAATCGAGATGCCGACCAGCGCCAGCGTGGTCGCCGCGTGGTCCACTTGCGTGCCGGCGCGGGCCGCCGCCAGGATCCCGAGTGGAATCGCCATCAACGTCGCCAGTGCCATCGCCGCGAACGCCAGCTCGAAGGTCGCGGGCAGGCGCTCGACAATCGAAGCCGTCACCGGCTGGTTCGTACGAAGCGACGCACCAAGGTCGCCCCGGGACAAACCCTTCAGGAACGCACCGTACTGCACGTAGAGCGGACGGTCCAGACCCAGGCGACCTCGCAACTCGCTGATGTCCTGCGGAGACGCGCTGTCTCCCAGCATCGCCTGGACCGGATCGCCGGGCACCAGGTGAATCAGCGAAAAGACGAGCGTGGCCACACCGAGGAGGACCGGGATCGTCAGCAGCAGCCGCCGCACGAGGAAGCGAGTCATTCGGCGCCAATCCCGAGCCGGGTGATCAGTTTGGTCAGACCTTGTCGCGTGACGCCGAGTTCGGCGGCGGCCCGCCCGCGATGCCCCCCGCTCCGGACCAGCGCAGCCCGGATGAATCGTGATTCGAACGTCCTGCGTGCCTCGTCCAGGCGCCAGGTTTCGCGCCTCTGAACGTCGGTGAATGAAGCCGGCAGCGCTTCAGGCGGCACGACGCCGCGCTTGGGGCTCCGAACGGTCAGCGCCGCCAGCACGTTCTGCAACTCCCGCACATTTCCCGGCCAATCATAACGTGCGAGCGCCGCCATCGTTGCCGAGCCAAGGCTGGCGCGGCTGCCCAGGCGCCGGGTCGATTCGCGCCAGAAGTGATCCGCCAATACCGGGATGTCCTCGCGACGCTCCCGCAGTGGCGGCACGCGTACACGGACCACGTCGAGGCGGTACAGCAGGTCGAGGCGAAACCGTCCGGCCACGACTTCCGCGGGCAGATCGCGATTGGTGGCGGCGACGATCCGGACGTCCACGCGACGCGTGACGTTCTCGCCGACGCGGCGCAGTTCTCCCTCCTGGATGACGCGGAGGATTTTGGCCTGCGCGCGTGGCGAGAGTTCGCCGATTTCGTCAAGGAAGAGCGTGCCGCCGTTGGCTTCCTCGAACACGCCCGGGCGATCGGCAATGGCGCCGGTGAATGCGCCGCGCGCATGACCAAACAGTTCAGCCTCGACCAAGTCATCGGGCAGCGCCGCGCAGTTGAGCGTGCAGAACGGACGATCGCGCCGCGGACCGGCACGATGAATGGCACGCGCCACCAGTTCCTTGCCGCTGCCGCTTTCGCCATCGACGAGGACGGCAAACGGCGCCGCGCCGGCGCGCTCGACACTGGAGCGGAGTTCGTTCATGGACGGCGTCACGCCCAGAAGCTCGCTCGGCGCCGCGCTTGCCTGCTCGCGGCGGGCCAGCGCCGCCGACAGGATGGGCGCCGCGGCTGCCGCACTCGTGGTCAGGACAATCGGCGCGCGCGAGAGGTCTTCGGTCGAGCCCAGGGTCCAGCGGGCGCACAGCGCCCCGATGAATGCGCCGCCATAGTGGACCGGTGCCGCCGCGTCGATCCGGTCGTCGTGGCGGTGCGGCGGCAAGGTGACGCCGGCCGCCAGCGCACGCATGCCGATCTCGATGTCCAGACGCGAGCCGTCGCAGGTCAGGATGCCGGCTCGCCCGTCGTTCGGAACGACGAAGGCGACCGAGGCCGCTCGCATCTGGGCGCGGACCAGCGCGCAGACATCCTTCAGCACCGTGACCTCGTCTTCAGCGGTCTGGCAGGCACGCAGCACGCCAACGATATCGTCTGCGATCGGATCGGCCGTGCGCGTCAGATCCAGACGCGGCGGTGCTGAGACGAGGAGCGAAAGTGCGTCGAGGCCAGTGGCCGCGGCGCGGCGCTGGACGAGGCCGACCGGATTCGGGTCGCCTGACATTACCAGGCCGGCGAGATCCGCACGGGCTCTCAGAATTGGCGGCAGTGTTTGGCCAATCCGGACAAGGCGTCGCACTTGCGCCGCGACCGCCGAAGGCGATCCGCGCCGTCGCTCGATTTCGCACAACAACAAAACGGCACGGACCGCGCGCAGCGGATCGTGGGCGGCTCGGGCGGCGGTGCGGCATTCATCGACGTCGCGAGCGGCGGCGTCGAGGTCGCCGACCGCGAGGTGCACGAACGCGGCCGTGCACGAGGCGGCGGCGACGAGCGCCGGATCGGCGATCGCGCGTGCCTGCTCGCATGCGCCGGTGATCAGGGTCATCGCCCTGCCGACGTCGCGCAGGCCGATCGCGATCCGTGCCGCCTGACGCGCGTGACGCGACCGTATCGCCACCGCATCCTTGTCGCCAATCGCGCTCAGCGCCACATCCGCGTCGGCGTACCGGCCTCGCCAGAACAGGCATCGGGCCAGCGACACACCGGCGCGCGCGGCGCATTCGTGATCGCGTGCCGCTCGCGCCGACACGAGCTCCGTCCCAAGCACCCGTTCCGCCTCGTCGAGTCGTGCCGAGTCGATCCACGCTTCGCCACTGAGCAGCGCGACCTCCAACAGCAATTTCGAGGAGTCGCTGTGGCTGGCGTAGATCCGGGCATTCTCGATCGCGTTCTGAGCCTCGCGGGTCCGGCCACGACGTAAGAGCGTCCAACCCAACTCGATCGCTCCCCGGCACGCCTCCGTCCAATCGTCGCGCCTCGCGAGCGCGCCGATGCAGTGGCGCAGTTGCCGCATGCCCGGGGCGTGCCTTCCGGCAGCAATCTGGGTCATCGCGCCATCCATCCGCCTGCGCAACATCGTCAACTCGCCCGGCGACGCCCACCCCCGACCACGATTGGGTGAAGCGCCGAGGGCCGGCGTCTCCACGCCGTCGCCGGCATTTCCTCCGATGCCATAGAGCGCCGGGTGCTCTGCGGCCATGACCGCCTGCGACTGCCGGGATTTCTTTGAATCCGACGCGTTCGAAAGCTCGATGCCCAGCAAACTGGCAAACGCGCCCGGGAGACCGCGTGATCGCTCGGCAACGCGACTAGCCGTGCGTTCGGCTCGCGGACCGAGCGTCGCGGGGCGAAGCGCCTCGACGAGATCGTCCGGCGGGATGCGATCGAGTCCGACGCCGTGTATGCCGGCTGCTTCTTCGAGGCCGACAACCAGTACTGCGTGCGGCTGCGACACCGACAGCGTGGCGTGCAGGATCGCCGGCCACGCGTCCTGCGGCGGTCCGTCTTCGATCACGAACAAACTGCGATCCGACCAGAGCCGCGCGAACCGCGAGGTCACGAACCGCGCCGTAACCGGAACGAACCCGCGCAGTCTCGCCAGGCGCGCCAGTTCGCGCACCGCCAGGCCCTTTCCCGATCCGCGGGACCCCCACAACGCTGTGGCGTGCAGGCGATGATTGGGCGGACCTTCGAACATCTCGGCGATCGCAGCCACCACCGCCCGGTCGATGACTGCCATGCCTCGCTGACGCAGAGAAAGCTCGTCGATCGGTTCGCTCACCTCGGACGGGTAGCCGGTCTCCGGATCGGGTAGCAACCGTACCTCCCCGCGATTTCCGGTCCTGACCGACGCCGGCGAGCCGCCCAGCGATAAGCCTACCGCCCCGAACACGCGACGCACTTCGTCGAAGGCCACAACCGCCGCGGCGGGAGCTCCCTGCCACGCGCCGTTCGACGACCACGCCTCGAAACGCGACGATTCGCCGATCGGGCCGTAGTCAACCAGCGGCGCCAGTGCGCGATGGCGGAGTCTCCACAAGACATCGCATCGTGCGCTCCAGCGCAGCTGCTCGGCCACGCCGCCGGCGGTCGTGATCACGAGCGTCACTGCTCTGCCGGTCGCCAGGTCGATCGCCCGGCGGTTGTCGTCCACTGCGAATCGATCCGCCACAAGATGCACGGCGTCCTCCTGTGCTAGGTGACGACGTGGTGCAAGAAGGCGGCCCGTGCCTCGCACGAGCACGATCAGGCTATGGGCGCCGCCGGAAGCGGCAATTTTTTCGGATAGAATAAAAACGCATGCTGCGATTTCTCACAGCCGGCGAGTCGCATGGAAAAGCGCTCATCGCCCTCGTCGAAGGCGTTCCGGCTGGTCTCACGATCGACATCGACGCCATGACCGCCGAACTCCGCCGGCGCCAGACCGGCTACGGTCGCGGACGACGGATGGCGATCGAGTCCGACCGCGCCGAGCCGCTGAGCGGTGTCCGGCACGGCGTCACCACCGGCGCGCCAATCGCACTGCTCATCCCCAACAAGGACTGGGAAAACTGGCAGCGCACGATGCACTCGGAGCCCGAGATGCCGGTGGCCGCCTCCGGCGCCGACCGGGCGCCCGTCACGCGACCACGGCCGGGACACGCCGACCTCGCCGGCTTCGTGAAGTACGGCCTCGACGACATGCGCAACGTTCTCGAACGGGCGAGCGCGCGCGAAACCGCGGCCCGCGTGGCGGTTGGCGCGATCGCGCGCCAGCTGTTGTGCCGTGTCGGGACCGAGATCGTCAGCCACGTGACGACGATTGGCGGGGTGTCGATCGCCGACCCGCTGGCGATCACCTTCGAAACGGCGCGGGCGATTGCGATCGATTCGCCGCTGCACTGCGCCGACACCGGCGTCGAACAGCAGATGATCGCCGAGATCGATCGCGCCC
Source organism: Vicinamibacterales bacterium (assembly GCA_036497895.1). Classification (GTDB taxonomy): domain Bacteria; phylum Acidobacteriota; class Vicinamibacteria; order Vicinamibacterales; family CAVVIG01; genus CAVQFC01. Next base: position 35,093 of record DASXIR010000088.1, on the reverse strand, counting down.
GCGATGCCGGCGACACGATGGGCGGCAGCTTCGAGATCATCGCGCGTGGAGTGCCGCCGGGGCTCGGCAGCTACGTGCAGTGGGACCGCAAACTTGACGGACGGCTTGCACAGGCGCTGATGTCGATCCCGGCAATCAAGGCGGTTGGCATTGGCCGTGGGCCGGGCGTCGCGACCATTCCCGGCTCGCGCGTCCATGACGAGATTCTTCCCGCCGGCTCCCCTGGCGGTCGCACGATGCCGATCGCACGGCCGACGAACAACGCCGGCGGCCTCGAAGGCGGCGTCACCAACGGCGAGGATCTTCGCGTCACCGGATACATGAAGCCGATCTCGACCTTGATGAAGCCGCTCCGCTCGGTCGATCTGACGACGATGACCGTCAGCCCGGCCGCGATCGAACGCAGCGATGTCTGCGCGGTCCCGGCCGCAGCCGTTGTCGGCGAGGCGATGGTGGCGTTCGTGCTTGCGGAAGCGGTAATCGAAAAGTTCGGCGGAGATTCGGTCGACGAGCTGGTGCGCAACTGGGAAGCGTTCCGCGCCAGAACAGCCGATCGCTTCGTCCGACCCTGATCGCAACGATAGTCAGTCAGGAGTTACTTCGCCGCGGTCCGCGGTTCTGTGTTTGCTGTGGGCCTGCAGTTCGACAATACATGATTCGACCCATTCTCAAATACGGCGACACCACGCTTCACGAACGCGCCCAACCGGTGGACGCAATCAGCGCCGACATCGTCACGCTCGTAGACGACATGATCGAAACCATGTATGCCGCACCAGGTGTCGGCCTGGCCGCAACCCAGGTCGGCGTAGCGCTTCGAATCTTCGTCGTCGACGTGTCGCTCGGCCGCGACCCCTCGGGACTGATTGTCATGATCAACCCCGAATTCATCGAGCGTGAAGGCGTCCAGCTCGAAGAGGAGGGGTGCCTGAGCGTCCCTGGCTTCAACGCGACCGTGGTCAGGCCGACGCGCGCTGTCGTCAAAGGCCTCGATCGCAGCGGCGCCGACCATCAAGTTGAAGGCTCGGCCTTGCTGGCCCGCGCGTTCCAACACGAGATGGATCATCTCGACGGCACGCTGTTCGTCGATCGCCTTCGCGGCATCAAGCGCGACCTGATCGTCCGCAAGATTCGCAAGCTGACGCGCGCCGGCAAATGGTGACCGCGCTCCGCATCGTTTTCTTCGGTACGCCCGCGTTCGCGGTCCCGTCGCTCGACGCGCTGCTCGGCGCGACGCCGCACACCGTCGTCGGCGTCGTGACGCAGCCCGATCGCCCGCGCGGCCGCGGACAGAGAGTCTCCGATGCTCCGGTCAAAGCCCGGGCGGTCGCGGCCGCGCTTCCGGTGCTGCAACCCGACGCCATGAAGGATGCCGCCTTTCTGGCACGCCTCGCCGCCTGGAACGCCGATCTGGGCGTAGTCGCGGCGTACGGGAAAATCCTCACCGACGCCGTCCTCGCCACGCCCAGGCTCGGGATGATCAACGTGCACGCGTCCCTGCTGCCCAAGTACCGGGGCGCCGCACCGGTGCACCGCGCCGTGATTGATGGCGAGCCACTCACAGGTGTCACGATCATGCGCGTCGTCAAGGCGCTCGACGCCGGCCCGATGATGGCCCAGGAGACCGTCGTCATTCCGGAGGACGCCACCAGTGACGCAGTCGAGCGCGATCTGGCCCGCGTCGGCGCTGGCCTGCTCACGGCGGTCGTCGATCAGATCGCCAATGGTCAGGTCGTCGAAGTCGAGCAGGACGCGGCCGCGGCGACATACGCGAAGCGGCTCTCGAGAGCCGATGGTGCGATCGATTGGAACTGGCCGGCCTTGCGGGTGCACAACCTGATTCGCGGTCTGCATCCCTGGCCGCACGCTTTCACTTACGTGCACGGCAAACGGCTGATTTTGATCGCGTCAACGGTCGAGCCTGACCGCACACCGGACGCGCGTCCAACCGCAGGCACGGTAATCGAGGCGGCCGGCGACCGCCTGATCGTCGCGACTGGCAGCGGTACGATCGCGCTGACGCAAGTCCAGGCGGAGGGCAAACGGCCGATGACCACGAGGGAATTTCTCGCCGGTCATGCGCTGGCGGCGGGCGACACCTTTTCGCCGCTTCCATGATCGCACCGGCCCGGATCGCGGCGTTCGATATCCTGGTCGCGGTCTCGGCCGGAAACGTCGACCTGCCGACCGCGCTCGCCGCCTCCCGTCCTTCACTGCCCGACGACCGCGATCGCGGGCTGGTCGCAGAAATCGCGACGGGAACGCTGCGTTGGCGCGCAGCCCTGGATCACCTCATCGTCGCGTTCTCCAGGCGTGCAATCGATCGGCTGGACCGGGAAGTCGTCGAGATCCTTCGCCTCAGCACGTACCAGTTGCTGCATTTGACTCGCGTACCGGCGTCGGCGGTGGTCGACGATGCGGTGGAGTTGACGAGAAGGGCGGGCAAGCGGAGCGCGACCGGCTTCGTCAATGCGATTCTTCGGAGTGTGTCGCGAAATCGAAAAGCGTTGCCGCTGCCGCCGCGGCCCGAGAGTGAGCACGATCGCGACGCCGTGCTCGACTATTTCAGCATCGCGCTGTCGCACCCGCGCTGGCTCGTGGCCCGCTGGTACGATCGCCTCGGCTTCGATGCGACCGAACGGTGGCTCCGCTACAACAATACGCCGGCAGTGGTCACGCTCCGGGCCAACCGCCTGCGGTTCACGCGTGAGGAACTGACCGAGCGGCTTGCCGAAGACGGGGTCGTCGTCAGCCCAGCCGCCTTTGCTCCCGACGGACTCACGGTGGTGTCGGGGCATCCACTTCGGGGCGGCGGCGCCGAGGCCGGTGCCTTTGTCGTTCAGGACGAGGCGTCGCAGCTGGTCGCGCTTCTGGCGGGCGCTGCGCCCGGGGCTCGCGTGCTCGACGCCTGCGCCTCCCCCGGCGGCAAGGCCACCGCCATCGCCGCGGCGATGGACGATTCCGCAATGCTCGTCGCGTGCGACGTACGTGAACGGCGGGTCGATCTGCTGCGGCGGACGGTCGTCAACAGTGGCGCCCCCAACATCCGGATCGTGCAGTCGGACCTGCTCCACTCGCTCCCGTTCTCCTCGCCGTTCGACCTCGTCTTCGTCGATGCGCCGTGCTCGGGGCTGGGAACGCTCAGGCGCGATCCCGACATCAAGTGGCGCCGTACCGAATCCGATCTTCCGGTGCTCGCCGCGGCGGCATTGACGATGCTGCAGAACGCGGCGGAGGCGGTCACGCCGGGTGGACGGCTGGTGTACGCGACATGCTCGAGCGAACCTGACGAGAACGAAGGCGTGATCGACGCATTTCTCGCGACCACACCAGCCTTCGCGCCTATCGACGTTCGCAGTTCGGCGCCTGGCGTGCCTCGTTCGCTTGTCGACGAGCGCGGCCACCTGAAAACGGCGCCACATCGCGATGCGCTCGACGCCTTCTTCGGCGCGGTATTCGAGCGCCGCGTCTTGTAGTACGATCCAGCGTTGATGGATCTGGGTACGCGCGTCTGGAGCGCGGGAAAAATCGTCGCGCTCGTTGCCGCACTGGCCGGCACCTACGTGCTGTTTGCAGCAGCGTCCATGCGCATCGCCCTCCGCACCCGCGAGGTGCAGGTGCCCGATCTCACCAACCGCACCGCGAACGAAGCCGCGGCCCTCGCCACCGAACTGGGACTGGCATTGAAAGTCGACGACAGCCGACGTACCGATCCGAAGATCGCGGCCGGTCGCGTGCTCGCGCAGGAACCTGCCGCCGGATCGACCGCGCGGCGCCAGCGCAGCCTCCGTGTCTGGCTGAGCGCCGGAGCCCGCTCCTCGACCATCCCGCGCCTGGTGGGCGAAACCGAGCGGACCGCGCAGCTTCGCGTGTCACAGGACGGTCTCACGCTGACCGGCCTGTCAGAGATCCGTTCCCAGAATTTCGCGCCCGACATCGTCGTCGCGCAGACGCCTCCGGCCAAGAGCGCGGCCGGCCAGGTCGCCCTCCTCGTCAATCGCGGCGAGCGCGGCGCCAGCTACCTGATGCCGGATCTGATCGGCGTGAACGGCGACCGCGCCGCCGAGATTCTGCGGGCTCATGGATTCCGAGTCGCGGTCGTGGGCTCGAACCCATATCCGGGCGTAGCGGCCGGCATCGTGATCCGGCAGAGCCCACAGGCGGGATTCCAGATTGGCCCAGGCGAACCCGTGTCGCTCGAGACCAGCCGATGACGATCCGTCTGGCCCCATCCATTCTGTCGGCCGACTTCGCGGCGTTGGGCGATGCGGTGGCTGCCGTCGAGCGCGGCGGCGCCGATCTGATTCATGTCGACGTGATGGACGGGCATTTCGTCCCCAACATCACCATCGGTCCGCCGGTCATGAAATCCCTGCAGCGCGTCGTCACGGTGCCAATGGACGTGCACCTGATGATTGAGGAACCGGACCGCTACATCGAGGCATTCGCGGAAGCCGGCGCAGCGATGATCTCGGTCCACGTCGAAGCGGTCCGTCACCTGCACCGTACCGTGCACGCGATCAAGGCGCTCGGCGTCCAGGCGGGAGTGGTGCTGAACCCGGCGACACCGGCGATCATGATTCAGGACATCGCCGCCGATGTCGATTTCGTGCTCGTGATGTCGGTCAACCCGGGCTTCGGCGGCCAGACTTTCATCGCGCATAGCGAGTCTAAGATCCGCGACGTCCGTGCGGTCCTCGATCGGTCGGGCAACATCGCCGCTCCAATCGAGATCGACGGCGGCATCGATGTGCGGACCGTCGGCCGGGTCGTCGCGGCCGGGGCCAGCATCATCGTCGCCGGCTCGGCGATCTTTCACAGTGCGGATCCGGAGCGCGCTGCCCGGGAACTCAGGGCGGCGGCGGTGGCGGCGGTCCCCTCGCCAACCGCTCGATGATTCCGGCACAGCCCGCCCGATCCGTGTCGCGGATTCGCGTACGCTACGCCGAAACCGACAACATGGGCGTGGTGTACTACGCCAACTACTTCGTCTGGTTCGAGGTCGGCCGTACCGACCTGCTGCGCACCACCGGCTGGAGCTATCGCGAAATGGAAGCGGACGGCTTCGCGCTGCCGGTGATCGACGCGCATTGCGCCTACCGCGAATCGGCAAAATACGACGACGACATCGAAATCAGGACCACAGGAACCATGCTTTCTCCCGTTCGCCTGCAGTTCACCTACGAGGTCGTCCGATCTTCGGACGTCATGATTCTCGCTACCGGCAGCACCGAGCACGCCAGCCTCGATCGCACCGGTCGGCCATGCCGGCTGCCCGATCGCGTCCGGGCCCTGCTGTCGTGAAGGCACTAGTCACCGGGGCCGCCGGATTCATCGGATCGACGCTGGCAGAACGGCTGGTCGCCGAGGGCGCGGACGTCGTGGGAATCGACAGCTTCACCGACTACTACCCGCGGCCGATCAAGGAACGCAACCTCAGTGGACTGGCCAGCCAGAAAAACTTCCGGTTCATCGAGTCGCGTATCCAGGACGCCGATCTCGCGGCGCTGCTCGCTGATCGATCGCACGTATTTCATCTCGCGGCGCAAGCCGGCGTGCGCAAGAGCTGGGGACGCGACTTCGAGATCTACACGACGAACAACATCGAAGCGACGCAGGTTCTGCTCGAAGCGTGCACGAAAACAACCATCGAGCGCTTCGTGTACGCATCGAGCTCGTCCGTCTACGGCGATCACGTGCCGATGCCGATGCGCGAGGACGCGTTGCCGCAGCCGGTCTCGCCGTACGGTGTCTCGAAGCTTGCCGCTGAGCAGTTGTGTCACCTGTACGCAGTCAACTACGAAGTTCCGACCGTTTCTTTACGGTATTTCACTGTTTACGGTCCACGACAGCGCCCGGACATGGGCTTTCACCGCTTCCTTCGTGCGACCATTCTTGGAGAGCCGATCGCCGTCTTCGGGGACGGCGAGCAGACGCGCGATTTCACGTTTGTCGGCGACGCGGTCGGCGCGACCATTGCGGCGGCGACCAGGGGCACGATTGGCCGCGTGTACAATATTGGCGGCGGGTCGAGAGTCACCGTCAACCACGTGCTCGAGCTGATCGGGCGCGTGGCGAACCGTCCGCCGATTCTGACCGCGAATCCGGAACAGAAGGGCGACATGCGCCATACGTTCGCGGATACATCGCTGGCACGCCAGGATTTGGGATTTACGCCGACGGTCGGACTCGAAGAAGGGCTGACGGCCGAGTATCAGTGGTTGATGAGCATATTGTGAACGTCGAAGGAATTGGCGCTCGTGGACGTCTGTTCTTGGCCGTGGCCCTGCTGGCCCTGACGGCCGCGTGCGCCTCCGCGCCTCGCACCATGGTGCCGGCGGGCACGAGCGAGCCGGACAAGTATCTGTTCGACAAGGGCACCGACGCACTCAAGGCGAAGAAGTACCTGACGGCGCGGGAATTCTTCAAGCAGGTCACCGAAACCTACACCCAGAGCACGTATCGGCCGGACGCCAAGCTCGGCATCGGTGACACCTACATGGGCGAAGGCAGTTCGGAGGGCCTGGTCCTCGCGATCAACGAGTTCCGCGAGTTCCTGTCGTTCTATCCGACCAACCCGCGCGCCGACTACGCCCAGTACAAGATCGGGATGGCGCATTTCAAGCAGATGCGCGCCGCGGCGCGCGACCAGACCGAGACCCGCGACGCGATCAAGGAATTCGATACCTTCGTCGCCCGGTATCCGACCAGCAAGCTGATGCCCGAGGTCCAGGCCAAGCTGCGCGAAGCGCGCGATCGCCTGAGTCAGGCGAGCTACCTCGTCGGCTACTTCTATTACAAGCAGCAGAAGTGGTATCCCGGCGCGATCGACCGCTTCAAGTCGGTGCTCAAGGACGATCCCAGCTTCTCGGGACGCGACGCCGTTTACTACTGTCTGGCCGATTCGCTCACCAAGGTCCGGCGCGAGGCCGAGGCCCTGCCGTATCTCGAAAAACTGGTCGAGGAATTCGAGAAGAGTGACTATCTCGTCCTGGCCCAGAAAAAGATCGTCGAGCTCAAATCTGCCGCTCCCCCGGCACCGGTCAAACCGTCAGGAGGTTAGCGTGCGAGGCCAGAGATCCGTCATCGTCGTTACCGCGCTCACGTCCGTGCTTGCCAGCGCCGCTGTCGCGTCGGCACAGACCGCGCCGCGGCTTACCCAACTCGAACAGGCGATTGCCTGTGCTCCGCCGACGAACAATGCGGGGATGGCTGCCAAGCTCCACGTCCTCGGGGCGCAGGACACCATGGACCGCGTCCTCTACGGCACCGGCGATCTGCTGGTGATCGACGGGGGCACCGGCGCGGACGTCCAGATCGGCGAGCGCTTCTACGTCCGTCGCGCCAATGAGTTCGGCGGGATCCCGGATGGCACGGCGGTCACGTCTGCCTGGGTCACCATCGTCGCAGTCAACGAAACGACTGCGATTGCGAGCATCGAACACCTGTGCGGAGCAATCCTGCGTCGGGACTATCTCGAAGCCTTCGTACCCCCTGCGGCGCCGTCAGGATCCGACCATGCGGACGATGCCGGCGACCCTGACTTCGGGGCGATGGGAAAGATTGTGATCGGCAGCGAGCGTCGATCGATCGTCGGGGCGGGCGACTTCGCGCTGATCGATCGCGGCACCGAACAGGGCGTCGCAGCGGGTTCGCGCTTTGCGGTCTATCGAAACGTCGGACAAGGGCTGCCGCTGACCAGCATCGGCGAGGCGGTGGTCGTCTCGACCGGCACCACCACGGCGCTCGCCCGCATCACGCGATCGCGCGACGCGATCTTCGTCGGCGACTACGTAGTACCGCGGAAGTAGTACCGCGAAAGTAGTGCCGTCGAAGTAGATAGCCGCGGTAGTCAGCCGGCTCGTCGATTGGTCTTCCGGTCGGTCTGCGGCTCGCGCGGCGCGCGAAAGTCGGCGACGCGCGGGCTGAGAATGTGGTTGAACCGGCGGAAATAGTCGCTGGCCGAGACCAGCGACGTCACCACCACGACCCACAGCCCCGCCTGGCCGATCACGTACAGCGTGCGCGGCAGGTAGAGCGCGGCGCCGATCTGGCCGTGCGAGAGAATCAGCGCCAGAATCGCGACGATCTGCGCCACCATCTTGATCTTCCCCATCGACGAGGCCGGCATGATCACGCCGCGCGCATAGGCCAGACTACGCAGCGTCGTGACCGCGAACTCGCGGCCGATGATCACCGCGACCATCCACGATTGCGCCAGATCGAGCTGGACCAGGGAAATCAGCGCCGCTGAGATCAGCAGTTTGTCCGCCAGCGGATCGATGACCTGACCGAGTGGTGTGATCTGTTTGCGGCGCCGCGCCAGGTAGCCGTAGGCCCAGTCGGTGAGCGACGCCAGCGCGAAGATCGCGGCCCCGACAATTTCCTTCGAGACACCGAGAATCTGTCGACCTTCGAACTTCGTCAACAGCACCACCACCAGCAGCGGCACGAGAAAGATGCGCGAGATGGTGATCGAGTTCGGGAGGTTCATGAGGGAACAACCGGATGGTCACATGATAACATCGGTAGTTGCGATGAAGGCGATTCTGCTCGCAGGAGGCAAAGGCACGCGCCTGCGCCCGCTGACCATTCACACTCCCAAGCCAATCGTTCCGATTTTCGATCGGCCGTTTCTGCACTATCAGCTCGATCTGCTCAAGCGGGTGCCGGAGATCGACGAGGTCATCCTCAGTCTGAACTACCAGCCGAGGCGTATTGAAGAGATCTTCGGCGACGGCGCCGACAGCGGCCTCGGCATCCGCTACGTGGTCGAACCGGCGCCGCTCGGCACCGCGGGTGCGGTCCGCTACGCCGGCGAGTCGCTGCGCGAATCGGTGGTCGTGTTCAACGGCGACGTGCTGACGGAAGTCGATCTCGCGGCGGTCATCGCGCTCCATCGCGAACGCAAGGCCAGGGCCACGATCGTGCTGACGCCGGTCGAGAATCCGACCGCCTACGGACTGGTCGAGACCGACGCAAGCGGCAACATCCAGCGCTTTCTCGAAAAGCCGAACCCCGACGAGATCACCTGCGACACCATCAACGCGGGCATCTACATCCTCGAACCCGACACCTTCGATCGGATTCCCAAGGATACGCCGTGGTCGATCGAACGCAGTTTCTTTCCGTCGCTGATCGAGCGCCGCGAAACCTTCCTCGCGTATGTCTACCGCGGCTACTGGATCGACATCGGCACGCCGGACAAATACATGCAGGTCCACCGCGACATCATGGACGCAAGGTATGTCGGCCATCGTGGCGCAGGGATTCCACCGTTCGCCACCACCCCGCATGCCCACTGGGTGTCGCCGGATGCCCGAATCGAAGACGGCGCGGTCATCGAGGGCCCGTGCTTCATCGACGAGGGTGTGGTCGTCAAGGCCGGCGCGCGCATCGGCGCGTATGCCGTGGTCGGACGTCACTGTCACATCGAGGAACACGCCGTCATCGAGCGCTCGATCGTCTGGGCGAATACCCGCGTCAGCCAGGACGCGATCGTTCGCGACTCGATTCTCGGCCGTCACGCCCACATCGGACGCAACGCGATCGTCGAGGCCGGCGTCGTGCTCGGCGACAAGTCCGTGGTCAGCGATTTCAGCCGGCTCTAGCGATCACCCATGTCCGTGACCATCAACCCAGACATCTTCAAGGCCTACGACGTCCGCGCGGTTTACCCGGGCGAGTTCAACGAGGCGTCGGCTCGCGCCATCGGCGCAGCCTTCGTCGTCTACCTCAAGGCCGGCAGGATTGGCGTCGGACGCGACATGCGCCTTTCCTCTCCGGCGCTGGCGGCGGCCTTCATCGAGGGCGCCACGTCGCAGGGCGCCGACGTCATCGACTACGGCATGATGGCGACCGACATGCTTTACTACGCGGTCGCGGCCGATCATCTCGAAGGCGGCGTACAGGTCACCGCGTCGCACAATCCGAAGCAGTACAACGGGCTGAAGATGGTCCGGCAGGAAGCGCTGCCGCTCAGTGGCGACGCCGGTCTGTCGGAGATCCGCGAGATGATCGCCAACGACCGGATTCCGGCGCCGGCCGCGCGCCGGGGACAGGTGACGACGAAGAACGTCCTCGAGCCGTACGTCGAGCACGTGATGTCGTTCATCGATCCGTCGATCGTCAAGCCGTTCAAGGTGGTGCTCGACGCCGGCAGCGGCATGGCCGGGCTGGTGGCGCCGAAGCTGTTCGATCGCCTTCCCTGTCTGACCACTCGCATGTGCTTCGACGTGGACGGCAACTTCCCCAACCACGAAGCCAATCCGCTGATCGAAGAAAATCGGCGGCACATCGTCGAGCGCGTGGTCGCGGAGAAGGCCGACATCGGCATCGCCTGGGACGGCGACGCCGATCGCTGTTTCTTCATCACCGGCAACGGCGAATTCGTCTCGGGTGATTTCGTCACCGCGCTGCTGGCGGAGGCGTTTCTGCTGCGCCATCCCGGCTCGACCATCATCTACGACCTGCGCGCCAGCTACGCCGTCCGCGACATCGTCGCCCGCTACGATGGGACCGCGTTGATGAACCGGGTCGGGCATGCGTTCATCAAGCGGCGGATGCGCGAGTCCGACGCGATCTTCGGCGGTGAGGTTACCGGGCATTATTATTTCCGGGACAATTTTTACGCCGACAACGGCTTCATCCCGGCGTTGCTGATGCTCGAGTTGATGTCGAAGAAGGGCCAGAGCCTGCAACAGTTGTTGCAACCGCTGTCAGAGCGGTATTTCATCTCTGGCGAAATCAACACCAAGCTGGCGAACATGGACGTGGTGCCGGCGCGGCTCGAGGCCTTGTCGGCCAAGTACGCGGACGGGAATCAGTACGAGCTCGACGGCCTCTCGGTGGACTACCCGGACTGGCACTTCAACGTGCGGCCGTCGAATACCGAGCCGCTGCTCCGTCTCAACCTCGAGGCGACGACGGCGGCGATGATGGCCGCAAAGCGGGACGAAGTCCTGGCCATCATTCGAGGATAGCCCCTGCTGGAGATCCAGTGAGGCGGTGAGTTAAGATCGCCAGGTCGGACCGCCGCCGGTTTCGTCGAGGGCGGCAATGCTTCGATTCGCGGGCTTAGTACAATGGTAGTACAGAGGCTTCCCAAGCCTCGGACACGGGTTCGATCCCCGTAGCCCGCTCCACCTTTTCGATCAATCTTCTCTCTCGACGCGTCATCGAACGCGGCTCTCCTAGTCGTCCAATGCCTCATCGACGATCGTCAGAATGGAGTTGGCCCACGTGATCTTCTCGTCGATCGCGCGGCAATACACCGAGGTCGCGGCACCGGGCTTATTCATCAGGTGCTCGGCCTCGTCGAATAGCCGTCTGGCCGAAACGATCTTGGTCTGCAACGGCGACGTCATGTGGGCGTGGGCCATCAAGCCGTCGGCCCGCGTACGGCCCACTACCAGCTTCGGTCGATCAGCCTGGTTGGTCATCTGATTGGTCATCCCCGGAGCCTAGCTCTCAGCGCCGGGCGACCGCTGTTCAAATTGATACAGCCCCGAACCACTTGCGGGGAACCTGGGGAGACTGGGCGTAAGCTACGGCGCGATCTCGATCAGCTCGATCGCCTCGCGGCTCGGGCCTTCGATCATCACCGCCCGGTAGCTGCCGACCTTATACGGATCGCCCAGAAAGCGCACGCCTTCCGCGCGCAGCTTCGCGATCCAGGGATCCAGCTCCGCGACACGCGGGCCATAGTGATCCGTCAGGTGACCGCGGGTGTCGGCAAGTGGCGTCTCGCTCTGGTTCATTTGTCCGGACCTCGTTCGACGCGGCAGTTGGCTTCGGTCCGCGCCGGTGCGGCAGCGCCACCCCGTCCTCCGACCGGCATGTTCAGATGCTTCTGAAACGCGGGACGACATTCAGTTCTCCAGGCCCAGCGCCCACCGGATGCCGCCGGTGACGTGGGCCTTGAAGACGGCGTCGTGCGCCCAGATGTCGTCGCGGTGTCCGAGCGTCGTGTAGAACGTCCGGCCCCGTCCGGACGTGTGCGTCCAGGACTGCGGATAGTCACCCTTGGGAACGTTCGGAAGATCCGACAGATCGGTCTTGTCGGTATCGAGGCTGAGGAGGACGTGCACGCGATCGCGCGTGAACGGCATCTGGATGTGCAGACGGCCGACCGCGGACACATTTTCGGTTGGCTTGCCGGCGTCCCACACAGCGTGGCCAAACTCGTAGAACTCCTCGTTGAGCGGCCAGCTCGGGCCGAGCATGCGCGTCGCCGGGTGGTTGGTATCCTCCACTTTCAACACGCCGATCTTGCCTTTGGCGATCATGTCGGTCGGCACCAGCGACCGCAGGTAGTAGCCGCCAAGCACTTCGCCAAACTCGGGGTAGTCGTACAGCGTGAGCGTGGCGCAGTGGACGCCAATCAGCGCTTTGCCGCTCTTGACGAAGTCCACGATCGCCTGCCGCTGCGCGGGCGTCAGCGGCAGGTTGCCGTTGGTCATCAGCATCAGGCCGTCGAACGAGTTCAGGTATTCGGGCGTCAGAAACGACAGATCGAGGCTGCGTGATTCCTGCTTGTAGCCCTGGAGCGTGGTCACGTCGAACCCAGCCGTCTTGCCCCAGGCCGTGACCGCGGTTTCCGCCGGCTCGAGGCTCGAATGTTTGTAGAGCGCCGCGTGGGTCAGAAACAGCAGCTTCTTCGCGCCCGGGGCATTCTGAGGCGCCTCGGCCCGACCGATCGCCGACAACATCCACGCCGCCGCGATTGTCGCCGCCAGCACACGCACGTGAAGTCTCATGTCAGCCTCGTCTAAGGCGCGACGCCAGTTGTTCGTCGCACGCGTTCAATTCGCACCAGCGGCCATTGGGTCACCAGCGGCAGCGTCAACTCGCTGGAGCCCTCCGGGTAACCGTTCTTCTGCAGCGCATACGCGAGGATGTCCAGGTACTCCTGGGTCGTGAGTGTGCCGGGCCGTCCGAGCGGCATGCTCCGAATTCGTCCAAGAAACTCAGAGAGGCTCGCATCCTGCCACTTCAACTGGAACCCCTCACCTGCCAGCGGACCCGCGTACTCGTGGCCACCGAGATCGGCCATGTGGCACTCGGCGCAATGCGCCGTGTAGGCAACCTGCCCGCGATCCGCCTGTATCGACGTATAGAGGCCATCACTCAACGAGCGACGTGCAGCGGACGGCGGCTGGGCATGTGCCAGATTCGCGACCAGCACCGCCGTCAGCACCAGGATGCTCCCGTGCGCGCTGGTCCAGCGAAAGCGGCTCACGCCATCTCCGGATTCAGATTGAAGTGATCGACGCAGTACTCCAGGTACCGTCCGTCGTTCAGGAAGTCCTGAAGGACGTCGTGGACGAGGTGGACGGCCTTCTGAACTGCGTAGCCGACCTCCCTGGTCTTGAACGCAAAGGCGATCGATGCGGCGCCGCCGCGATTGACGACCGTCACCTTGACGCGCCTCGGATCGACGCGACGATGCACCGGCACGTCGGGACTGGTGTGACGCTTCACGAAGGCGCGAAGGGCCCGGTCCATCGGCGATCCGCGGCCGATCGCCGGCAGCAGCTCGACGAACGTCAGCGTGCGGCTGGTCGCGTCGAAGACAACGCGGCACGCGACGTCGCGCAGCCAGGTGAAACGCAGTTCAGTCCTGGCGCCGACGCCCTCGGCCGTCAGGCTGCGGAAGCTGCCGCGGGCGGCATAGTGCTGAAAGGCCGCAAGCACGAGCGCTGTCTCGTCCGGCTTTGCCACGCGTCAGTGCATGTAGGCGGTGATGCCGGGCTCGAGATTCCGCGGTGTACCCGGAGGAAACGCCTGGGTCGACAGGAACTCGCGGCTTGATTGCACGTTGATCAGCGTCGAGGCCTTTTCCCGCGTCGCCGCCTGATAGGCACGGCCAAGGGCGGCCTTGTACTGCTCGGGCGTCGTCACGTACTCTCCACGTGCGCCCAGGGCCTCGGCGACACGGTCGTAGCGCAGGTTTTCCTGGAACAGATACATGTGATGCGATCGTGGTCCCTGCGCCGCCGTGATCATGCCCCACGCGTTGTTGTTGTACACGGTCATGATCGCGGGGATCTTATATTTCGTGAGCGTGTCGAACTCCATCGCCGAGTAGGCGATGCCGGCATCGCCGGTGAAACCGAACACCGGCGCGCCCTGATATGCCTTCTGCGGTCCGGTGCCCAGTTGCATCGCTGCGCCGGCGCCGAGCAGATGGCCCACATCTGGACCGATCGGGTAGTACTGATATGGGCAGTTGTTCATCTGGCCCGGTCGATACGCGCGCAGCCATCGCCGCGTCCACGACGCACCAGTCCAGCCACCCTGGGCGAACGTCGTTTGCTCTTTCGGGATATCGCCCTTGTAGAGAAAATCGGCCAGCACTTTGCCGATGACCGCCGGATGCACCACACCCGTCTGCTGGCTGTATTTGAGCCCGAGCGCGTAGTACTCGTCGTTTACCTCTTCGAACTTCTTCCGCGCCGCCGCGAGTTCGGCGACCCACGCCGCGCGCTGGCGCTTCGGCAAAGCGTCCGCCAGTGCTTCGAGCGCGGCTTTTTCGTCGGACACGAGACCGAGATCGAGCGGCCAGTTGCGGCCGAGATCCTCAGCGACCGGGTGGACGCGGATCGCCTTCACGTCAGGGTTGAAGCGGTACTCGCCGACGTTCGGCATCAGATACTGTCCGACGAAGATCACGAGGTCGGCGCTGCCGAGCGCATCCGAGGCGAGGTTCGCGGACAGCCGATGGTCGTCGCCGAAATGTCCGCGCACCGGTCCGGACTCGACCACGGCGATGTCGTTCTTTTCGGCGGTCCGCTTCAGTGCTTCCCAACCCTTGTGCTGAAAGACTCCCTGGCCGGCTACGATCATCGGCCGCTCCGCCTTCTGAATCAGGTCCACCGCCGCGGTGATGTCCTTCGCGGACGGGTGCGCCACGCAGTCGCTGCGATACTTCCCGACCTCCCAGTAGTCCTTCAACTCGGACGGGTCCTTGAAGCGTGCGCCGTGGACTTCCGACGGGAAGTCGAGGTGCACGACGCCGGGAACGCCGCTCTTCAACTCGCGAAAAGCGGTTTGCGCGTATTCGTTGATGCGGTTCGGAATCGTGATGCGCTTGCCGTACTTGCGGATGCCCTCAGTGGTCGCCTGCTGATACATCTGCTGGATGCCGCCGACCCGGTCTTCGTTCGACATCGCCATATTGCTCGCCAGGACCAGCAGCGGCGTGTGGGCGCGATTCGCGCTGGCGATCGACATGATCATGTTCGCGAAGCCGGGTCCTTCGGTTCCGGACGTGGCAACCACCTCGCCGGTGACGCGCGAGAACCCGTCCGCGGCCGCGCACATGATGTCTTCGACCCGACCACCGTAGGCGGGAATGCCGGTGGCGGAGATCGCGTTGATCATCGTGTAGTTGCCGGGACAGCAGAACAGAGCGGCCAGCCCTTCCCGCTTGCAGACACGGGCGAATACTTCGGCGCCGGTCAGCCCCTTCTCGCCGAACTCGAACGCGATTGGCGCTTCGTTGATCGACTTGGTGAATTGATCTGCCACGCGAATGGGCAGCATGTTGGAAGCCGCGTCGCTCGCGTCGGCGGGCGCCGCCTCGCCGGCGGCAATCGACGCAGCGCCGGTCGTGAGCGCAGCGGCCGCTCCTGCCCCAATTGCAGACTTCGCCAGAAACCTGCGCCGCGACAACCGCTCGGCCTTGGTTGATTCACTCACATCAATCTCCCTGGCTGGTCATTGCAGCGGCGGCCGGTTGGCGGCAGGACCGATGCTGCGGATGAAGTTCACGACGTCCCAGATCTGCTCGTCCTTGAGGTCTACGCCAAACGGCGGCATCGCCTCGGCGGCGCCGTTCTTGATGGTCTTGAACAACTGCGCATCGCTGGTGCCGAACTTCCATCGCGACGGATCGGTGAGGTCTGCGGCGATCGCCACGGCGGCGCTGCGGGCGCGACCGTCCTCGTCGTGGCACGACTGGCAATTCTGGAGATACAGGCTCTTCCCGCGCGCCACCGACGCCGGCGCGTACATTACCGGATTGCGATTCGGCGTTTGCACGTGAGCCTGCGCCGGCGGAGCAAGCTCCGCCGCTACGACAGCCGCCGCTATCAGCAGCGCAAGCCTCATCGTACCCGTCTCGCAGCCTACGCCTTACGCGGCTTCTTCGGCACGAACGCCAGAAACCTTCGCGGATTGTCGACCATGATGCCGTGCAACACTTCGTCGCTCGCGCCCGCTGCCTTCAGCTTCGGAACGAACACGGTCAAGGTCTTCGCATAGCCCTGGCCGCCGTTGCGCTTCATTTGCCCCGCGTTCGAGATGTCAGCGGAAAACATCAGGTGGTCGGCGAATCCGGCCTCGATCAGCGCCATCACCATCGGGACCTGCTGCGCATCGCCGGGACCGCCCTGACGGTCGAAGCCGATGAACGCGCCGCGACGGCAGATCGCCTTCTGCACCTGTACGTTCGCATCGACCAGATTGCCGAGATGACCGATGACGATGCGGTTCGGCTTCACGCCGGCGTCTTCGAGCAGATCCAGTTGCTCGAGCGCCGACTTTCCAGGGATGCCGGTGTGCGTGAAAATCGACAGGTTGGTCGCCAGGTGCGCCTTGCCGATTGCGCGAAACACTTTGCGCTCGTCTGCGCTGATATCGTCCCACGATCCGATTTCTCCGAAAACACCCACTGGATCGGTCTCGACCTGCTTGATCAGCGCCTGAGCGATCTGCTCCTCGCTCATCGTCGAGATCTCTTTCGGATAGAACGGCTGCGTGTAGAAACCGGCGCCGGCGACGATCGGCATCCCCGACTTGGTCGAGAGTTGCCGAAGAAAGTTGATGTCGCGGCCCATGTCGGGATGACCGCCGTCGACCACGCAGGCGATCCCCTCGCTCTTGGCGATGGTCATCTCCTCGGACATCAGGTCGAGGTCCTGCATGAAGAATGGCCCGGGAGGCGCCGGAGGCGGCGTTGCGCCGCGACCAGCTGCGCCCGCCCCGCCCGCGGCGCCGGCAGCACCGGCTCTGCCGCCGCCGGCCGCGCCTGGCGGCGGCCCGTTCGCCGCCCTCGTCTCGGCGGCGTAACCGACCCAGCGGGTCATGAAATCCGGCGCGAACGTCAGGTGTTCGTGAAACAGGGTCGCGCCGCCCGCCAGTTCTTCAGGCGCGTAATCCTTGAGAATCGTCCGGATGACTGCGCCCTTGGGAAACGTCGGCGTCGCGGCCCCGGCCAGCTTCGGCAGCGCGGTCGCGCAGGCGCCGAGGCCCAACATGCTGAGCATTTCCCGCCGCGTCCAGGCCAGAGACCGAGAATCCTGTGACATGTGAGTCTCCTTGTGCGTCGGTGGGATTATAGCCAACGACCGGCGCGAATCAGCAAGGATGACGCGGGGCGAGTCTGACGCGATCTACCGGGCGGCCCCTGTGGTCCAGGGCGGCCGCACGAGCAGCGCCGGGTCCGCGCCAAGCTTCGGCACGAACTTCTGCGTCCGGCCGTACTGGTTGTCGCCTCCGTACAGGTTGCCGTTCGAATCCACGGTGAAGGTGTGGACCTCGAGGTACCCGTCCGGCAGGTCGCTCGGAACCAGCCAGGTGTAGAGATGGTTCCCCTTGAAATCGAGTTTCACGAAACGCAGCGGGCCGAGATCGGTCACCCACACGCTGTCCTGGTTGACGATGATGTCGAGCGGCAGCTGAAAACCGCCCCACTCTTCAACAAAGTCCACCTTCCTGGGATCCGGCGTGGTCTTGAACACGTTGATGCGCCCACCCGACCGATCCAGCGCGTAAATCAGCCCGCCCGGCCCCACTGCGATCGCGTGGACGCCGTTGAACTGTCCCGGCCCCTTGCCGAAACCGCCGAACTCAGCCAGGTAGTTCGCGTCGCGATCCATGATCATCACGCGATGGTTGTCGAGACCGTCCGCGATCAGGATGCGGCCGTCCGGCAGAAACGCGACGTCCTGCGGACGGGCGAAATGGGTGCCGTCCTTGCCAGGGACGTTCTTCTCGCCGAGCGTCTTCAGCAGTTTCTTGCCGTCGTTGGAAAAGACGTAGATCTGATGGAACGTCTCGTTGACGACCCAGACCCGATGTTCCGGATCGTAGGGACTGATGCGCAGACGATGGGGGCCAGGCCCACTCGAGCCCTCGCACAGGGAATCCCACTGGGTCCATCGTTCCTTGACGTTGCCGTCACCGTCGAGTGTGTAGAGGCAGTCGTGCCAGACCCGCCGTTCGGTGGCATTGAGCACGTTGATCCCGATCGATCCGGCAAAGCCGGCAAACGCCGGAGGGATCGGGTCCGGAAGCCTGGTTTCGCCGCGCTGCGCCACGAAAATACGGTTGGGCGACTCGGCAAACACACCCGAGTTGCCGCCGAACGCAAATCCTGGAGGGGCGAACGGCTTGTGCCATCCGCGGATGACGTCATACGGACTGGGTCCAACCGGACCCGAGACCACCGCGCGATTCTGCGCCAGAAGGGTGGACATGCCCGTCGCCACCGCGAGCAACGCCGTCGGAACCACCAGGGCTCTCATCGTCATGCGGCGATTCTAGAGCACTTTGACGCGAGACTTCGGCCATAATCGGCCCGCGCCGCGGAGCCTGACCGCGCGCGACATCACGGGAGGAGCTCACGATGCGTGTTGCCGGATTGGCGCTGACGGCGTTGGTGCTGGCGTGGACGGCCGGCGCCTCAGCGCAGGAGCACGGGATCCACGTGCGCAGCGTGCGCGTACTCGCGACTGACCCGGAGAGGCTGGCGGCCTTCTACGAGAAGGCCTTCGGCATGTCCGAAACACGAAGGCCCGCGAACACCGCGACGTTCAAGGAGATTGCCCTCAACTCGGGCGCGACGCCGGAGCTCGCGCGCAAGTCGCCGACGACCGGGATCGTCATCGCGACTCGCCCGAAGGATGCGCCGGCCGGCGCGATGGCCTCGCTGATTCTCGACGTGCCCGATCTCGACAAGGCGATCGCCTCCGCGACGTCCAGCGGCGGAACGCTGATGCGGCCGCCGGGCGTGTCCGCGGAAGGTTTGCACTATGCCTTCGTCAAGGACCCCGACGGCAACCAGATCGAGCTGGTGATGAACCCTCGCTGACTACCCGTTCGGGTTGAAGCGATAACCGACCCACGGCTCCGTCACCAGGTAGCGCGGGTTGGATGGATCCGGCTCGAGCTTCTTGCGCAGCTGTCCCATGAAGACCCGAAGGTATTCCGGCTGCTCCTGCGACGCCTCGCCCCACACGGCTTCGAGCAGCGTGCGATGGGTGATGACGCGATTGGGGTGGCGCGCCATATAAACGAAGAGATCGAATTCCTTCGGCGTCAAACGCACTTCCTGGCCGCGCGCATGGACCCGCCGGCCCTCGAGATCGACGCGGAACTCGCCCGCCTCGAACGACGCGATCTCCGAATCCCCGCCGCTCCTGCGCAGCGCCGCACGAACCCGCGCCAGCAGCTCCTCGATGCCAAACGGCTTGGTCACGTAGTCGTCGGCGCCCGAGTCGAGCGCTTCCACCTTTGTCCGCTCCTCGCCCTTGACCGACAACACGATGATCGGCACTGCCGAGATCGCACGGATGCGCTTGCACAATTCCACGCCGTCCATATGCGGCATGTAGAGATCCGTGATCACCAGCTCGGGTCGGAACTCGGCGAAGTTCGACAGCGCCGCCTCACCTTCCGCCGCAGTGCGCACCTGATACCCCTGACTGCTCAGCACGGTCCGCAGCACCCTCGTAATCTGCGGCTCATCGTCCACCACCAGCACTCGCGATTTGTCGGTTGTTGCTGTCGCCATCATTCCGCTCTCCTATCTATCTGGATTTCTCTTCTCAATTCTGATTTAGATTCCGCACTCCGCACTTGAGCACTCCGCACTTAAGCACTTCGCACCAGCACCTCGCACACCGCACGACGCACCTCGCACCACCAAACTACTACCGACTCGCCACCGCCGCCTTCTCCACTTCCGACGTCTCGATCGCGATCGGCAGGGTCATCATCACGGCGGTGCCGCGGCCAGACGCCGGCGTATCGATCCAGATCCGCCCGGCCTGCGTCTCGACCAGCCGGCGGCCGATCGGGAGCCCGAGACCGACGCCGCCGCGACGGGGATCGTGCGATTCGCGCGTCGGGACGCGAAAGAACTTCTCGAAGACCCGCTCGCGCAGTGCCTTGGGAATACCCGGACCTTCATCCGTGACGATGATGCGGACGTGGCGGTCGTCGTGCAGCGTCGCTTTCAGGCTGATGGTCGTGCCCACCGGCGAGTACTTGCTGGCGTTGTCGACGAGGATGTAAATCGCCTCGGTGACCGAGGCGGGATCGACACCGAGCGGCGGCAGCCCATCATCGATCTCGAGGGCCACCCGATGGTCGCGCGTGAGCGTGCCCGCACGGGCCAGGCTCGAACGAATCACCGTGTCGACGTCCACCGATCGAAACTGCGACACCTGCGTCGGCTCGGCTCGATCCGAGGTCGACAACCCTTCGATGAAACGATTGAGGCGATCGGACTCTTCGTCAATCACCTGCAGGAGTTCGCCGCGTCCCTCCATCGACAGCTCGGACTTCGGACTCCAGATGCCGCGGTGCAGCAGAGCGGTGACCGCAGCCTTGATTGAGGTCAGCGGCGTGCGAAGGTTATGCGTGAGCGCGTCGAGCAGCGCAGCCTTGAGCTGTTCGTTGCGCCGCGCCGCCTCCGCCTCGCTCGCCCGTTCGAACGCCGCCTGAAGTTCCTGATACAGACGTTCGATCTCCTGACGGCCGGCCTGCGCTTCGGCGGCCCGGCGCTCGGCGCGGGACGCCAGTTCGCCGGCAATCACCGCGGTGATGATGAAGATCACGAAGGCAATCCAGTCCTCAGGGTCCTCGATGCCGAACCCTTCGGGTGGAAGGAAGTAATACGAATAGGCGGCGGCGCCGGAAGCCGCCGCGAGCAGGGCTGGAACTGTTCCCCACAGCCGCGCGACCACGACGACGACGAGGAGGAGAAGCGGCGCGGCGACGCCGGCGCTGCTGACCGAGAAGAGACGCAATACCCCGACGACAAGCCCGACCGTGAGGCCCGCCGCGAGGCACTTGATCCACTTCACGGTTTGATTATAGGAGTCTGGGCGCCGATTCAAGGGCCGCCCAGGCTCTGCGACAACCTTTTCACACAAACGCCACACCGCTGTGGCGGCGGGCGCCGCACCGGCTACTTCGCCGGTTTGGCCGTCTCTTTTCGTCGCGCCGCCCAGTATTTCTTCATCCGCGCCGACACTTCCTTGCGCGCTGCAGCCGACATCGCCTTTCGGCGTCGCTTCACCTCGGGCACGGCGGCCGCAATCTGATGCGCGTTACGCCCGCTCAACAAACCGGGAAAGGCCTTCAGGATGGCGGCCTGCTCGCGCCGCAGTTCTTCGAGACGCGCCTTCGCTCCGAGCAATGCCAGATGATGAATTTCCACGCGAGTCAGGTCGGCCACGGATCCTCCAACGGCCAACTAATTGACCGGACTGGTCAATACGTTGCCCGACAGCCATCGTAAACCGCTGTGCACTCAGAGTAAAGACGGGTCAATAGCCGGTTCGAAGGAACGCGTCCGACTTCTCGCCACGGGACTGCTGGACGATCTTGACGCCGGCGCTCGCGCCGACACGCGTGGCACCGGCGGCGATCATCGCCTGCATTCCTTCGAGATCGCGCACACCGCCGGCGGCTTTCACGCCCATTTCGGCGCCGACCACGCGCCGCATCAGCGCCACGTCTGCCGCGGTCGCACCACCGCTGGCGAAGCCGGTTGACGTCTTCACGTAGTCCGCGCTGGCCGCCTTGGCCAGCGTGCAGGCGGTCACCTTCTCATCGTCGGTCAGCAGCGCGGCCTCGATGATCACCTTGCTCAGCGCACCGGCTTCGCGACACGGTGTCGTGACACAGGCGATGTCGCGTTCGACGGTCGCGAGATCGCCGGACTTGAGCGCCCCGATGTTGATCACCATGTCGATTTCGCGCGCGCCGTCGAAAATCGCGCGCCGGGTCTCGTATCCCTTGACGTCGCCAGTCGTCGCCCCGAGCGGAAATCCGACCACCGAGCAGACGCCGACGCCGCTGCCCGCGAGCAGGCGCGCGGCCAGCGCGACCCAGGTCGGGTTGACGCAGACGGTGGCGAACTTGAACTGCGCGGCCTCGCGGCACAAATCCTCGATGTTTGCGCGCGTCGCATCCGGTTTCAGCAGCGTGTGATCGATCATCGACGCGACGCCGGCCGGCGCCCCGCCGGTCGCGAGCAGGCCGACGCGCGTCGCGCCGGCGTCCAGCACGCCGCGCAGGCGGTCGGGACAACAGTCGTCGAGCACCGAATGGCACGAGCAGCGCTGGCGCGGCCCGGCCTTGGCCGCCACCAACTCGCTGACAATCGTGTCGATCAGACGTTTCAGTTCGTCGCGCGTCATCCGCGATCCTCGAGCGCGCGAATCTTGGCCAGCCGGGCGATGTACCTCGGCTCCTTCATGGCCGTGGTGATCCAGGTCGTCACGATCGCACGCGCTTCCTCCGGCGTGAGCAGTGCGGCGCCGAGGGCCAGGACGTTCGCTCCGTTGTGTTCGCGCGAGTAGCGCGCAATCAATTCCGAACTGGCCATCACCGCACGGATCCCGTCGATTTTGTTGGCCGCAATGGCCGAGCCGATCCCCGCGCCGTCGATGACGATCCCAGCGTCCGCTTCACGGCGGGCCACGCTTCGGCCTACCAAAGCGGCGGCGTCCGGATAATCGACCGAATCGGAGCTGTCGATGCCGAGATCCTGCACGGCCAGCCCGCGTCCGCGCAGGTGATCCACCAGCATCTGACGCAGCGCGCGGCCGGTGTGATCGCTGGCGATCGCGATGGTGCGGATGTCCGCGACCGGAACAAGGGCGGTGGCGTCAGCCGGCGCGCGGCCTTCGTTGATCACTGCAATCCGCCGCTCCCGCAGCGTATCCATGGCCAGCGGCGTGATGTGTCCGCCGCGGGCCAGCGTCACCACCTGGCCGGGCGGCAGCACGCGCGCGTCGCTCTCGGTGATGATGTCAAATCGTTTCATTGCGGTATGATTTCGCCCTTATGCCCGAACCCGAGCTGCGTCTCTCTGAAATCCTACTCTCGGAAGCGCAGATTCAAAAGCGTGTCGCGGAGATGGCGCTCGAGATTCGCCGCGACTTCCCGGACGACCTGCACGTGATTGCAGTGCTCAAGGGCGCGTTCATCTTCCTGTCCGATCTCGTGCGACACATCCCGGGCCACGTGTCGCTCGACTTCATGGCCGTCTCGAGCTACGCCAAGGGAACGACCACCTCCGGCGAAGTGCGGCTGCTCAAGGACCTCGACACTGCGCTCGACGGGCGCAACGTCGTCATCGTCGAGGACATCGTTGACACCGGCCTGACGCTCACCTATCTCCAGGACATTCTCCTCAAGCGGCACCCGAAGTCGCTGCGGACCGCTTGTCTCTTGAGCAAGCCGACGCGACGGAAGGTGGATGTCAAGGTCGAGTACGTCGGCTTCACCATCGAGGACAAATTCGTCGTCGGCTACGGCCTCGATTACGCGGAAAAATATCGCAACCTGCCGGAAATCGGCGTGCTGGACGCCTGATGCGCGCCTGATCATCGGGCTGGCGCAATCGCGGCCCTGACCTTCGCCGCCAGCTGATTCGCGTCGGCAATGACCGTCGCACGGTTGAGCGTGCGCACCTGCCGGTCCTTCATCAGAATCCTGCCATCGACGATGGTCGTTCGCACATCGTCGCCGCGGGTCACGTAGACCAGGTGAGACACTGGATCGTACATTGGCGTCTGCCGGGCCGCGCTCATCGAAACCAGGATCAGGTCGGCGCGCTTCCCCGCTTCGAGCGACCCGATCCGCTTCTCCATCCCGAGCACACGCGCACCTCCGATCGTCGCCATGTCGAGCGCGTCCTGGGCTTTCACCGCGGTCGGATCGTGGGTCGCGAGCTTGGCGAGGAACGAGGCCTGACGCATCGCTTCGAACATGTCGAGGTCGTTGTTGCTGGCAGCGCCGTCGGTCCCGAGTCCGAGCTTGACGCCGGCGGCCAGATATTTGGTGACGGGCGCGGCGCCGCTCGCCAGCTTCATGTTGCTTTCCGGGTTGTGCGCGACGCCGACACCATCGCGCTTGAGGATCGCAATGTCCGCATCGGTCACCCACACCCCGTGTGCGCCGATCGTGTTCGGACCGAGCACGCCGATCGAATCGAGATAAGCGGTGGGCGTCAGATGATATTGGTCGCTCGCGATCTTGACTTCGTCTTCCGTCTCGGCAAAATGAATCACCATCGGCACGCCGTACTTCCGCGCCAGCTCCGCCGACGCCTTGAGAGTCGCGGTGTCGTTGGTGTACAGCGCATGTGGCGCGACGGCCGGCACGACCAGGCCGTTGTCCCTGAACTCTTTGATGAAACGTTCGGCGCGGGCCAGGGCGTCCGCCGGCGTCTTCGCGTCGGCGACAGGAAACTGGATGATCGTCTCGCCGAGCACGCCCCGAAGCCCTGCTTCGACCGTCACCCTCGCGATTTCTTCCTCGAAGTAATACATGTCGCAATACGTCGTGGTGCCGGATTCGATCATCTCGAGCGCGGCCAGCCGCGTGCCGACGCGAACCAGTTCCGGCGACACCGTCTTGGCTTCAGCCGGGAAGATGTACTTCTGCAGCCAGTCGAGCAGCGCGAGGTCGTCCGCCAGGCCCCGATACATCACCATCGGCGCGTGCGTGTGGGTGTTGATCAAGCCCGGCAGGACAATCTGGTCAGGCGCCTCGATGGTTTGCGTCGCCTGATACTTCGCCGAAATCGTCGCCGGGCTGCCGACTTCGACGATGTCGGTTCCGTTGATCGCGACGGCGCCGGGCGACAGCATCGTGTGCGAAGCGTCCTCCGTGATCACGGTGCGTCCGACCACGACCAGCGAGACGGCGCGCCGCGACGGCTGCGCCGCCGCGAGCGCAATCGAGCTAGCCAGAATCGCGACAGCGACAACACTGTTCATCGCGTGCGATTCTATCCCCGAATCAGACGCCGATTCCCGGCCCCTGTTCTTGTATGATTCCCCGGTGCCCGTCCACATCGTCGACCATCCGCTGGTGCACGACGCGCTGGTGTCGCTGCGCGACAAGACCACATCGCCGGAAGTGTTCCGCCGCGCCGCCACCCGCATCAGTGTTCTGCTCGCCGCCGAAGCGCTGCGCGACATTCCGACCGAGGATCTGACCGTCCACACGCCGATTGGACCGGCGCCCGGACGACGGGTCGGTCCGGATGTGGTGGTGGTGCCGGTCCTGCGCGCGGGCCTCGGCATGCTGGACGCGGTGCTCGAGCTGGTGCCGAGCGCGCGGGTCGGGCACATCGGGCTGCAGCGCGACGAGATGACCGCCGTTGCCTCGCAGTATTATTCGAAGCTGCCGCCGCGGCTCGACGCCAGCTACGTCCTGATGATCGATCCCATGCTGGCGACTGGCGGCAGTGCGGTCGCCGCGCTCGATCTGCTGGGCCGCGCCGGCGCGAAAGTGATCCGGATGATCTGCATCGTCGCCGCGCCGGAAGGAGTGGCGCTGGTCGAGCGGCATCATCCTGAGGTCGGGATTTACACGCCGGTCGTGGACGTCGAGTTGAACCCGCAGAAATACATCGTGCCCGGTCTCGGCGACTTCGGCGACCGTCTTTACGGCACGCTCTGAACGTCACAGGCGCAGCTTTATGGCCAAGAGTTCCACGACTGAACGACGCGCCGAACCGCGCACGCCGCCTGAGCGTTGGCGATCGGCGCTGACCGACATCGCACCGAACAAGATTCTGATTCGTGGCTACCCGCTCGACGAGATGATGGGCCGGCTCAGCTTCGCCGAGGCGGTGTATCTGCTGTTGATGGGCGAGCTGCCGACGCCGGCGATCGGCCGGATGCTGAACGCAGTGCTGGTGTCCACGATCGATCATGGCGCCACCCCGCCGTCGACGCTGGCGGCGCGGAACGTGGCGACGTCAGGCGCGCCGTTGAAAGACTGCGTGGCGGCCGGGATCCTGGCGTTCGGTCCGCATCACGGCGGCGACATCGAGTCGTGCATGCGCTTTCTCGATCGCGGTCTGGTCAAGGTCCGAGCCGGCAGCACCCTGCAGGAGGCCGCGGATGCGATCGTCACCGAGTGCGTCGAGCAGAACGAAGTGCCACCGGGTTTCGGACATCGCTTTCATCAGCGCGATCCGCGCGCCGCGCGTCTGTTTCAGATGGCGATGGAGCTCGAGCTCGAAGGTCAGCACGTGCGGCTGATCCGGGCCGCGGAGCGGTCGCTCGACCAGCACGCCAAGCAATTCGATCGGCCACTGCCGGTCAACGTCGATGGCGCGATTGCCGCGATCTGCGCCGACCTGGGATTCGCATACGAACTCGGCAACGCGATTTTCCTGATCTCGCGTCTTCCGGGCCTGATCGCGCACGCTCACGAAGAGCGGACACGTCAGCAGCCGATGCGGCAGATCGATCCCAAGGACCACGACTACGACGGCGCCGCGCAGCGGCGGTTGCCCGAGGGTCGCAAGTAGCGGTACAATTTCCTCTCCCGCGGACGGCAGTCGGTCCCCTCGGGCGCTTAGCTCAGTTGGTTAGAGCGCGTGCTTCACACGCACGAGGTCAGAGGTTCGAGTCCTCTAGCGCCCACCACGCCTAACCATCTGATTAATCGAGAGTAAGCGCGGCGACCGCCACCATCTGGAAGGGTTCTAGATAGAGCTGGTGTCTGTTTGGTGGCGGTTTCGCGGCGCCCAGCGGGTCTAGAATCCCCAGCAAATCTGCCTCGACATTCCGCGGGCGGCTTGCATAGAGCCTGTGCATTTTTATCCTCCGCTGACCGTCTGCTTCGATTGCTGGGATCAAGACCAAGCCGGCACGGAGCCATCAAGGCGCGCTATTATGGTATAGTTTATATACCAGATGCGGTTTGAGTTCGATGCCGCTAAGTCTGCTGTGAACAAAGCGAAACACGGCATCGATTTCGTGGAGGCGCAGGCCTTATGGCTGGACCCGGACCGCATTGAAGGCCCAGGGCGGTCGATCGACGAGCCTCGTTTTCAGATCGTGGGTCAGATCGGCGGGATAACGTGGACCGCGACGGTGACATATCGCCATGAAGAAACAATCCGCATCATCTCGGTCCGCCGTGCACGCCCGGACGAGAAAGCGCAGTATGAAGAAGGATCAGCCGAAGATGATCACGGCTGAAGAGTTCGACCGCCTCGCCGACCTACAGGTCGACGATCCCACCGGGAACATGGCTCCCTATGTCGATTGGTCGAAGGCTCGTCGTCCGGGCCGCGAAGTCCAGCGTGTCAACGTCGACTTCCCCGTCGACCTGCTGCGCGCGATCGATCAAGAAGCCCGACGCATCGGTGTCACGCGTCAGGCCTTCATCAAGTTACGGATATCCGACACGCTGAGCAATGCCTAACGAAGCTGCTGCGCGAATCCGCCGACAGTCTCGGCGAGCGGGCTCTTCTAACGCAGTCCTTTGAAAAAGTCGCGAACGTCGGCGACCAGTAGTTCCGGTTGCTCCAGCGCCGCGAAATGACCGCCACGCGGCATCACCGTCCAGTGCACCAGGTTGTAGCGCGCTTCCACCCACTTCCGGGGCGGCACCGAAATCTCCTTCGGGAATAGCGCGCACCCGGTAGGCACGGTGACGCGCGCCGGGTTTGGCCGGGCAACGCGATTTTCAAAATAGATGCGTGTAGACGATGACCCCGTGCGGGTGACCCAGTAGACCATCACGTCCGTCAGCAGATCGTCCTTGCTGAAGCGGCTCTCGATGTTGTCGCCGCAATCGCACCACGCGTGAAACTTCTCGACGATCCACGCCGCCAGGCCTGCCGGAGAATCGTCCAGCAGGAAGCCGAGCGTCTGCGGCTTGGTGCCCTGAATCTGCTGATAGGCGCGCTCGTTCGCCATGTAGGTCTCGCGCGTCTGGTAACGCTGCACCTCGTCGGCAGGCACGCCGTCCATCGGCGCTCCTCCCGGCGGCGGCCCGGCGAGACAGAAGTTCAGGTGCAACCCCGCAACATGCGGGGCATCGTCGATCGCGACCAGGCGACTGATGATGCCGCCCCAGTCTCCGCCTTGCAGCCCGTATCGCGTATATCCGAGGCGAGCCATGAGTGTGGCGATGATCGCGCCCATCTTCTCCGGGCTGTAACCGCGCTCCTGCGGCTTGCCGGAAAAACCAAAACCGGGCAGCGAGATCGCCACGACGTCGAAGGCGTCTTCGGCGCGGCCGCCGTATTTCACAGGATCGGTGAGCGGTCCGACAACCTTCGTGAATTCGAAGAACGACCCCGGCCATCCATGCGTCATCGCGAGCGGAAGCGCGTGGGGCTCCTTCGACTTGATGTGAACGAAATGGATCTCGAGGCCGTCGATCGTCGTCTTGAACTGCGGCAACTCGTTGAGCTTGCGCTCCTGCGCGCGCCAGTCGTAGCGGTCGCGCCAGTAATCGACCAACGAACGCAGGTAGGTCGCGTCTGTCCCGTAGTCCCAGCCGGTGTTCGGAATCGGCTCCGCCAGGCGCGTGTTCTTCAGCCGCGTTTTCAGATCCCGCAGCACGGCATCCGGCACCTGGATCTTGAATGGCACGATCGCGTCGCTACGGCTCGTCGCGGCTGCGGGTGGAGACTGCGCGAACGTTGACGCCGACGCGCAGAGCGCGGCGATCGTGGCGGCGATACACACGACAGTCTTTGTGAACATGCTGATCCTCTCATTGGTCAATCGCTACGACGAGGTCAAGCGCCAAAACGGGCCGCTGAGGCCGACGGCGTCAAGAATGGCTTGACGCTCGCCGATCGTCCGGCGCTTCCAGTTGAGGTCAAGGCGATCGTCGTACCACACAGCAGCCAGCCGCCACAGTGTCGCGACGTCGAAGATCGCACCCGCCGCCCTCTGACGTTCTTCGCACCATGCGTGGACATCCTCTTCCGACCGGAAGAGCGACATCGTGGCTCAAGTGAAGCCAATGTCGCACCACCAGTCGGCTGCCGGAACGGCAATGTGGACAACGCCCTGAACGTCTTTCAACGTCCGATCAGCGACCGTTACGGCCAGCGGCATAGCCGATTGCGGGCACGCAGTCGACACGGTCCCGTCAAGACCGAGGAGAGCCAGGATGGCCAGTCCATCCCAAATGCAATTGCCCCACCATTGGCGGTTGCCGGAGCGCACGACGAACGAGGTGGGGACCGCAGAGAACGGTTCGGCCATCCAGATGTTGCGAGTGCCTGGGATCAGGACCAGGGCATCAGCTTCCTTCTCCAGACGACCGAGCACCTCCTCGACCTCTTTCGATGTGATTCCAAAGCGACTCGCGATCTCGATCACGCTTGGCGCGCGACAGACCTCTACAAAGTGGCGATAGATCCACAACCGGAGCTGTGCGTCGAGCGACGACGGCACCTCAACGGCCCGGGTTCGCACCCCGTCCCTGACGCGGCGGCAACGTGCCGCCCTCGGCGAGAATCTTCATGTTCTGGAGGGCTCGAGTGAAGAGTGCCGTCTTGCCCGCGATATCACGATCGCGCGCGGTGGCGCCTGCTCGAGCGCGGCGGGCGTCGCCGCGAGCATCGCCTCCGTCTGCGCCAGTTGCGCCGCCAGGGCCGTGCGGTCGAACCGCGCCAGCACCTGCCCGCTTCTGACGCGCGCGTTGTAATCGACGTCGACGGTCGCGATGCGACCGGAGATCTCGGCACCCACCTGCACGGTCGTCACGGCTTCGACGTGACCGGTCGCGCGAATCTCGCGCACGAGATCACCCTCGGCGACAGGCTGCACGCGAAATCGTGCCGCGAATGGCACTGGACGCGGCCGCAGTGCGAACCACAAAACAGCAGCCACAACGGGAATGAGCGCGATTGCTCCCCACCAGACGAACCGTCGACGCTGACGTCGCTGGCTTTCGCGCTCGATCAACTCCGTGAGCGGACGGCTTGGCCGGCGTGCAGGCATCGGCAGCGCGGTTGGAGCCATCGATCAAGATAGCAGCATGTTCCGTGCCCCTTCAAGTGTTCGCCGACGGGCGATTCTCAACATGCACACTGAGTAAGGGGCCGTTGCCAGTTCCATTGAACGGATTGCCGGATCAACCGAACGACCGTGTCGTCCACATCAAGACGGAGGTAACGAATTCTCCGCCACTGACACGGAAAGTCGCCATGTCGGAACGACTTGTGTGACTGCGAGCGTGCTGGTGTCGCTGCCGAAATTCCGGCAATGACTCTCAGGGAGGCGCCGCACGCCCGCCACAGCTCGTGGTCGAGGGTGGGAGTTTTTCGTCGTCACCGCGAAAAATCACCCGCGGAACGCAAGAGAGAAGGCCGCACTCCACACTGCGGCTACGGGATCCCAATTGGCACGACGCGTGCGGTTCGACCCTGTTGAAGCCACAGATGGCGTTGGACCGCGAGGCAACGTGTCATGGCGCGAAAACGGGCGCTCCACAACAGAGTCGTTCGCGCGATCACCGATGCGATGTGGGCGCGAGATCAACTCGAGATGCGCGCGGTGGACGCGTTACTAAGTCCACTCGAAGGACGCCGGCGATCTCGCTTCAAGCCCGTACGCCGGCCGATACGGAGACACCACAGATGACACCGAGGGCGGCCCCGCAGAGTAAGGAGTGGCGAGGCTTTCGAGCGGTGCTCTGCCCGGTCGACTTCTCGGAACAATCGCGACTGGCGTTGCGGTACGCCGACGCGATTGCCCGTCGTGGGCACGGCGCGCTCACCGTCCTGTATGTCAACGGCCCCTTCCTGATCGCCGCCGCGGGTGCCGCGCTACACGACCGCCACATCGCCGAATGCAGTCAGAGGGAACTGCAGGCATTCGTCACCGAGACGGTCGGACGTCCATCTGCGCGGACGCGCACGTGCCTTGGAGGTGGTCAACCATCGAACGAGATTCTCAGAATCGCGGGCCGGGCGAGCGCAGACCTTCTGGTGATCGGCACGCGTGGGTTGACCGGAGCTGATCGGCTCCTGTTGGGATCGACCGCGCTCAACGTCCTCCGGCGGACCACTGTCCCAGTGCTGGCCGTGCCTCGACCGAGCGATGCGACCGCGGCCCCAGTCCCTGACTTCTGGCCGGGACAGCGCATCGTCGCGGCGGTGGACCTCGAGAGCCAATCGCCCGGGAACATCGAGGTTGAGGCGGCCCTCGCGCACTGGTTCAATGCGTCCTTACTACTACTGCACGTCGTGAGCACCGTCGCGGCGCCTGCATGGCTGACTGGCGCCGTCAGCGCTCACGAGCGCATTCGCGTCAGCCAGGCGCAGCAGCGGCTCGATAGACTCGCGACGACCGCTCGCCGACGGGTCGCCACCGACGTGCGCGTCGTCGGCGGAGCGCCCGCCGACGAAATTGCCGCGGCTGCGGCCGCTGAACAGATGGCACTGGTCGTGATCGCCTTGAGAGACAGACACGGGTGGTCTGGCACGAAGCTCAATGGTCTGTTCGTCCTCATCGGATTACTCGGCGGGGTCCAGGCCTTCGGTGTGTCGGGCCTGCTGCTGGGTCCCGTGCTGATCGGCATCGCCGCCGCCCTCCTGACCCCGCGTGGGAGCTCTGAACGATCGGAGAGATCGTGGCCAACGCAGCAGGCGATGTGATGAATCCGCAGGAGCTGCCGATCCCGCCAGATTTGCTGGGGTTGTCTGAGCGCGAGGCCGCCCGCCTTTTGACCGAGGTCGGTCCGAACCGATGGGTGGAGCGGGATCGCCTCGAATGGCTGCGCGAAGCGCTTCGACTGCTGCTCGACCCGATGGCTGTGATGCTGGTGATCGCGGCCGTCATTTATGTCGTACTCGGAGACACGCAGGATGCGGTCGTGCTCGCGCTGGCGCTCATCCCCGTGCTGGGCGTGGACGTCCTCCTCGAAGCGCGATCACGTACCGCGCTCGCCAAACTGGCCCAGGCCGCGGCGCCGCTCGCAGAGGTCGTGCGCGACGGCGTCGTGCACGCCGTCGCCCTTGAGGCGCTCGTACCGGGCGATCTGCTCGTGCTGCGAGAAGGCCACACCGTCGCCGCGGACGGCCTGACGCTGTGGAGCGCGAATCTCAGCATCGACGAGTCGTCGCTCACGGGTGAATCCGAACCCCAATCAAAGTGTGTCGCCTCGGAGGCCCCTGACGCGTCGCCGGACGCGCGATTCTTTGCCGGATCGATGGTCGTCTCCGGTCACGGATTCGGCCGCGTCACCGCCACCGGCCAGGGCACCAAGTACGGCGGCATTGCGGCGCTGGTGGCACACACCGCCCCGTCTGCGAGTCCGTTGCAGCGCTACGCTGGGCAGCTCGCGCGCCGTCTGGGCGGCGTCGCGATCCTGGTGGCCGTGGGACTCGTACCTTTGAGTCTGGCGCGCGGCGATTCGTGGACCGAGTCGCTCCTGGGGGCGGTCAGTCTCGCGATGGCCGCCATCCCCGAGGAATTTCCGATCGTCCTCACCCTCTTCCTGTCCGTCGGGGCGTGGCGACTGGCGAGGCACGGGATATTGGTTCGGCGGCTCGCGAGCGTCGAGACACTAGGTTCGACGACGGTGATCTGCACGGACAAGACGGGCACGCTGACGCGCGGCGAATTCCGAATGACCGAACACCTCGTGCTCGACTCGGCGCTCTCGGATGGTGAGTTCCTGGAGGCCGCGGTCCTCGCGTGCGAGCGACATCCGGTCGATGCGATGGAGCGGGCCATCGGCGCGTATGCCGAGCAGCACAAGGTCTCGCTGGCAACCGTGGGCGCACGCTGGACGCTGGTCCGCGACTACGACTTCGATCCAATCGGGAAGCACATGTCGCACGTGTGGCGCGCACTGGCAGCCGACGACCTGTTCTTGATTGCCGCCAAAGGCGCCGTCGAAGGCGTGTTGGCGCATAGCCGGATGGATCCCGCCATGCGCTCGCGAGTGCTCGAGGCTAACGACCGTCTCGCCTCGCGAGGGCTCCGCGTGTTGGCGGTCGCCGGCAGACGTACCGACCGCCTCGGATTGACGCGTGACGAGGACGAACGCGACCTCGCCGTATACGGTCTGCTCGGATTTCAAGATCCACTGCGACCAGAGGTTCCCGCGGCCATCCGTGAATGTCAGGAAGCCGGCATCCGCGTCACCATGATCACGGGCGATCACGCCCTCACCGCGCACGCGGTCGCGCATGCGGCGGGCCTTGTTCACGACGACGGTCTCATTGTCACGGGAGACGAGCTGACCGCGCTCAGCGAAGCTGAACGTGAACAGCGCATCCGCCGCGCCGCGATCTTTGCGCGCATCAGTCCCGAACAGAAGTTCCTCATCGTGGATGGGCTGAAGCGCACGGGCGCCATCGTGGCCATGACGGGAGACGGCGTCAACGACGCGGCCGCGTTGCGTCGGGCGGACATCGGCATCGCCATGGGCCAGCGCGGCACCGATGTCGCACGCGCCATTGCCGATCTGGTGCTCCTGGATGACAACTTCGCCTCCGTGGTGGCCACGGTCCGCGAAGGCCGGCACATTCTGCAGAATGTCCAGCGCGCGTTTCTCTACCTCATTGCATTCCACATACCCATCGTGGCGCTCGCGATCATCACCCCGCTCGCCGGGATGCCCCTCGTGCTGCTGCCGGTCCATCTGGTCTGGCTGGAGTTGATCGTGCACCCGGTATCGGCGCTGGTCTTTCAGGCGGAGCGGGCAACCGCTTCCGTGATGAGGCGACCACCGCGCGACCCGGCCGCGTCGTTGTTGCCTCGTGGAGCGGTCGTGCGATCGTCGACGTCAGGCGTGCTGTTGGCCACCGCCGTGTTCGCCATGTACTGGTGGCAGGCACAAGCCATCGGTGAACAACAATCCCGCGCGCTGGCACTGATCACCCTCCTCGCCGGCTACCAAACACTCCTGTTTGCAGAGCGCCTCGCGTTCCCGGGGTCTCTGCCGCGCCTCCCGCGAACGCCGGTGTTCTGGACGGTGTGGATCGCGTCGGCCGTCAGCCTGGTGGCGATGATCTCGGTGCCGTCGATCGCACATCTTGTCAGAGTTGCGTTACCAACTTCCACTGGCATGGCGTCGGCCGTGTCTGTCGGTGTGTTGTCTGTCGCGTGGCGGTTCATACCAGGTCGCACTCGAGGCGCGCCGACGCCCGCGCTGCTCGCCCGGCGTTGAGGTCATAAGAGCTTTCGCCTGGACAAGTGAGGGCTTCGACAACAAAGGAGAAACAAATGACCCCGTTTAAGCTCTTCAGGTCGCATTGGCACGACGTCGGTCTGATCTCGGCGACCGTCGCGGGCATCTACCTCGCAGTCGCCTGGGCTGACCTGGGATTCCTGCAGAGAATTCTCATTCTCAATTTCATCGTGGTTCTTCTGCATCAATTCGAGGAGTACAGCTGGCCAGGTGGGTTTCCAGCAGTGGCGAACTTGATCTTCATGCCCCTTGAACCCATGTCGCGCTATTTCAAGCCGCTGAACCAGCTTTCGTCCGCGGTAGCGAATGTCGCTTTTGCCTATGTGTTCTACCTTCTTCCGGTCTTCTTCCCGGACATGATCTGGCTTGGCTTGTCAACGATGATTGTGGGGGCAATTCTCCAAGTGATCGGGCACGCCATCCTGGTGAACTATCAAATCAAATCTCTATATAGCCCTGGCGCTGCAACGGCTGTATTTGGCTGGCTTCCGTTGGGTGTGGTCTACGTTTACTACATCCAAGAACATGGCCTAGCCAGCGGCTGGGAATGGCTGGCCGCGATCGGGTACACGATCGTCGCCATGACTCTCGTGTTTTATGTGATCGAGCAACTGGTCTTCGGTGGCGAGCATCCGCCGTACCCATTTGCGCAAGACGAACTGGAGCGCTTCCACATTGCAGAAAAGCTCGAGGCCGCCCGGCAAACACGGGACGAGAACAGCCAGGCTGCGTGATGTCTTCGCCGGCGCCAAGCGATGCTCGTCCGTGTCAGGCGTGACACGGCGTGCCCTCTCCGTCAGGGTGCGCAAGAGACGGACGATGTAACGTCTGCGCAACGAATCGCCAGGCCCGTGCGCGACGCCGAGGGCTTGCGG
>DASXIR010000087.1:0-6733 GCA_036497895.1 Vicinamibacterales bacterium | reverse complement strand
TGTCGGCACCGATCGAGCGAGGCCAGCAAATCGTGCTCGGCGCGGAACTGGTGCGGATCTCGCCGACCGAAACCGATGCCCAGCTCAAGGAAGCGCAGGCCAACGCGGCCCAGCTCGAAGCGCGACTCGGCCTGACGCTGGACGGAGCGTTCGATGTCAACGCGGTTCCTGAAGTGCAGAACGCGAAGGCGTCGTACGAGCTGGCACAAAGCGAGTTCAATCGCATCAAGTCGCTGCTCGAGCAGCGTGTGGTGTCGCAGTCGGAATTCGATCAGCGCCAGACGCAGATGGAAGCGTCGCGGCAGACCTATGAGGCGGCGAAAAACAGCGCGGCGCAGCAGTATCAGATGCTCCAGGCGGCGCGCGCCCGCGTGTCGCTGGCACAGAAAGCCTTCGCCGACACCGCCGTCCGCGCGCCATTCAACGGCGTGATCGCACAACGGCTGGTCTCGGTCGGCGACTACGTGACCAAGGGCATGAAGGTCGCGGTTGTCGTTCGGGTCAACCCGCTGCGCGCGCTGCTCACCGTCCCTGAACAGTCGGTGTCGTCGATTGCGATCGGCCAGCCGATCATGTTCGAGGTCGACGCTTACGCGGGGCGAACGTTTCAAGGCACCGTGAAATATGTCGCGCCCGCGCTGCAGGCCGATCAGCGTTCGTTGACCGTCGAGGCGACCGTGCCCAACGGTGAAGGCGAGCTGAAGCCGGGCCTGTTCGCAACCGCGCGTATCGAACAGGCGACACGCACGCCCGGTGTGCTGGTACCGCCCGCCTCGGTGCTGACCGCCTCCGGCACCAGCCGCGTCTACGTCGTCAACGGCGATCACGTGGAGGAGCGGATCGTGACGACCGGTGACAAGGTCGGCACCCTCGTTGAAATTACCAAGGGCCTGAAGGCCGGCGAACGCGTGGCGACGACCAACGTCGGCCAGCTCGCCGACGGAATCAAGGTGAGCTAATCATGCAGTGGCTTGCAGCGCTGTGCGTCAAACGTCCGGTCTTTGCGACCGTTCTCATTCTTTCCCTCACCGTCGTTGGAGCGTTCTCGTTCTCGCTGCTCGGCGTCGACCGCTTTCCGAAGATCGACATCCCGACCATCGTGATCACGACCGTTCAGCCGGGCGGCGCGCCTGAGCAGATCGAGACCGAGATCACCGACAAGATCGAGGAGGGCGTCAACACCATCAGCGGCATCGACGAGCTGCGCTCGACCTCGTCGGAAGGCATTTCGCTGGTCACCATCAGCTTCACGCTCGACAAGGACACCGACGTCGCCGCGCAGGAAGTGCGCGACAAGATCAACGGCGTCCTGCCGCTGCTGCCGAAGACGATTCAGCAGCCACGGGTCGATCGCTTCGACCCGGACGCGGCGCCGGTTCTCAGCCTGGCACTGAGTGCCAACAAGCCGGTCCGTGACATCACCGAGTACGCCGACAAGGTGCTGCGCCGCCAGCTCGAGAGCGTCAACGGCGTCGGCCAGGTACTGGTGCTCGGCGGACGACAGCGCCAGATCAACGTGTGGCTCGATTCCGATCGGCTGCGCGCGCAGAACCTGACCGTCAACGACGTCGCCCGCGCCTTGCAATCACAGAACATCGAGATTCCTGGCGGACGCGTCGACCAGGGACCACAGTCACTGACCCTGCGGACTCGAGGGCGGGTCCAGACCGTCGCTGAATTCAACGACATCGTGATTCGCGAGAAGGACGGGCATCCGATTCGCGTGTCGGAAGTGGCGCGGGTCGAGGACGGCGAAGCCGATCCTGAAACCATCGCCAACGTGAACGGCACCGGGACCGTGCTGCTGCAGGTGCGCCGGCAGTCCGGCACCAACACGGTCGAAGTGGTGAAGGAAGTAAAGCGGCGACTGAACGAACTGAAAACCACGTTGCCGGTGGGCTACAGCGTTCGCCAGGTACGCGACACCTCGGAGTTCATCGAGGCGTCGATCCACGACGTCGAAGAACACCTGGTGGTCGGCTCGATTCTGGCGGCGCTGGTCGTGCTGGTGTTCCTCACCAACCTGCGCTCGACGATCATCGCCTCGATTGCCATCCCGACGTCAATCATCGCGACCTTCGGCCTGGTCTGGTACATGGGCTTCACGCTCAACATGCTGACCATGCTGGCGTTGACGCTTTCGGTCGGCATCGTCATCGACGATGCGATCGTGGTGCTGGAGAACATTTACCGCTTCATCGAAGAGAAGGGCCAGGAGCCGTTCAAGGCGGCGGTCGACGCGACCCAGGAAATAGGGCTGGCCGTGCTGGCCACGACCTTGTCGCTGGTCGCCATCTTCGTGCCGGTCGGCTTCATGGGCGGGATCGTCGGCCGGTTCATGAAGAGCTTCGGCCTGACCATGGCGTTCGCAATCATGGTGTCGCTGCTGGTCAGCTTCACGTTGACTCCGATGCTGTCGGCGCGGTGGCTGAAAGTCGATCACAGCAAGAAAGGCAGTCACGATTCGAAGGATTCCCGGATCTTCCACGCCATCGACGTGCTCTACACCCGCCTGCTCGAGTGGTCGATGCGCCACCGTGCGCTGGTGGCTGGTTTCGCGGTCGTTGTGCTGTTCTCGAGCGTGCCGCTGTTCATGGTCGCCGACAAGAACTTCATGCCCAATGACGACCAGTCGGAGTTCGAGGTGAATCTGCGTGCGCCGGAGGGTACCAGTCTCGAGGCCACGGAAGTCATCGCCAACCGGATCGCGAACAGCATCCGGCCGCTGTCGGAGGTGGACTACACCCTGGTCACCATCGGTGGCGATCCGTCGCAGACGAGGAACCTCGGCAACGTCTACATCCGACTGACGCCAATCGAGTCGCGCCAGCGCGATCAGTTCGCGATCATGGAGCAGGTCCGCAGCCAGATCCTGCCGCCGTTGACCCAGAACCTGCGCACGTCGGTTCAGCCGGTGGCAACCATCGGCGGCGGCGGCGCCCAGGCCGCGGCTATTCAATTCATCATCAACGGGCCGGACCTGCGCAAGCTGGAAGTGATCAGCCGTCAGCTGGTCGACCGGGTCAAGACCGTGAAGGGCGTCGTTGACGTGGATACGTCGATGAACGTCGGCAAGCCCGAGCTGTCGGTGCAGGTGGACCGTCCGAAGGCGGCCGATCTCGGCGTCCAGATCGGCGACGCGGCCGAAGCCCTGCGGCTGCTGGTCGGCGGCGATCAGGTGACGACCTACAACGAAGGCGGCGAACAGTACGAAGTGCATCTGCGCGCGCGTGCGGAGAACCGGACCACCCAGCAGGCGATCGCCGGGCTGACCGTGCCCTCGTCACGACTCGGCAGCGTCGCGCTGGACAACGTCGCCAGCTTCGCGGCGGGCACGGCGCCGTCGGACATCAACCGGCTGTCGCGTCAGCGCCAGGTCACGGTGTTCTGCAACCTGCTGCCAAGTGCCTCGCAGGCCGAAGTGCAGAACGTCATCCTTGCTGAATTCGCCAAGCTGAATCCGGGCGGCGACTATCGCGGATCGTTCACCGGCCAGTCGCGTGAGCTCGGTCGCGCGGCCCAGAACTTCGTGCTGGCGTTCGTGCTGTCCCTGGTCTTCATGTACCTGATTCTGGCGGCGCAGTTCGAGTCGTGGCTGCATCCGTTCACGATTCTGCTGTCGCTGCCGCTGACCCTGCCGTTCGCGCTGCTGTCGATCATCATCTTCCGGCAGTCGCTCAACATTTTCTCGGCGCTCGGACTGCTGGTGCTGTTCGGCGTCGTGAAGAAGAACTCGATTCTCCAAATCGACCACGCCAATCACCTCAAGGAGACCGGCTTGTCTACTCATGATGCCGTCATTCGCGCCAGCCGCGACCGGCTGCGGCCCATTCTCATGACGACGTTCGCGTTCGTCGCCGGCATGATTCCGTTGATTGTGTCGCGCGGCATCGGCTCGGGCACCAACCACGCCATCGGCTTCGTCATCTTCGGCGGTCAGTCGCTGGCGCTGGTGCTGACACTGGTCGTGACGCCGGTGGCCTACTCGTTGTTCGATGACGCCTCGAAGATCCGGATCTTCGGACGCCGGCGCGCTGAAGTCCATGGCGATAGTGTTCCACTCACCAGCGGCGGCCGCGCACCCGCGGCGGCATCCGGATCCGCGCTCGGCCGGACGGTGCTGATCGCGTTGCTGGCGCTTGGCCTGGCAGCGACCGCTTCCGCCCAGACCGCGGCGCAGACGCCGGCGACGCTTCGCCTGTCCGTGGACGAAGCGGTGAAGATGGCGCTCGACAACAACGTGGACCTGAAGGTCGCGCGCATCGATCCCGAGATCAGCGACACCCGCGTCGCCTCGGCCGCGGGCGTGTTCAAGCCGACGCTCAATACGAGCCTGACCACGAACAATCAGTTGGTGCCACCATCAGGGCTGCTCTCGCCGATTGCGACCAGCACCGACGTCCTCTCGGGCGGCGCCACGATTGCGCAGCAGTTGCCCTGGTACGGCACGACCTACAACGTTGGCTGGACGGCTTCGAGCACGAGCAGCAACAGTTTTCTGAACAGCTACGATCCGTTGATTCAATCGGGTCTGGCGTTCACGGCGTCGCAACCGCTGCTGCGCAATTTCAAGATCGACTTTTCGCGCCAAGCGCTGGTCACGAGCAAAACCAATCGCGATATCGCCGACACGCAGTTGCACGAGACCGTGGTTCACACGACCGCGAACGTCAAAGCGGCATACTGGAATCTGGTGTCGGCGCGGGCGACCGTGGACGCACGTCAGTCCGCTCTCGACCTCGCTGAAGAGCTCGTGCGCGTGAACAAGGCGAAGGTCGAGATCGGCACCTCGCCGCCGCTTGACCTGGTGTCGGCGCAGGCGGAAGTGGCGGCGGATCAGGAGCAGCTGATCATCGCGCAGACCGCAGTCAAGCAGAGCGAAGACCTGCTTCGCCTGCTGATTTTCGATGCCTCGGTGCGCGAAAACTGGACGGTGAATCTCGATACGATCGACTCGCCGCCCGTCAGCACGCCGACGATCGACGTCGAAGCGGCCGTCACGCGCGCGCTCGCGGAACGCGCTGACCTGACGCACGCGCGCAAGGACATCGAGAACGCCAAGACCAGCGAGGCGTACACCAACAATCAGACGCTGCCGGACGTCCGTCTCAACGCCACCTATTCGGCAAACGCTCTTGGCGGCACGCAAATCCTCCGTACCTCGGACTTCCCCGGCACCATCCTCGGACCCGGTGCGATCACGCCGTTCACCAGCATCCTCGGCTCGCTGTTCAGTCAGGATTATCCGACATGGAGTGTCGGCGTCAGCGTGTCGTATCCGCTCGGCAAGAGCCAGGTGGAGGCCGACTACGCGCGCGCGAAGCTCGCGACCATTCAGTCTGAGGGGCGGTTGAAAAGCGATCAGGCCCGCGTCATCCAGCAGGTGCGCGATGCCGGATTCAAGATCGAGATGAACGCGAAGCGGATTCAGACAACGCGAGCGGCGCGCGAGCTGGCCGATCAGCGACTGGACGCCGAGCGCAAGCGCTTCGAGGTCGGCATGTCGACCAGCTTTCTGGTGATTCAGGCACAGCGCGATCTCGCGCAGGCCAAGAACAACGAGGTCGGCGCGGTGCTCGCCTACGATCTGTCGCTCGTCGATTTCGACGCGCTGCAGGAAGCGAGCCCGTCAGCGACGTCGGTGGCCAGCGCCAACGCATCGGGCTCGTCGCTCGCCGTTGCAGCCGGTGGCCTTGCCCGGCAGTGACGACCACACGGGTGTGGCGTCTGCGGAAGAACCACACCTGGCTCGACGCACGCCTTCACGATTGCGAGGGATCGGACGCGGTCGAAGTCCAGTTCTTCTACGACGGCGCAATGCTGTGGGCGCGACGATGGCCGTCGCGCCAGCTCGCCCTCGCACACGCCGACCAGCAATTACGCGAACTTCAGCGCGCAGGGTGGAACACGCACTGGTGAGCGTGCGCCGGAGACGGACCTGCCTTACGTCGTCGCGGACATTTCCAGTGGGCCGAAGTGCAGTTCGTACCGCTTCTTGAACTCGGCCCAGGTGTAGGCGTGGCTGAGCCCGCCGAGGTGCTCGAGCGCGTAGGTCGCCGCCACGCTGCCCAACCGCGCACAGGCGCCGTACGGAAGCCCGAGCGACATCCCGCGCATCAATCCGCCGCGAAACGCGTCGCCGACTCCGGTCGGATCGACGATGCGCGTCGGGGGCACCGCCGCGACATCCACCGAACGGTCGGCCGTCAGCACAGTGGATCCGTTTTCGCCCCTGGTCACGATCAGTGTCCCGGCCACGGCCAGGATGTCTGCCTCGCTCATCCCGGTCTTCTGCCGTAGCAATTCCAACTCGTAGTCGTTTACGATCACCACCGTGGCTCCGGTGACGCCGTCGCGCAGCTGATCGCCGGCCATTCGCGCGCACTGCTGGCCGGGATCGAAGATGAACGGAATGCCCAGCACCCGACACTCGTCGGCGTACTGCACCATCGCGCCGGGATCGTTCGGGGCGATAATGGCGAGGCCGCAGTCCTTAACCGAACGAAACGAGAGCTGACCGGCGTCGGCCATGGCGCCGGTGTAGAACGATGCGATCTGGTTGTTTTCCGTGTCGGTGCTGCAGAAAAACGACGCGCAGAACTTGCCGGCGATCTGCTTGACGTGCGAGGTGTCGATGCCGGCGGCCTCGAGCCATTGGCGGTAATCGCCGAAGTCCTCGCCGGCACTGGCCATCAGCAACGGCCGTTCCCCCAGCAGCGCGAGCGTGTACGCA
>DASXIR010000086.1:0-17316 GCA_036497895.1 Vicinamibacterales bacterium | reverse complement strand
TTTGACACCGCCGCGCGTCGGCTGTCCATTTCAAATCCGTCACTGGCCCGCCCCTGGCCTCAGCGCCCCGGCCCCCGTTACCATCGGCCGGATGATCGTCGCGGTCGCCTCCCACTCCTTTGGCAAAAACCCGACCTTGCGACGCGAGCTGTTGGAGCGGTACAGCGGGGCGATCTTCAACGAAACCGGCCACCCGCTCGCGGGCGAGGCGCTCGTGCGCTTTCTGCGCAGCCACGAACGTGCGATCACCGGCCTCGAGGTTCTCGACGAGGCGCTGTTTCAATCGCTTCCCGGCCTGCGTCTGGTGAGCAAGTACGGCGTGGGTCTCGACATGATCGACTTGGCAGCGGCGCGCCGACATGGCGTGTCGGTGCGATGGACGCCGGGCGTGAATCGTCAGTCGGTCGCGGAGCTGACCATCGCGTTCATGCTGGCGCTGGGACGGACACTGATTCCGCTGGCGCGCGAGATGCCGCACGGCGGCTGGCGGCGTCCCGGCGGTCGCCAGCTCTCGTCCGCCGTCGTCGGCATCCTTGGCTGCGGCCATGTCGGTCAACAGGTGGCGCGACTCTGCTCGGCGTTCGGCGCGCGCATTCTCGCTCACGACATCCGACGTTACGACGATTTCTACCGCGACCTCGCCGTCACGCCGGTGTCGCTCGATGCGCTGCTGTCGGAGTGCGACATCCTCACCATTCATGTCCCGCTCGACACGACGACGCGCGGGTTGATTGGTGCGGCGGAAATCACACGGATGAAGCCGTCCGCGTTTCTCATCAACACGGCGCGCGGCGGGATTGTCGACGAGGTCGCCTTGAAGGATGCGTTGCTCTCGCAGCGACTCGCGGGCGCGGCGCTCGACGTCTATGCGATCGAACCGCCGTCCAATCACGATTTGCTGGCTCTGCCCAACTTCATCGGCACACCGCACATCGGCGGGAGCACCGAAGAGGCAGTTCTTGCGATGGGTCGCGCGGCGATTGCCGGCCTCGATGACGCCGCACGCGAAATAGGGCCATAAAGAACCGGTCGCCTCGCGGCCCGGCGTCACCGAAAGAGCCCCGATTTCGTAATCCCTAATCCCCGCTGACCTTGGCACCGATACAAGTTCCGGAGGCAATGAGCCTGTGGAACGAAAAACGATTTCGATCATGAAAGCCTGCGAGCTGGTCGGTGTCAGCCGGCGCACGATTTACAATTGGCTCTCGAGCGGGAAGATTGAATATGTGCGGACTGCCGGTGGATCCGTCCGTATTTTTGTCGACACGCTCTGGCGCGACGCCAATGCCGAGCGCCCGGTGGCGCAGCCGGCGTGGCAGACAGAAGGCCGGAACCAGGCCTGATGCCGCGTGCGTACAGCGTCGAAGAACTACTGGCGAGGAGTCGTCCGATGGATGAGTCACCCGACCTTCGCCTGCTCTTCCACCGGCTCAACAACCAGCTGGGCATCATCCTCGCGCACGCCGAGCTGCTCGAAGCCAAGTCGACCGACGAGATGAACCGCGCTCGTGCTTCCCAGGTGGTGTCGAGCGTGCTCGAAGCCATGGCTACTGCGACCGAAATCCGACGCGTCGCAAACGCGTCGGCCGAACCGCTTTAGCTCAATCCCGCCCTCCTCCTCTCAACCAAAACTGTAATTTAGCCGTCAATTGATTGGCGGCTATCCGCTCGAAATCGTCAAAACGTTGACGATTTAACAGGTTCTACGCCCCAAGATCTCGGAGTCGTGTCGAAACGGATCACAACTGTAATTCTTTTGTTTCCAATGACTTAATTGTCATGGCGCCATCAGCGTGC
Source organism: Vicinamibacterales bacterium (assembly GCA_036497895.1). Taxonomy (GTDB): domain Bacteria; phylum Acidobacteriota; class Vicinamibacteria; order Vicinamibacterales; family CAVVIG01; genus CAVQFC01. The sequence goes on along the minus strand of DASXIR010000086.1, from coordinate 15,519 downwards.
CTTCGTCCGGAACACAGACTCGGCTGTTGGTATCGCAGTTGCGATACAGCGCAGGTGCCGGCAGACGTGCGAAGTCCGGCGAGGAGATGAGATGCGCGTTCAGGCTGTCAGCACCGTTGGTCAGAATCGTCGGATCGTCGCCGGCATCCCGTTCGTCGAGGCGCTGGCGCGACGCATGGCCGCGTCGATGCCCAACTCGATCGACATCGGCGATCTGGTCCAGGATGGCGTCATCGGTCTGATCGACGCGGCCCACCGCTTCGACGAGGATCGCGGCATCAAATTCGAGACATTCGCCGAACGGCGCGTTCGCGGCGCGATGATTGACGCGCTGCGCAAAGACGCGTGGCCGCGCGGTGTCCGGCGTCAACGCCGCGAGCTCGACGCAGCCCGCGAAGCGCTGCGGCGCGAATTGGGACACGAGCCGTCCATGGCTGACCTCGCCGCCCGCGTCGGCTCCGACGAGAAGCGTCTGAGCCGCACCATCGTCCGCATCAACACCATCGAAGCGACCTCGCCGCTCGCGACCGGCGAGCACATGGACGAGAGCTCGTTGCCGACTGTGCTGGTGCCATCAGAACCGGATTCGCCGGACAAGGCCTACGAGAAATCGGAAACGCGCAACCGCGTCCGCGCCGCCATTCAAGCCCTGCCCTGGCGCGAACGCAAAGTCATCGGGCTGTACTACTACGGCGAAGTCACGATGAAGGAGATCGGCAGCGAGATCGGCGTCAACGAATCGCGCGTGTCGCAGCTTCACGCCCGCGCCATCCGCCGGCTGCGCGACTCGCTCGGTGAGATGAATCCGGAGAAGGTCGCCGAGATGCGGCGTCAGCTCCTCGCCTTCACCGTCAAGAAACCGATGATGGTGAAAGCGCAGCTGCCCGACGCACAGGCCGAAACGCTGGCGTCACCACACGCGGTCGTGCTGCCCTACAAGCGTTCGATGAAGCGGCCTGCCCAGGCGAAGGCCACGTTGAAGATCACACGCACCCGTCAGGCGGTCGCAGCGGCCAGATAGGGCCGCGCCACCCGGCTCACCACGGATGGGTCGCGTAATCGAGGACCAGTTTCTGAAACTCGAACAGACCCTCGCGTAACGTGGTTCGCGATTTCCACCAGTCCTCGACGCGGAAGAGTCCGTACGGGGAGGTGGCGACCGTCGGAGCGGGCGCGCTCTTCGGCCAGACCCGCAGCAACGCGCGTCGATAGCGCCGCCCGTGAGACGCTCCGACGACCACGAGCACCCGTTTCTGTGGGTTCGCCCGCGCCCAGTCGGCCAACGCCGCAGTAGACTCCGTCGTTCCGCCCTCGCCTGCGGGGATCTTGATGATCGCCGTCCTCGGCACACCGAGCTGTAGCAGCACATCCGTCGAGATGTCGGGAATCTTGACGCCTCGACGTGCCATCTCGTCCTCGACCTTGGTAGACACAGGCAGCAACAACGCCACCGTCGCCGATGGTTGTGCGTGAGCGAGGTCGCTAATCGCGAGTATGCCGGCTGCGCCGCTCTCGAAATCCGCAACCAGCAGATCTGCGGCCATCGCCCGTTCGTCGTGCGGCTTGAGCGCCGTATCCGCCGCGGCGACGGTCTCGCCGGCGGTCTGCAGCACCTCGGTGCGAAACGTCGGAACCAGGGCTATGCAAACGGCCAGAACGAAAATCAAGGCGAGCGTCAACCGAACGAGCGAACGCACTAGCTCAATCCATCCCGCACGGCGCGCAGCAGATCGCCGAGCCGGAACGGCTTGGCCAGCCAGCGGCAACCGCTTTCCTGCAGAAACCCTTCGGCATCGGTCCCGGCGACGTCACCGGTGACGAAAATGACTCGCGATGCCATTCCCGGCAGCGACGCCACCAGCGTCCGGTAAAACGTCTTGCCGTCCATCCGCGGCATCTTCAGGTCGCACACCACCAGGTCGAACGCACTCTCCTTGATTTTGGTCAGCGCGATCTCGCCGTCAGCCTCGTGGTCGACGACGTAGCCGGCATCGCGAAGCGCGTCCGACACGGCGCTGGCCAGCTTGGCTTCGTCTTCCACCACGAGAATCGACGCACCGGCGACCGCTTCCACCGGACCCTGACGTCCGTGCTCGCTCGGCTCGGGTCCGAGCTTGGCGCCGGTGACCGGCAACTCCACGTAGAACGACGCACCACCATCCGGCTGCGATCTGAGACGGATGCGCCCACCGTGTTCCTGCACGATGGCGTAGGCGACGGTCAGGCCCAGTCCCGTCCCTTTGCCGACTTCCTTCGTCGTGAAGAACGGGTCGAAGATTTTCGGCTGCAGATCGTCGGGAATCCCCGGCCCATCGTCGTTGATTTCGAGAACCACCGACTCGCGTTCAGCGTCGTGCCAGGTTCTCACGACGAGCACGCCGCGGCCATTCGCGGAGAGCATTGCCTGCTCCGCGTTGATGACCAGATTCAGCAGCACCTGCTGCACCTGGTGGCCATCGGCAAACACCTGCGGCAGTCCCGCAGCGAGGCCATCGATCACCGAAATGTTCGTCACGCGCTGCTCGTACGCGCGCAAGGCCAGCGTTTCACGGATCACCTGGTTGACATCCACCATCGCCCGCGTCGTCTGCCGCTTGCGCGCGAAGGTGAGCAGGTTCCGGACGATGCGGGCGGCGCGGTCCGATTCGGAGAGGATGACTTCGAGCCCGCGCCGGACCTGATCGTCGAGCGTCCGCTGCGACAGCCGCTCGGCCCAGCTGAGGATCGTCGCCAGTGGATTGTTCAACTCGTGCGCGACGCCGGACACGGTCTGGCCGAGCGCCGCCATTTTTTCCGCCTGGAGCAGTTGGTGATAGAGGTCCCGCGTTTCGTCATCGAGTTTTTTTCGCTCGGAGACGTTGCGCATCAGCGCCTCGACGCGGAGGCTCTGATCCTCGCCCGGCGGATCCGCGCGCGCCGTCAACTCGACCCACACGGGATTGCCGTCCGCGCGGCGAAGCCGCAGCAGGTAGTCGTTGACGGAGCCATCGGCGCCGAGGCGCTCCAGCAGAGCCACGCGGGCCTGTGGATCAACGAAGCGTTCGCGATCGAAGGGGCGCACGTCTTCTTCAGGCGCGTCGCTGTCGTGGCCGAAAATCAACTTGAGGTGAGGATTGGCGGCGATCGTCGTGGTCCAGTCGGGGCCGATCGCCCCGATGTACACACCTTCGTGCACCGCTTCGAACAGTCGCGCGAATGCGGCGCCTCGTCGTTCCACGGTTGGATTATAGGGGTAGGAACCAAATGAAGGCCGCGCGGTGACGCGCAGCCCTCAGCTCCGCTTACTTGGGTAACGGCGTCGGCGTGTGCGTGTGCTGCTGTGCTGAGGTCGCGGCCCAGCGCTTCTCGATCGCCGCGCGAATCTCCTTCACCGAGGCACCGGACGAGTACATCTGACGCGCTTCGCTGGCAACGTCGAGGCAGACCGTGCACTCGAGGCCGTGCGGTTCCCACTCGACCACGTCGCCTGAGCTGTCGCGCTTGGCGACGAAACACGAGTCGTTTCCAGTGTGCCCGGATCGTTCACAACCACAGAAGCACGGCACGTAGCTGAGAACTTCCGGATGCTCAGCGGCGAACACGTAGTCCGCACGGACGACGTCCGGCGGCCGCGGCGGCGCGTAGGCCTGGAAGGGAAGCGGCGGCAGTGTCTGCTGTTTGTGCGGACCGAACTTCGCGGCCGGCGGCACTTCGTCTGGAATCGCCGGCGGCGCTTGAGCCGCGGCGGCAGTTGCGTCGGCTTGCGTCGCCGCGCCACGAAAATACACGAATGCGCCCACCACCGCCGCCAATGCGACGATGCCGACGATGAGCATCGCGGATGAGGACTTCTTCTCTTCCCCTGGTGGCGGCACGTCCGACGACGATCGACCCTGCGTCTTGGCGGCGGATTTTCTTCCCATTTGTTTTCATTTTACCGTGCCTGGGGTTTGGGCTACAGTCGAAAAATCCTTACTTCCCACACCTGCGAGACCAGCCAGAGACGCGCGTATGCTGCATGGATCGCTGTCTGCCTGATCTGGGGCACGACCTATCTGGGAATCCGCATCGCGCTCGAAACCATTCCGCCTCTGCTGATGGCGGCGATGCGCTGGATCGCGGCCGGCGGCCTGCTGGTTCTCGTCCTCAAGCTGCGAGGCGAGCGGCTGCCCGGTCCGCGTGCATGGCCGTCCCTGACGCTGCTCGGGGTGCTGTTGCTGGGACTGGGGAATGGCGGAGTGGTCTGGGCTGAACAGACCGTCCCCAGTGGGCTGACAGCGGTTCTGGTGGCGACGTCTCCGTTCTGGATGGTCGGGTTCGATGCGTTGCTGCCCGGCGGCGAGCGTCTGACCGTGCGGCGTGTGCTCGGGCTGATCGTCGGCTTTGCCGGGATCCTGATGCTGGTCTGGCCCGAGCTTCAGACCGGCGATCGTGGCCGCGCATTTCTCGGCGGGGTAGTCGCGGCGCAGCTGGCGTGCGTGGGGTGGGCGATCGGATCCTCGTATGCGAGAAGCCGTGGGCGAGGAGAGGCGCACGATGAGAACGTTCTGGCGACGGCCGCGTTCGAGATGTTGTTCGGCGGCATCGCGCTGCTCGTCGCCGGTCTCGCCGCGCACGAAACCACGGCGCTGCGCTTCACGCCACGTTCCGCCGGAGCGTTGACCTATTTGATTTTCGTCGGCGCGATCGGCGGGTTCACTGCGTATGCCTACGCACTGAAGCACCTGCCGGTCGCGACCGTGTCGCTTTACGCGTATGTGAATCCGGTCATCGCGGTCGCGCTCGGCACGCTGGTGCTGCACGAACCGTTCGATGCTCGTACCGGCATCGCCGCGGCGATCGTCTTCGCGGGCGTCATCCTCGTGAAGGGCGCCCGCGCCTGAACATTTAAGATCCGCGATCCTGGATGGTACAGCTTCAGACGACCCGGCGCCCGCTGATCAGCCGCACCAGGAACAGCACGATCGCGATGACCAGCAGTACGTAGATGAAGTTGCCGAGGGTGTAGCCGCTGACCATTCCGAGCAGCCACAGTACGATCAGAATGATGGCGATGGTTTCCAACATTTCAGGCCTACGTTTTCCAAAGTCTCGTCCAGCTACGCGGAAGTGCAACTTGAGTGCCGTACTCGTCCGTTCGGCGATCGTGGCGATCGTGGTGTTTTCAACGGTGTTTCTGCCTGAGGCGGCGATGGCGCAGAACAGTCCAGCTGGCGCGCCGCCTGATTCCACATCAGACGAGCATGCCGTTGCCGACACTGCGCAATTCCTTGGTGGCGCCGCGCTCGCGTTCGGCGCGCACGAAGCGGGTCACCTGATCTTCGACGCGATCTTCCAGACCAACCCCCGCATCACGCCGGTGCATTTCGGGCCGATTCCTTTTTTCGCGGTTACGCACGACGGCGGCCAGCCGGCGCGAATCGAATACACGATTTCCTCGGCCGGATTCTGGGTGCAGGAAGCGTCAAACGAGTGGCTGTTGACCGCGCGGCCGTCGCTGCGCGCCGAGCACGCACCGCTGGCGAAAGGCCTGTTCGCCTTCAACGTCCTCAATTCGGTCGGCTATGGCATCGTCGCGTTCGCGAGAGCCGGGCCGTTCGAGAGAGACACGCGCGGGATGGCGCAATCGATCGGTGTCGGCGAACCGGTCATCGGCGCGATGGTGATGGCGCCGGCGCTGCTCGATGCGTATCGCTATTACCGGCCGGATTCGCGGTGGGCGAAGTGGGCGTCGCGAGCCGTGAAGGCAGGCTCGGTACTGCTCGTCTTCAAGCGTTAGCGGTCTTGGTCTCGGCGAGCCGGACGTCACGGTCGATCGTGGACTCCAGCGCGAACGTCATGGTGCCATCGATGACCGACTTGCCGTCCACCCGCGCCACGCCGCGCAGCACGCCCATCTTGCTGCGCAGCCGCACGACGGTCGCCTCGATCACGACCTGATCGCCGGGACGGACCGGCCGACGATAGCGCACCCGCTTGATGCCCATGAAGACGATCAGCCGCTGACGGTTTTCCGGCTTGGCCAGAATCAGGATCGCTCCGACCTGCGCCACCGCCTCGGTCAGAATCGTCGGCGGCAGTACCGGCTCGCCATCGGTGTCGCGTGACAGATAGCGCTCGTTGTGGGAGACGTTCTTGATGCCGACGATCCGCGTGTCCACCTCGAACTCCGTGATTCGATCCACGAAAAGGAAGGGGTAGCGGTGCAGCAGAATCCGCTCGATGGCGGCCTGATCCAGAGGAAGCGTCAGATCCATGGCGTGGTCAGATTATACTGCTCGATGCGCGCTTCGCGCTGCAGGCGCTGACTTCTAACTTCAGACTTCGTAGTTCTGACTCCCGTGAGTGAATCCAGCCCGCCCCCGACCGCTCCGGCCGCGCCCAACATTCGTGAACTCGTCGTCACGCTGTTCGAGCTCGGGCGCGAGATCACGTCGGTGCTGGATCTCGACGAGCTGCTGCACAAGATTCCGCTGCTGATCGCGCGCATCACCAAGTTCCAGGCCTTCGCGGTCTACCTGCTCGATCCCAAGCGGGCCGAGCTGTCGATCGCCTATTCGGTCGGCTATCCGGACGAGATCGCCCAGACGCTGCGCGTCAAGGTCGGACACGGGCTGGTGGGGACGGCGGTCGCCGAGGGCACGCCGCTGCTGGTCAACGACGTGCACGCCGACCCGCGCTACGTCGAGGCGGTGCCCGGCTCGGAAGCGGAGCTGGTGGTCCCGTTGCGCCGCAAAGGCCGGGTGATCGGCGCACTCAACCTGCTCAGCGACACAGCGGGCCAGTTCTCCGAGACCGACGAATTGCTGCTGCGGCAGTTCGGCGCTCACGTCGCGGTCGCGATCGAAAACGCGCGGTTGTTCGAGCACGAGCGCGAGTACACCAGCACGCTCGAAACGCTGTCAGAAATCGCGCGCGAGTTCGGCGCCATCCTGCATCTGGACGAACTGCTGACCAGGATCGCGAATCTTGCCCGGCGGTTGATTGACTACCGGACGTTTGGCATCCTGTTGCTCAACGACGAGACCGCCGAGCTCGAGATGAAGGCCGCCGTCCGTTACGGCGACAAGATCACGATGCCGCGCGTCAAGCTCGGACACGGACTGGTCGGCTACGCCGCGCTCCACAAGGAGGCCGTGCTGGTTCCCGACGTCTCCGTCGATCCGCGCTACATCCAGGTGGTGGACGATGCCCGATCGGAGCTGGTGATTCCGCTGTTGCTGCAGGATCGCTGCATCGGCGTGTTCGATCTCGAGAGTCCGGAGCTCGATGCCTTCAGCAAAACCCACGTCGAAATCCTGACACTGCTGGCCAGCCAGGCCGCGGTCGCGATCGAGAACGCCCGGCTCTACGAAACGATTCGCGCCAACGAAATCCGTCTCGAGAAGGAAATCCGCTTCGCGCAGCGGGTGCAGACCGCGCTGCTGCCGACCGAGCTGCCCAAGCGCATGAAGCAGGTGGACGTCGCGGCGCGCTTCGAACCGGCGCGGGAACTCGGCGGCGACCTCTACGACTTCCTCGCGCCAGAGCCCAACAGTCTGGTCGTCGCGGTCGGTGACGTGTCGGGGAAAGGCGTGCCGGCAGCGCTCTATAGCGCGTTCGCCGGCGAGCTGATTCGCTCGCGCACGTTCCGGCGCCGCTACGCGCCCGAGCGGTTCAGCCCGGCGGGCGTGCTCGCCTCGACCAACACCATCCTGCACGAGCGGCAGCTCGAGGAGTACTACTGCACGCTCTGCTACGCGGTGTTCGACTTCAAGCGCCGGACCGTGATGCTCGCGAACTCGGGATTGCCGTATCCGATCCGCTGCAGCGATCAGACGGTGAGTCAGATTGAGCTGCCGGGCGTTCCGCTGGGTTCATTTGCGGGTTCGTCTTACGACGAAATCACGTTCGACCTGTCGGTGGGAGATGTGTTCGTATTCTGCTCGGACGGCGTCTCCGAGGCCAATGACGCGCTCGGCCGCGAGTTCGGTTACGAGCGCCTCATGGACGTGATTCGCGAGCATTGTGCCGGGCCCTCGCGCTCGTTGGTGGACGCCATCTTCGCCGCGGTCGAGGATTTCCGCGGCGAGACGCCACCGAACGACGACATGACCGTGGTGGCCGTCAGGATTACCGCATGACGCTCGTGAACCTCTGCAAACGATCGGTCCCGTCAGCGGCGATGCTGGCGCTGGCGGTCGTGACCTCCGCCGCAGTGCCACTCGCGAACGAGTCCGCCCCGACCGCCACAGTCAGTCAGCAGGTCCCCCCGTTGTCGCCGCCGGCCGCCGAGCTGAAAGGAAAGTTCGAACACCGCCTGCAGGGGATTGCCGGCCACCTCAACGGCGTCGCCGGCTATGTGATCCTCGATCTCACCTCGGGCGATCGCATCGTCCATCTCGATCGGGCGGTGTTTCCGACGGCGTCGACGATCAAGCTGGCGATCGTCTACGAGCTGTTCAGGCAGGCGCAGGAAGGGAAGATCCATCTCGACGAGCGCATCACCCTCGACCGCGCCAAGGCCGTCGGCGGCAGCGGAGTGCTGTTCGAGATGGGGACGCCGACGCTGAGCATCCGCGACTACGCCACCCTGATGGTGACGCTCAGCGACAACACGGCGACCAACGTGCTGATCGATCGACTCGGCATGGCGGACATCACTCGTCGGATGCAGACGCTCGGTCTGAGCGAAACGCGGCTGCGTCGTCACATGATGGACACGGCTGCTGCCAGGCGCGGTGATGAGAACGTCTCGACACCGAACGAACTCGTCGAGCTGTTGCGATTGCTGAACGGGCCGCAGGCCGCGAGCGGCGCGGCCGCCAAGCCGAATCCGATGGCCGAGGCGATCGAGCTGCTGAAAAAACCCAAGGAAAGCCGGTTGCGCAAAGGTTTGCCCGAAGGCGTTGCCACTGCCGACAAGCCGGGCGAGCTCGACGGCGTCCGCGTCGACGCCGGTATCGTCTATGCGACCAACCGCCCGTACATTTTCTGCGTGATGACGACGTTCCTGAAGGACGAGGCGGAAGGCGAGAAGGCGATCGAGGAAATGTCGCGCGCCACCTACGAATACTTCTCGAGACTCGGTGCCGGCGCCACGCTCGGCCGCCGGCTGGATCCGTAGATCCTCAGATAACACAATCGGTCGAAGCGGGCCGCGCCAATCGTGAAACGTGCGCGGGATGCGGCGATGCCAGCGCCTGCCTGATGTTACGCACCCCGTTGATTCGACGCGACCCACCGCGATCACATCAAATCGCGTGCCTGCTCCAGACCCTGAAAATGCTGGAAAAATCGGCGGGTCAGGAATCGTGCTCCTGGAGGACGTCCTCATCAGGAGACGCGGACAAACGCCGCGGAGGACAGGGCGTGGCGGCTTGCACCGCCGTCCGACCGAAAACGCTCAATACATTCCGAGGTAGCGGTCGATCTCCCAGGGCGAGACGTGTTTGATGTAGTCCAGCCATTCCTCGCGCTTCGCGGTGACGAAGTGCTCGAACAGGTGTTCGCCGAGCGTGTCGCGGACCAGGTCGTCTTTTTCGAGCTCGTCCAGCGCCTCGCTGAGGTTTCCCGGAAGCTCGTCGATCCTGAGGTGGCGCCGCTCGCGGTGGCTCATCGTGTAGATGTTCTTGTTGACCGGCGGGCCCGGGTCGATCTTCTTCTCGATGCCGTCCAGCCCCGCGCGCAGCATCACAGCGAGCGCCAGGTACGGATTGCAGGACGGATCCGGCATCCGCAACTCGATCCTGGTGGAGGTCCCGCGCGCCGCGGGCACGCGCACCAGCGGACTCCGATTCTTCTCTGACCACGCGATGTTGGTCGGCGCCTCGTAGCCTGGCACCAGCCGCTTGTAGGAGTTGACCAGCGGATTGGTGATCGCGCAGAAGCCCTTTGCGTGCCGCAGGATTCCGCCGATGTAATGCATGCAGGTGGCGCTCAGTTGCCCCGGCGCCTTGGCATCAAAAAAAATGTTCGAGCCGCCGGAAAACAGCGACATGTGGGTGTGCATGCCGGAGCCGTTGATGCCGTAGATCGGCTTGGGCATGAAGGTCGCGTGCAGACCGTTCTTGATCGCGATGTTCTTGACCACGAACCGGAAGGTGCTGATGCTGTCCGCGGTGGTCAGGACATCGTCGTAGCGGAAATCGATCTCGTGCTGGCCCGGCGCCACCTCGTGGTGCGCCGCCTCGACGTGAAATCCCATCGCTTCGAGCGCCAGCACGATTTCGCGGCGCACGTCTTCGCCCTGATCGACCGGGCTGAGATCGAAGTAGCTTGCGGCGTCGTGCGTTTCGGTGGTGGCGACGCCGTTGCGGGTATGGAACAGGAAGAATTCTGCTTCCGGCCCGGCGTTCATCGCATAACCGCTTTCGGCGGCCTGGGCGATCACCTTCTTCAGGCAGGCACGCGGATCGCCGGCAAATGGTTCGCCGTCCGGCGTGTAGATGTCGCAGATCATCCGTCCGACCTTCTCGCCCGTGGTGCCCGGCCACGGAAAGATGCGGAAGGTGGAGAGGTCGGGCCGGAGGTACATGTCCGACTCTTCGATCCGGACGAAGCCTTCGATCGACGAGCCGTCGAACATGATCTTGCCGTCGAGCGCCTCCTCGAACTGTCGATCGGGAATCTCGACGTTCTTGATGGTTCCGAGGATGTCGGTGAATTGCAGGCGCATGAACTTGACCTTTTCGCGCTCGGTGCGCTCGAGGATCTGCGCCTTGGTTTCACGGGCGACCGGCGGCGTGCCCTGCGACTTGGCCATCGACTCCGACTGGTTAGTTGCTTGCCGCTGCTTTGGGCTGGTCGATTTCTGCGGCGGGGGCGGTCGTGGCGGCGAGGACGCCGGCGAGGTGGGACGCGAAGATGACAGCCAGGGCCCGGACGCTGTCCGAGCCTTCGCCACCGCCCCTGATTTCGGCCGAGAGGGCGCCGATGCAGCCGTCGGCCGAAATGATCGGCGCCACCACCGCGCCGTTCGTGCCGCCCGGGCGCGAGCCGACGACCTGTGTCGTTGCCGACCGATACGCGGCTGCGGCTGCGTTATCGGCCGATTGCGCAACCGGCGGAATTCGGGCGAGCATCGCGTCGCTGTAGCCGTGCGCCAGAACCGGTCGAAGGTCGGCGCCGGTGGCGTTTCCCATCCATACCATGAGTCCGCTGGCGTCCATCATGTCAGCCGCTCGGCCAAGCAGACGAGTGAGGTCGGATACGTCGCGCAACCTTCCGAAATCGGTTGCGAGATCGGCGGCAGCCCTCAGCGCGGTTCCTGCGGCCGAAGGCGCAGGAGCCGGGGTCGAAACCGGGGCTGGCGCAGGGACGGCAGCGGTGGCAGTGGAATGAGACGTAGACGACGCTGACGCTGCAGCCGACGCGGTCGGCGAGGCGACGGCAATGGGCCGCGCGATGAGCGGCGGCGTCATGGTCAGCGACGTGAGCCGTTCAACCACCGACGGCACCGGCTGCGGAACTGGAATCATGAACAGCAGCGTGATGCCCGCGAACGCCCCGGCGGCCGCCAGGATGATTGCTTCGTCCCAGCGCGACGCCGCTTCCGCGGCGTCCAGCGCCTGATGCTGTTCGAGGCGCGCCGTCTCGACCTGTCGCGCAGCGGTCGCGGTGGCTTCGCCGCCTTCGGTGAAGATGACGTCCGCGGCCATCAGCGGCTGGTTGCCTTTCATATAGTCGCGGGCGCGCTGATCGACCTTGCCGAAGTCGCTGATCGTCGCTGCGGCCTGGTCGAGCGCCGTCCGCGCCGTCGCATTCGCCGACTGGTCGAGGGCGTCGATCGCCGACATCACCACCGTCTGCGTCGTCGCCACCTTCGGCATCCAGAAGTTCACGCCTTGCCCTGCTGCGACGTACGCCTGCTGCGAGGTGCGCAGATCCGACAGCGCCGCCGTCGCGTCGCGCACATGCTGATCGAATGCGCGCAGCGCCGAACGCTGAGAGGTGACCTGTTGTTCGGAGCGGAAAATCAGGAAGCCGGCGACGATGAGAACGATCCACGCTGCCGCGCCTAGCGTCAGTCGAATCGCTGAAGACCGCATCGGTCGCCAGAGTATCATAAGCGCCCCTTGCTCGCGACGGTGGTTTTGCTGATTTTCGCTCTGAGCGGCCAGCCGCCGAGCGTCTCCCGCGGCGTCGCCGTCTCGGGCGTCGTACAGGATCAGACCGGCGCGGTCCTTCAGGGCGCGGAAGTCGTCCTCCGTGCCGCCGATTCGCCGACGATCCAGTCGATCGTCTGCGATGCTGGTGGACTCTTCCGTTTCGATCAGGTCGCACCGGGAACCTACGACGTCAGCAGCGCGTTTCCCGGTTTCAAGACCAACGTCTCACACCTGCGGGTGACCGCCAGGGCTCCTGGTCCACTGACGATCGTCATGGCCATCGAAGGATTGACGCAAGAGGTGTCGGTGAGCAGCGGCGGCGCGCAGACCAGTGCGCAGGCCAATGCCAACCTCGACACGATCTCCATCGACGCGAACGCGCTGGACGACCTGCCGATCCTCGATCAGGACGTGGTCGCCAGCATGAGCCGCTTTCTCGATTCGAGCACCATCGGCACCGGCGGCACCACCATCGTCGTCGACGGGGTTGAAGTGAATGCGCTGTCGGCGTCCGCGTCAGCGGTACAGCAGATCAAGATCAACCAGGACCCTTATTCGGCGGAATTCGCCCGTCCCGGCCGCGGGCGAATCGAGATCGTGACCAAGCCCGACGGCAAGGATTACAGCGGTACGCTAAATCTTCGCTTCCGCGACTCCGCGTTCTACGCCCGAAACGCGTTCGCCGCGACCAAGCCGCCCCAACAGCGACGGATCTTCGAGCCCTATTCGTTCATTCAGCAGGCCGGGGACGGTCAGGTGCGTTTTCTCGAGAAGGTGCTGGGCGCCTTCGTGCAGGACGACATCCGTCTGAGGTCGAACCTGTCACTGAATCTCGGCCTGCGCTACGACTGGCAGAGTTATTTCCACGACGAGAACAATTTTGCGCCGCGCGCATCGTTCGCGTACTCGCCTGGACAGAACGGCCGGACGGTGCTGCGTGGAGGCGCCCAACTACGATCTGTCACTCGAGTACGCGCGAGCCGATTTCAACCAGCTGCACCGGCTCGAGATGTTCGGCACCATCCCGATTCGCAAAACCACGAGCCTGGGCCTGTCTGCCAGCCTCGCGACCGGGCGCCCTTATTCACTGACGAAGGAGGCTGGACAGCTTCAACGAGGGAACGGCGAGCTCTCCGTTTTTCGGGGAAGCCGTCTCATCGGCGCCGGCCCGTCGCATTCAGTTCTCGCTTCGCTTCCGGTATTAGATAATGTTGGGTCGACCCAACAGCCTTCGGGCGGTCCCATTGAGCATGGTCTAATGTGTGGTTATGTCCAATCCTGAGGTCGAGGGCTCCGATCGAGTCCTGACGACGGCTGCGGTCGCGTTCGTCGAACATCTCACCCGGCGATTCCGTGACGGCATCGATGAGATGTTGAGCCGTCGCGTGACGAGGCAGGCGGCGTTTGACGCAGGCGACAAGCCGGCGTTCCTGACGGAGACCGAAAAAATACGAGCCGGCGACTGGCGGGTCGCGCCGCCGCCTGCGGATCTGCTCGACAGGCGCGTCGAAATCACCGGCCCGGTCGACCGCAAGATGATCATCAACGCGCTCAACTCGGGTGCGCAGGTGTTCATGGCCGACTTCGAGGACGCCAACTCGCCGACCAGGGCGAACTGCGTCACCGGTCAGGCCAACCTGATGGATGCGATCCGCCGCACCATCTCGTACACGAACCCTGCGAACGGCAAGCAATACGCGCTCAACGCGAACACGGCAAGGTTGCTGGTGAGGCCTCGTGGGTTTCACCTCACCGAAAAACATCACATCGTCGATGGACGGCCCGTGCCGGCGATGCTGTTCGATTTCGGGCTCTACTTTTTCCACAACGTCGAAGCACTGCGCGCGGCCGGAACCGGTCCGTACTTCTACCTGCCGAAGATGCAGAGTCACCTCGAGGCGCATCTCTGGAACGAGGTGTTCGTCTACGCGCAGGACGCGCTGAACGTCCCCCAGGGAACAATCAAGGCGACCTGCCTGATTGAGACGCTGCCGGCGGCGTTCGAGATGGACGAGATCCTGTACGAGCTGCGCGATCACAGCATCGGCCTCAACTGCGGTCGCTGGGATTACATCTTCAGCTCGATCAAGACGCTGCGGAACGATCCCGCGTTCGTCATGCCGGACCGCGGCCAGGTGACGATGGAAGCGCCGTTCCTCAAGGCGTACGCCCAGCTGCTGATCAAGACCTGTCATCGCCGCGGCGCACACGCCATGGGCGGCATGGCGGCGCAGATCCCGATCAAGGACGACCCCGACGCCAACGCCAAAGCGATGGACAAAGTCCGCGCCGACAAGCTGCGCGAAGTGCGCGAGGGTCACGACGGCACGTGGGTGGCGCACCCGGCGCTGGTGCCGATTGCGAAAGAGGTCTTCGATCACGGCATGCCCGCGCCGAATCAAGTCACACGTCAGCGAGACGACATCGTCGCCAACGCGGCCGTCCTCGTCGAAGCACCGACGGGCACCAGGACCGATGGCGGCCTGCGCCACAACATCCGCGTCGGGATTCAGTATCTCGAAGCGTGGCTCGGCGGTCAGGGCGCCGTCCCGATCTACAACCTGATGGAAGACGCCGCCACCGCGGAGATTTCGCGGACCCAGATTTGGCAATGGATCAAACACAAGGCAACGCTTGATGATGGCCGTACCGTGACGAGGGCACTGGTCGAACAGTGCATCGGCGAGGAATACGCGCGCGTCCGAGATGAAGTCGGCGCGGCGCGTTTCGATGGCGGCCATTTTCCCCAGGCGCGCCTTCTTTTCGAGCAGGTTGCGACCTCCGACCAGCTCCAGGAATTCCTTACCGTCCCCGCATACGCGATTCTGGTGCAGACATCATGAGTACATCGCAATCGATTCCAACGACGCTGCTCGACATTCTCGCGGAGGGTCCCGGAGATCGGCCTGCGGTGATTCTTCCGGATCCGCACATCAGCGTCACCTACGACTCGTTGTTCAAACAGGTGCTCGCAGTCGCCGAGCAGCTTTCGGCCGCGGGCGTGGGACGTGGGGATCGTGTTGCGACGTCGCTGACCAACGGCCTTCCTGCGATCGTGTCGTTCCTGGCCGCGTCGGTTGCCGGAACCGCCGCGCCGCTGAACCCCGCATACAAGGAGGACGAATTCAAGTTCTTCCTCGAAGACACCGCCGCGAAGGTGCTGCTGCTCCCACCCGATGGCGCAGACGAGGCTAGCCGGGCCGCCGGCGATCGCGTCCCGATTCTCACCATCGACATGGATTCGGCCGGCGTGGTCAGTTTGAACGGAGTGACGGGACGCCAGCCTTGTCCGCCTCCGACGATCGACGATGTCGCGCTGGTGCTGCACACGAGCGGCAGCACGGGACGACCCAAGCGCGTGCCGCTGGCGCATAAGAACCTGAGCATCTCGGCGCAGAACATCGCGCGCTGGTACGGCCTGACGATGGACGATGTGTCGATGTGCGTGATA
>DASXIR010000085.1:0-5199 GCA_036497895.1 Vicinamibacterales bacterium | reverse complement strand
TCAACAAAGTACACGGTGTTGATGCCGTTGCCGCCGCTCCCCTTCGACAGATACACGACTTGTCCGAAGGTAGTCAGTCCGCGGAAATTCGTGTCCTTGCCGACCTTGTCCGCCGCATAGAAGTGCGGCGGGTTGCTGGGATCCTTGAGTTGGCTAATCGAGAAGCTGCCGAGCGGCGTCGGCAGCAGTGAGGGGCTTTGCCCCGGAGTGATGAATTGTGTCCCAGCTCCCAGGATGATGCTGGCGGGCTGCGGATTTCCGCCGTTACCCGCGTTCCCGGCCGTGTAGTAGACCAGCGCGCCATCTGTGTTGTTGAGCAGTGCGGCCCGGCCATTGTTGCCGCTGTAGGCGGTGGTCTCCGTGATCTCCATGGCGCCGGCGCTGTCGAGTTGAGCCACCGCTCGGTTGTACGAGCTGGTGACGGGGTTCGTTGGATCGACCGTCGAGAAGGGGCCGTTGGTCGGGGAGACGGTGTTGGCGTTCGAGACGTCGAGGAGGTTTATCCCGGCGCCAACGTACCCCATGAACGTTAACTTGGTTCGGTCCGTGGACAGATTCAACGCCACTTCTGATTTCGACGAGAAGCTGGTCACGATCCGAGCCGGGTCAACTTGCCGCGAATCGAGGAGCGTCCCGTCCGGTGTCAATTGGTCGAGAAAGATCGGCGACGTGACGCCGAAACTGGCGTCCGGCGCTTCGTTGGCCCATACGCCCGGATAGCTGCCGTTGACCGCCGCTAACGGCAGGCAGGGATTGCCGCTCAACGGCGCGGTGAGCAGCGCTGGCATCCACGCGATCGTTTTCGTGCTGCTGATCACGCTCGTGAGCGTCACAGTATGGGCACTGCCCGCTACCGTTATCTGCACCGGATTTCCCGCCACGAGGCCCGATACAGACGCCACGATCCCGCTTGTCGTGGTTGCTCCGCTCTTGAACGTCGTCGCGACGGCACCCGGCAGGGTTTGGCCGACGCTGATCAGGGACGCTGTTCCCTGATACACGCTTCGCGACACGACAAGATTATTCGGACTGAACCCTTGGGGTGACGCCGAGACCGTTGTCCCCGGCCATTGGTCAGCGACCATCGCGGTGATGCTGGCAACTGCCACGGCAACACCGAATACCGTCAATTTCTGCGCAACGAAATGTCTCACGCTCGAACCCTCCTGGGGCGCTGCTGACCGGATTCGGTAAACAGGCGGGTTCGATACTAGGCTGCCGGAATTGCCTCTCTGTAACGGTGGTGTGACGTTCGTGAGACGACAAGGCTGCGCGGTGGGCATCGGCGCCCACCTCAGCCGCTGAGACAGTCAGCGTGGCACGGCGATCGCGCCCATCTGACGTTCCCGGAGCATCGCATTCAGCAGCGTCAGTTCCCGCGCCAGCAGGCCGCTGATCTGCTCCTGATCGTGTGACAGCTGCTGGCGGAGTGCCGACTCGACCTCGAGTTGGGAATCGGTCGGCGGAAAGTCGGCGTAGGACACCACGTCAGCGAGGTGGCTCAACTTCTCGACCATCTGGCCCGGCGTTCGCAGCATGTCCTGCCCACGGCCGGTGGACGTGATGTTGAACAGGCGCGCTTCGACGTTGCCGATTTTGACCTCGAGGTCGTCGGCCGCCTTCAGTACCTCCTTCTGCGCCTCTCCCTCGCCAATCAGTTTCCGCAGCGCAATCAGTTGCGCGCGCACGAGTTCCGCGTCATTGATGGTCTTGCCGGCGACGTTCATCTGATCGCCGATCCGGAGCATGACTGCGGTCTGGGCGGTGATGTCAGCCTCCGTCCCGGACGTGTTGGGATCTTTCAGGACGTTGATGTGCTCGGTCTTTTCGCCCGCAGGCGTAACCAGCGCGATCGTGAATGTTCCCGGCGGCACCAGAACAGAGAGCGGACCGCCGGTCGGAAACTTGCGCGTGCCATCCGGTCCAACGTGAAAGTCGGCGGCGTCACGCGGGCTGGTGCGCAGCGTGATGGGCTGGCTCTCGTTCCCGCGCAGGTCCCACCAGACGCGATTCAGTCCGGCCGTGGCATCCTTTCCCACGTTCATCGTTCGTATCTCTTTTCCGGCCGCATCGCGGATGACCAGCTTGATGCCAGCGCGGTCGATGTCACGCGGGGCGCTGCTCAGAAAGAAGTTGATATCCGCGCCGTACGGCGCGTTGTGCCCTTCCGCCGGGTCGTCAGGCATCATCATCGGTTCCGTGATGTTTCGGAAGCGGTAGACCGGTCGCGGCGTGAAGAGCCGCACGTCTTCACGCGCACGGGCCGTCGCCAGCGTTCGCAAGGGAGTGATGTCGTCGAGAATCCAGAAACCGCGGCCGTAAGTGGCGACGACGAGATCGTTGAAGTGTTCCTGAATCGTGAGCCAATGCACCGGTGCGTGCGGCAGCCCGGACTGCAGCGGCAGCCAGTGCCGGCCATCGTCTGGCGAAAAATACAGGCCGTTCTCGGTGCCGAGATACAGCAGGCCACGGGTGACGGGGTCTTCCCGGATGCAGTGCGCGTAACTGAACATCGTCTTCGGTAAGTCCCCGCTGATGGCGCTCCACGTACGCCCGTAATCCGTCGTTTTGTAGACGAACGGGTCGCGGTTGTTTACCTGGTGCAGGTCGACGGTGATGTAAGCGGTGCCTCCACCCGACCGCGACGCTTCAATGTTGCTGACCGTGCCCCAGACCGGAAGGTTGGGAATGTTCGCGGTCACGTTGGTCCAGCGGCTGCCATTGTCGCGCGTGACGTGGACCTGCCCGTCGTTGGTGCCGGCCCAGATCACACCTCGTTCGGCCGGCGACTCGCTAATCGCAAAAACCACACCGGCGTACTCGACGCCGACGTTGTCTGGCGTCAGGCCGCCCGATCGCTGCAGTCGCGACTTGTCGTTGAGGGTGAGGTCCGGGCTGATCACCTGCCACGTCTGACCGCCGTTGCTGGTTCGATGCACAAACTGCGACCCGGCATAGACGACGTTGTGGTCGTGCGGCGAGAGGGCGATCGGGAAGGTCCAATTGAAGCGATATTTTAGATCGCCGGCGGGCGAACCCACCGTCGATTCCGGCCAGATCTCTGTTTCCCGCGCCTGTCGCGTGCGTTCGTCGTACCGTTCGACCGTGCCGCCCAGGCTCCCGAAACCTGTGCCGGTCGCCCAGATGATGTTGTTGTCCTGGGGATCGGGGATCGCCCAGCCGCTCTCGCCGCCCGCAACCGAATGCCACAGGCCCCGGGGAATCGGCCCTGCGACATCCTCGTCGGACTGCTTGGCGATCCGGCTGTTGCTCGGCCCGCGCGTGGACGGGCCGTCCTGGCGGTTGCCGTAGACGTTGTAGGGAATCTGATTGTCGGTGGCGACGTGGTACATCTGCGCGATCGGCAGCTGGATCTGGTGCCACGTCTTCCCGCGGTTGATTGAAAAACTCAGTCCATCGTCGTGCGCCACGACGAAGCGATTGCCATCGGTCGGATCAATCCACATGTCGTGGTTGTCACCGATGGGCGCCAGGCGCCCTGACAGGTCGATGCTGGTCTTGCCGCCGTCGACCGTCTTGGTGAATTCCGCGGAGAGAAAATACGCTTCGTTTTCGTTGTCAGGTTCAATCGCGAAGCGGGTGTAGTAATGGGTGCGGCCTCGCAGGCGCCGATCGGCGCTGACCATCGACCAGTTGTCGCCGCCGTCTTCGCTGCGCCAGAGCGTGCCGCTCTGAGTCGGCGTGCCGTCGAGCGCCGGCAGACCATCGCCGGTCTCGATCAGCGCGTAGACACGGTTCCCGTTGCTGCGCGCGACCTGCGGCGAGATTTTTCCGAGGGGTGAGGCTGGCAAGCCGTGGCCGGTCAGCCGCTGCCAGGTCGTGCCGCCGTCGACCGATCGGTAAAGGCCGCTGCCGGGTCCGCCGCTCAATCGGGCCCAGGTGTGGATTTCGACTTGCCACATGCCGGCGAAGAGGACGCGCGGGTTGGTCGCGTCGATCGCGACATCGGAGCACCCCGTGTTCTCGTCAACGAAGAGGCTCCGGGTCCAGGAACGTCCGCCGTCTGACGTTCGAAAGACGCCGCGATCCTGTTGAGGACCATAGGCGTGCCCGAGCGCGCACGCAAAGACGACGTCCGGGTTTCGCGGGTCGATGACGATCCTGCCGATCCGTCCGGTGTTGTCGAGCCCGACGTGACTCCAGGTTTTTCCCGCGTTGGTCGACTTGTAGATTCCGTTGCCGATGGAAATGTTGCTGCGGAGAAAGGCTTCGCCGGTGCCGGCCCACACCGTGTTGGCATCGGAGGGCGCCACGGCAATCGATCCGATCGAGGACACCGCCTGGTCGTCGAAAATCGCGTCCCAATGTGCGCCGTTGTCCGACGTCTTGAAGATACCGCCCGAGGCCGCGCCTGCGTAATAGACGTTCTGGTTTCCTGGAACGCCGGCAATCGCGATCGTGCGGTTGCCGACTGGTCCGATATAGCGGAATTTGAGCGCCGCGTATTCGTCCGGCGAGAGCGAAGGCGTTTGTCCCAGCAGCCTTGCGCTGGCGATCAGAAGCGCGAGGAACATCGCAACAGCGGTGGATTGACGTGTCATCATGCGCTCCCCTGGTTTGTGCCCGCGTCCGGGCCGGCTGGTAGAGCATCTCACGTCCCGCTCAGTCGCGTCGCGCCACGTCGCAACCTTGATCTTCAGCGTGGAGCGTGGACTCGCCTGTCCACTTCCGGAGTCGGCTGATCGCGAGGTGTCCGCTGCAGGGACCAACCAGATCGAGCCATTGCCTGATTGGCGCGGCACGATTTTGGCAAACACCCGGCCATGACCATGAGCCGCCGTGTCGCGATTGCCGCACTCGTGTTCTCGCTTCTCGTTGCGCCGATGAACGGCACGCTGTTCGCCGCTACAGACGAGGTCCCCTCGCCTCCTGCGCGGGTGCACCTGACGCTCCACGGCCGGCCCCTCAGCGCGATGGCATCCGGACTCGACACCGACGCGCCACCCTACGCTGTGACCAATGATGCAGGCGCATTCGCGCAACCGATCTACGTCGGGCGACCGCCGCATCATCACAACGAGGGCGCCGCGGCCGCGATCTTCCTCGGTGCTGCGGGCGCGATCGCAGGCACCGCGGTCCTGGTGTACGCGAATCGGCCGGAGTGCGGCGTCAACCCGTACGCCGGCGGCTGCGGCTACGGTTCGAAAGTCACCGGCGGAGCGGTGCTCGCCGCGGGCG
>DASXIR010000084.1:0-9663 GCA_036497895.1 Vicinamibacterales bacterium | reverse complement strand
CCGAGTCGTTGACGTTGATCGCGGGGAAGAGAAGCGTCCCCGCTTCCATCATCTGGTACAGCCGATGGACGCCGGTCGTGGTCTCTTCGGAGACGCCGCGCAGCGAGGACGCGATGCGCGTGTAGCGCCCCTTGTCCTTCGCGATCGACTGACGAATCGTCTCGAGAATCACGCCCCATTCCTCGGGCTCGCTCTCGGGCTTGAACGTCGGCACCACGCCGCTCTTCTCGAACTCGACGCCCTTGTGCACCAGCAGCGTCGCGTCGCCGCCATCGTCCACGATCAAGGTCGGGCCGCTGCCGTCCGGCCACTCGAGCGCCTGCTCGGTGCACCACCAGTATTCTTCGAGCGTTTCACCCTTCCACGCGAACACCGGCGTGCCCCTGGGGTTGGCGATCGTGCCGCCGCTTTCGGGACGGCCGACGGCCACCGCCGCAGCGGCGTGATCCTGCGTCGAGAAGATGTTGCACGACACCCAGCGGACGTCGGCGCCGAGTTCGACCAGCGTCTCGATCAGGACCGCGGTCTGAATCGTCATGTGCAGCGAGCCCATGACGCGGGCACCGGCCAGCGGCTTCTTGGCACCATGCTGCTTGCGCAGCGCCATCAGCCCCGGCATTTCCTGCTCGGCGAGGCGCATTTCCTTGCGGCCGAAATCGGCCTCGGCGAGGTTCTTCACCTTGAACGGTTCGCGCCCTGCCGCTTTCGCGGCCTCGTACGGATGCATCTTCTCGGTTGCGGTTGCCATTTCTGTTCTCTCCTGATTTCGCATTTACGCGGCCTGACAGGCCGCGCTACACCGTGGTCTGGTTCTTCTTCGTGTCTTCGCGACTTGCTGGTTGCAGTTGTTGTGTTGCTGTTGCGACGAACAATCCCGGGCCTTTCGTGCGCGGGTCCGGCGGCAGCGCGACGATCCGGACCTCTCCAAAGCCGGCATCGTCGAACATCCGGCGCACGTGTCCGTCGCTGAAGCCGAGCCACACGTGACCCATCTGTTGCCGGTAGTTCTCGCGCTCGTGCGGCAGCATGTCGACGAGGATGAGGCGTCCACCCGGTTTGAGCACGCGCGCGACTTCGGCGAGCGCCCGCTCAGGCTCCGGCACGTGATGCAGCACCAGCATCAGCGTCGCCGCGTCGAGCCGGCCATCGTCAACCGGCAGGGCCTCGAGTTCGCCGCGCCGAAGGTCGACGTTGTCGAAGCCGTGCAGCCGCTTTTTCGCCGCCTGCAGCATCGCCGCCGATGCGTCGACGGCGACGATGCGCGCCACGAACGGCGCGAGGACAGCGCTGATCTGCCCCGTGCCGCAGCCCAGATCGCCGACCGTCCAGTCACTGTGGGCGAACGCCGCCAGCGCGGCAAGATGAAACCGATCGCCGAACAGCTCGTCACGAACGCGATCCCATTGTCCGGCCGATGACGAGAAGAATTCCTGCGACTTGGTGCGGCGTTCGACCAGGGCCGCCTGCAGGCGACGCTGATCCTGGACGGCGGAGGAAGACGAGCCCACCTGTTCGCGAACCAGCAACCAGAGGCGCCGCGCGGAACCGTCGAGCTCGTCGCGATTCTCGACAAGCTCCGGCCGTCCCGAGCGCGTGGTCGAAGAGCGCGTCATCGTGTAGAGATTGCTCGTGCCCTCGGCGCGCGCCGCGATCCATCCGCTGTCAGAGAGCGCCTTGAGATGCCGGCTGACCGTGGATTGGGGCAGCTGCATGATGCCGCACAGCTCGGACACCGTCAGCTCGTGCCGATCGAGCAGCAGGAGAATACGGCTGCGCGTGGTGTCGGCCAGCGAGGCGAGATGATCGAGAATAGCCGGCGCAGATGACTTCATCCGTATAACCGGATTAAAGGATATACGAGAATGCGGCGGCTGGCAAGGGAAGGATTCCGGACGGATGTCGCGTGCGATGATGAAGCGTGACCGTGGCGACCCATCCGACCGAGCATGTGCCGGAGATTTCGCGGGACGACCTTGTGCGCGCACTCCGCGCCGGTGGCATCACGCTGGTCGACGTGCTGCCGCCCGAGTCGTTCGCCGCGGTGCATATTCCCGGTGCGATCAACCTGCCGCTCGTCGATCTGCTGGATCGTGCCCGTCAGACACTCCCGGATCAGAACGCCGCCATCGTCACCTACTGCGGCGGCCCGACCTGTCCAAAGGGAGCCCAGGCCGTTCGCGAGCTCAATCAGATGGGCTACACCAACGTCAGCCACTATCGCGGTGGTCTCGAGGAGTGGCTGGAATACGAACCGCAGAAGGTGACCGTGACGACCCGCGCGGTCACAACCGGCGGGATTGCGGAGCGTGCCGCGCCGCCTGCGCGTATCCCGTTTGCGGGACGCCTCGCGGCACGAGAACTCTCCATCCGTTTTGTCGATGCGCTTGCCGATCGATCAATCAGCCAGCTGTTCGTGTTGTGGATCGAGATTGTGCTGGGCGGCGGCGTCGCGTACTGGCTGCTCGGCTGGTTGACTGACACCGCGCTGATGACCAACGGGGCCGCCGTCGATCACGGCGCGCGCGGCCTGTTGACGGCGATCTACTTCAGCGCCGTCACGGCGACCTCGGTCGGCTACGGCGACATCGTGCCGGCCGGCGTGGCGCGAATTCTGGCGATTCTCGAAGCGATCGGCGGATTGATTCTGTTCGGCTGCGTCGTGTCGAAGTTCGTGTCGCGCCGCCAGGAGCAGCTGATCGGCGAAATCCATCACATCGCGTTCGAAGATCGTCTGGGCCGCGTTCGCACCAATTTGTTGCTGGTCCGAACCGAGCTGCAGGCGACGGCTCGCCTGTGCGCAGGTCAGAGCGTCGCGCCGCCCGAAGCTGTCGCGCGCGCCGAAAGCGCGGCGATGGTGTTTGTCGGCGAACTGCGTGCGGTCCACGATCTCCTGTACCGGCCACAGGAAACACCTGAAGAACCGGTGCTCGAGGCGATCCTGGCGGGGCTGGCGTCGGTGTTCCGCGAGTTCAACGAGCTGTTGTTGTGCGTCGAGGCGCGTTCCGCGCCGCGCCCGCCGGCACTCGCGACCAGCGTCGCGGCGATGTCGCGCCTGGCGCGCGAGATTTGCGGCGATTGCGTGCCGCGCCAGTTCGCGCCGGCGCTGCGAAGCTGGATGGATCAGATTCAGCGTCTGGCTCGGCAGATCGAGCAGATCTGAACCGCGTTACCTGGTCGCCCGCCCGCAAATCTTGTCGGCGCCGCGGGCGTCGGGTTGTGCGGCGCAGTAGTCGGCGATCGCGCGCTGAACCTCGGCGCGCGCCGCGCGCTCGTCGCGGGCGTACTGGGCGTCGGCGACGGCCTTGGCCATCGACTGAAACACAGTGATCAGATTGAAGCCGACGAGCGGCGCCCGCCAGCCGAGTGGCGGCAGCTGCCAGGGCGGCGTGTCGAAGATCTCGTGAAATGGGTGGATCGCCTTGATCTCGATCTTGAAGTCCGCCTGGGGCTCGGGAAGTGCCAGCACCAGCGGTTTTTCGTTGCCCAGCACCGCGCGCATGCGATCGAGCGTCTTGTCGGATTCCAGATCCTGTGCGCGCGACAGCGCGCCCTGCATCTTGTCGCCGATCGACGCGGACGGCTCCTGCGCCATCGCCGGTGAGGCGAGCAGGATCGCTGCAAACAGCAGAGCCAAAAGGCGCATATGGTTAGGACGCCGCGACCGCGTTCGCAGCCTCCCTCAGGGTAGCGTACAACGGCGGTGATCGAGGCCTTCGCACAGCGGTCGTTTCCGGACAGATGCGCGGTTCGGGCGCCGAGCGTAGAATGCGGGCAGGTCGCGCCACGGCCGCCGCCGCGTGCGCAAGGAGGCGGCGATGCATCAGGTCCCGCGCACAGATCAGATCGAGCTCGCGGATGCGATCGCCGCGGGCGCTAAACGCCGGCCCACCCAGGCGTTCGGCGAATATTTTTCCGGCAGCAGCGGATCCTGCGCACTCGGCGCCGCCTACGAGGGCGCCTACGCCCTCCCGGACGAGGCCGGCTCGATCCGTCCACGGCTCGACCGGCTGTTCGACTGCCTGGAGAACGTCCGCCGGCGCTGCCCCGAGGGCTGCAACAAACGGCTGCCGCTGAACGCGATCATCCTGCACCTGAACGACGATCACCATTGGACACGTGAACAGATTGTGAGCTGGCTCAGGAAATAAAGCGCCCATTCTGATTCATGCCCGAACTTCCGGACGTCGTCATCTATGTCGAAGCACTCGAACGTCACGTCGCCGGACAGCGCCTCGATCGACTCGTCCTCCTGAGCCCCTTCGTCCTGCGTTCGGTCGATCCACCGATCGAATCGATTCACGGACACGTCGTCCGCGCCGTACGTCGTGTCGGCAAACGCATCGTGCTTGTCTTCGACGCGCAGGGCGATGGCACCGGGGACCCACTCTTTCTGGTGTTGCACTTGATGATTGCCGGACGACTGCGCTGGCGCGAGCCGGGGAAAAAGCCCGGCATGGGGCCGAAGCAGTTGCTGGCGCGCTTCGAGTTTCCCCGCGGCCTGCTGTTTTTCACCGAGGCGAGCTCGCAGAAACGGGCGTCGATGCAGCTGGTGAAAGGCGAAGCGGCGCTGCGCGCCCTCGATCCGGGCGGTGTCGAACCGCTCGACGTATCGCTGGACGCGTTCGCGGCAGCGCTGACCCGCGAGCATCACACCCTGAAGCGCGCCCTCACCGACCCGCATCTGTTCAGCGGCATCGGGAATGCCTATTCGGACGAGATTCTGCACGCCGCGAAACTGTCGCCGCTCAAGCTGACGCAGAGTCTGTCCACGGACGAAATCGCACGCCTTTTCGAGGCGACCCGGACCACGCTGCGGGCGTGGGTGGATCGATTGCGACAAGATGTGGACGAAGGCTTTCCCGAGAAAGTGACGGCGTTTCGCGATGACATGGCCGTCCACGGACGGTTCAAGCTGCCGTGTCCAGTCTGCGCCGCGCCGGTCCAGCGCATCGTCTACGCCACCAGCGAGTGCAATTACTGCGCTCGCTGCCAGACCGGCGGACGCCGGCTTGCCGATCGCTCGATGTCCCGGCTGCTCAAAGACGACTGGCCGAGAACCCTCGAGGACTGACCCGCCCGGCGCTGACCCCTTGATTCTATAAATCAATGAATGTAGATTTATAGATATGAAGGTTGCCTCGGCGCTGTACCGGCTGCTCGGCGACGAGGCGCGTCTGCGGCTGCTTCGGATCCTGGCCCGGGAACGCCTCAACGTCACCGAACTCACCGGCGTGCTCGGCCTCGCCCAGTCCGGTGTGTCGCGTCACCTTGGCCTGCTCAAGGATGCCGGGCTGGTCGCGGAAGAGCGCGACGGCGGCTTCACCTACTACCGATTGGCGTCGCGGCTGGCCGATGAGGCTGGAGCGACGCCGCTGGCCCAGGCGCTTCGCACCCAGTTCGACGAGGCCGCGCACGATCCGGCGGTCAGGGCCGACGAGGCGCGACTGCAGGAGGTGCTGCGGCTGCGCAAGGAGAACTTCGAGGCGCACGCCGGGCCCGACACCCGCGATGCGCGCCAGCTGGTGCCCGGTCGCAGCTGGGCCGCCTGGTCGCGGGCGCTGGGGCTGCTGCTGCCGGCGCTGCGCGTGGCGGATCTGGGATGCGGCGAAGGCTACCTGTCGATCGAGGCGGGCCGCTGGGCCGATCGCGTCATCGCGGTCGATCGTTCCTCGGTCGTGCTCAAGCGCGCCCGCGCTCTCGCCAGCCGCCGCCGCGTGCGGAACATCATCTGGAAGAAGGGCGAGCTCGAGAAATTGCCGATTCGCGACGCTGCCGTCGATGTCGCGATGCTGTCGCAGGCGTTGCACCATGCCAGCGATCCGGCTCGAGCGGTGTCCGAAGCGGCCCGGATCACCGCGCCAGGCGGACGCGTGCTGGTCCTCGACCTGCGGACGCACCAGGAAGAATGGGTGCGCGCGAAACTGGGCGATCGCCGTCTCGGATTCGACGATGACGAGTTGAGGCGGATGCTGACGGCAGCGGGATTGAGCGACGTCAAGGTCGGTGTCGGCGCGCGCAAGGCAGGCGATCCGTTCACGGTGCTGATCGCGTCGGGAAGAAAACCACATGCAACCACGAAAACACGACGACACGAAAAAGCTTCTTGACGATCTGCTCGCCACCCGCATCCTCGTGCTCGACGGTGCGATGGGAACGATGGTGCAGCGGCACACGCCGACCGAAGCGGACTTTCGCGGCGAGCGGCTGAAGGATCATTCGCGCGAGCTGCGCGGCAACAACGACCTGCTGGTCCTGACGCGTCCTGACATCATCGGCGGCATTCACCGGCAGTATCTCGAGGCCGGCGCCGACATCATCGAGACCAACACCTTCAGCAGCACCGCCATCGCCCAGGCCGACTACGGTCTCGAGTCGCTGGTGTACGAACTGAACGTCGCGGGCGCGAAACTGGCGAGGGCCGCGTGCGTGGAATGGACCGCGAAGACGCCCGATCGGCCTCGCTTCGTGGCCGGTTCAATGGGCCCGACCAACCGGATTCTGTCGATCTCGCCCGACGTCAACAACCCGGCGTTCCGCTCGATGACGTTCGACCAGCTGCGCGAGGCCTACAAGGAACAGGTGCGCGGCCTGATCGACGGCGGCGCCGACCTCCTGCTGCTCGAAACCATCGTCGACACCCTCAATGCCAAGGCCGGCATCGTCGCCATCGAGGAAGTGTTCGAGGAAAAAGGCGTCCGCCTGCCGCTGATGATTTCGGCGACGATCACCGATCGCAGCGGGCGCACGCTCTCTGGTCAGACCATTGACGCGTTCTGGGTGTCGATCGCGCACGCGCATCCCTTCAGCGTCGGCATCAACTGCGCGCTCGGCGCTCGCGACATGCGGCCGTATCTGGCCGATCTCGCCCGCATCGCGGACTGTTATGTCAGCTGCTATCCCAACGCCGGTCTGCCGAACGCCTTCGGTCAATACGACGAGCAGCCGAACGACACCGGCAGCTACCTGCAGGAATTCGCCAGCAGCGGCTTCGTGAACATCGTCGGCGGCTGCTGCGGCACGACGCCGGATCATATTGCGGCCATCGCGAAAGCGATTACTGGGGCATCGCCGCGAGCGATTCAACGGCGGGGCCGAGCAAGCTCGGCCCCTACGCCTGAACACTTCACGCAGTTTGCCGGGCTGGAGACGCTGACCATCCGTCCCGACTCGAATTTCCAGATGATCGGCGAGCGGACCAACGTCACCGGATCGCTGCGCTTCGCACGTCTGATCAAGGCCGGCGACTACGCGGCTGCAGCGGCGGTGGCACTCGATCAGGTCCGGGGCGGCGCTAATCTAATCGACGTCAACATGGACGAAGGCATGCTCGACTCCGAGCATGCGATGACCGAATTCCTGAACTACATCGCGACCGAGCCGGACATCGCCCGCGTTCCGGTGATGATCGACAGCTCGAAGTGGTCGGTGATTCTCGCCGGGCTGAAGTGCGTCCAGGGCAAGCCGGTGGTGAACTCGATCAGCCTGAAGGAAGGTGAAGACGACTTTCTGAAAAAAGCCGCCATCGTCCGCCGCTACGGCGCCGGCGTGGTGGTGATGGCATTCGACGAACAGGGACAGGCGGATACGATCGAACGAAAGGTCTCGATCTGCGAGCGTGCCTACCAGCTGCTCACGAAGCGAGCCGGCTTCGATCCGTCCGACATCATCTTCGATCCCAACATCCTCGCGATCGCAACCGGTCTCGAGGAGCACAACGCCTACGCGGTCAACTTCATCGAGGCGACCAGGCTGATCAAGGCGTCGTGCCCGGGCGTCAAAATCAGCGGCGGGATCAGCAATCTGTCGTTTTCCTTCCGCGGCAACGACATCGTCCGTGAAGCGATTCACTCGGCCTTCCTGTACCACGCGATCAAGGCCGGACTCGACATGGGCATCGTCAACGCCGGCCAGCTGGTCGTCTATGAGGACATCCCGAAGGACTTGCTCGAGCACGTCGAGGACATCATCTTCAATCGCCGCGCCGATGCGACCGAGCGGATGGTGGAATTCGCAGCGAGCGTGAAGGGGGCCGGCACCAAGCGCGAACACGACGTCGCCTGGCGCGATGCGACCGTCGAAGCGCGGCTGTCGCACGCGCTGGTGCACGGCGTGGTCGACTTCATCGAACAGGACGTCGAGGAAGCCCGTCAGAAGTACTCGCGGCCGCTCGAGATCATCGAGGGACCGCTGATGGACGGGATGAAGGTGGTCGGCAACCTGTTTGGCGCTGGCAAAATGTTCCTGCCGCAGGTCGTGAAGAGCGCTCGTGCGATGAAGCGCGCGGTCGCGTATCTCGAGCCGTTCATGGCCGCGGAGCGCGAAGCCCGCATGGCCGCCGGCGGTGCCGCCGAGACCTCGTCGAAGGGCAAGGTCGTGATGGCGACGGTCAAAGGCGATGTCCACGACATCGGCAAGAACATCGTCGGCGTGGTGCTCGGCTGCAACAGCTACGAGGTCGTCGATCTCGGGGTGATGGTGCCGTGCGACAGGATTCTGCAGACGGCGCTCGACCAGAAGGCCGACCTCATCGGGCTGAGCGGGTTGATCACGCCATCGCTTGACGAGATGGTGTTCGTGGCCAGGGAAATGGCGCGCCGTGGCATCACGCTGCCACTGCTGATTGGCGGCGCCACGACCAGCCGTCAGCACACCGCGGTCAAGATCGCGCCGGAGTATTCGCAGACCAGCGTGCATGTCCTCGATGCGTCGCGGGTGGTGGATGTCGTGTCGAGTCTGATGAGCGCGGAGCGCCGGCCGGCGTTCGAACAGGAAAACCGCGAGCTCCAGCAGCGGCTTCGCGATCAGCACCTCGCGCGCCGCGAACACCCGTTGCTGCCGTACGAGACCGCGCTGGCGAACCGATTTACCACCGACTGGTCGCGTGAGACGCTCCCGGTGCCGCCGTTCGTCGGTCGCAAGGTACTTGCGGATGTGCCATTGACCGAGCTGGTGCCGTACATCGACTGGACCTTCTTCTTCTCTGCCTGGGAGCTGAAGGGGCGATTCCCGGCGATCCTCGACCATCCCCAATACGGACCCGCCGCCCGCGAGCTGTACGACAATGCGCGTGTCCTGCTCGATCGCGTGATCCGTGAGCGACTGCTGACCGCAAGCGGGGTCTACGGATACTGGCCCGCCGCGAGTGAGGACGATGACATCGCCGTCTACCGCGATGCCGGGCACGCCGGCGAACTGGTGCGATTCAACCTGCTGCGCCAGCAGGAAGCCATCGCTGACGGCAAACCCAATCTGTCGCTCGCCGATTTCATCGCGCCGCGATCTGCGACCCGGCCGACCGACTTTATCGGTGCGTTCGCCGTGACTGCGGGCCTCGGCGCCGACGAACTGGCGGCCCGCTTCGAGCGCGACCTCGACGACTACGACGCGATCCTCGTGAAGGCGCTCGCCGATCGGTTGGCCGAAGCGTTTGCCGCCTATCTCCATCAGCGGTCGCGCCAGGAGTGGGGCATCGACGAGGCGCAGACGCCCGACGAGGTCATCCACGAAACACATCGCGGAATCCGCCCGGCGTTCGGCTATCCCGCTTGTCCGGACCACAGCGAGAAGTTCAAGCTGTTCGAGCTGCTGGGCGCGAGCGATGTGGGGATGGCGCTGACCGAGAGCGCGGCGATGACGCCGGCGGCGAGCGTCAGCGGGCTCTAC
>DASXIR010000083.1:0-11599 GCA_036497895.1 Vicinamibacterales bacterium | reverse complement strand
CTTCGACCGTCAGACCGCCGCCCGGCGCCGGCGGCGGGGTCGTCGGTGCCGCGCCGATGGACGCCAGGCGCTGCTGGCTGGCGCTGACCTTCGGCGCGTCCGCCGCGGTGCCGAAGCCCGGTCCTTCGTTGATGCGGAACTCGCGTCCGGCGACGCCCGCCACATAACGAATGTCGGAGAAGCCCTTCGGTGGCTCGACTAGGCCGAGCGGAGACACGCCTGCATTCGCGGCCTGTGCGTATACCGTGTGCGTCTCCGGATCGTAGGAGGCGCCGGGCCAGTTGGTGCCGCCGCCGAGCGTGCCGATCGTCAACGACGCGAGCGGACCGCCGACCTTGCTGACCACCGCCGGCAGGAACATCGGTCCCATCCGGTACTGCTTCACCAGTTCGAGTGCCTCGGCGCGCATCTGGGGCGTGAAGTCGATCAGCTCGTCAACCGTGATGGCTTGCCGCGCATAGGCCGGTGGCTTGGTCGGGAACGGCTGCGTCGGCGACGTTTTCTCTCCGGGTACATCCGACTGCGGGACTGGCCGCTCTTCGATCGGCCAGACCGGGACGCCGGTCACGCGATCGAACACGTAGAGAAACGATTCCTTGCTCGGCAACGCGACCGCTTTGATCGCCTTGCCGTTCACGGTGATGTCCGCGAGAATCGGCGCGGACGAGAGGTCGTAGTCCCAGATTGGATGATGCGCCACCTGGAAGTGCCACTTGCGTACGCCGGTCTTCAGGTCCACGCACACCAGCGTGTCGCCGAACAGGTTGTTGCCGGGACGATGGCCGCCGTACTGGTCTGATGTCGGATCCTCGATCGGCAGGTACACGAGGCCGAGTTCCTCGTCCACGGTAATCTGCGTCCAGACTCCGGTGTTGCCGTTCTGCGCCCACGACTCGTTTTCCCAGGTGTCGTTGCCGAATTCACCGGGTCGGGGAATGGTGTTGAACGTCCAGATCAGTTTGCCGGTCCGGACGTCGAAGGCGCGCACCAGGCCCTTGGTGTTGTTGTGAGTGACGACCTGCGTACCTTCCTTGAAGGACGAGCCGACGATGATCGTGTCCTTGACCACCGTCGGTGTGGCGTGCAGGCCGATCTCGCCGGTCTCGAGATCGATCTGCTGGCCTTTGCCGAACACCGCGCCCTTCTTCAGATCGACGACGCCGCCGTCACCGAAGGTCGGCACCATCGCGCCGGTCTTCGCATTCAACGCGATCAGGCGATAGCCGGGCGTCACGTACAGGATGCGTTCGTCACCCTTGCCGTCGGTCCAGTACGAGACGCCGCGTCCGGAGAGCTGACGCGGGGCGATCGCCGCCCGGTTGCCTTCGCGGTAGCTGTGCGACCAGATCAGCTCTCCGGTCTTGCCGTCGAGTGCGACGACCGAGCGCCTGGTGCCGGCGGTCGTGTACAGGATGCCGCGGATTGCGAGCGGAGTGCCCTCGAGCTTGAACTCCGGGCGGGTGCCGAGGTTGTCGGTCTTGAACCGCCACGCAACCTCGAGCTGATTGAAGTTGGATCCCTTGATCTGATCGAGCGGCGAGTACTTCGACCCCTTGATGTCGGCGGTGTACGCGACCCAGTCGCCGTTCTTTGTGCTCGGGAAGCCGGCCGGCTGCGCGCCGACCGACCACCACGTGAGACCGATCGCCACCGCCGCAGCTGCCGGGACCAATCCGCGAATCATCCTCGTCATCGTTGACTCCGTTCGGCTGACGCCTTCAGGTTGCGAACCTCTCGGTCCGATTACTACTTCGCGGGTTTCTTAGCCGGCGTCGCGGCTGCAGGCTTCGCCTCGATTTCGGTCGCCACCATCTTGTAGTAGACGGTCACCTTGTCGCCGACCTTGGCTGTCCCCTTGGTGTCCTTGTCGCTCGAGAACGTCCACGTTTCGGTCGCGCTCTTTTGAACCGTCATGGTGCCGGCGTCGTTGGTCTTGACCGTCCCGGTGAACTGATACGCCTTGGCGGCGGCGCTCATGCCGGCCGAGAATCCGACCGCCAACGTCACTGTCAGAACCGCCAGTATGCAGAGAATTCGCTTCATTATGTCCCCCTTATCGCGCGGCAAATCCGCTTTTCGTGGGCACAGTCTAGAGCGTTTTGAGAGGGCGTGCCACGCCAAACATACGTCATCTATTTCCGGCTGGCGCGTCCTGGCTGTGCCAGAATTCGTCCCGATGAAGTCACTTTTTCGCCCGGCGACGATGGTGATTGTCCTGGTCATCGGCGTGGTCACGCTGG
Source organism: Vicinamibacterales bacterium (assembly GCA_036497895.1). Lineage (GTDB taxonomy): Bacteria > Acidobacteriota > Vicinamibacteria > Vicinamibacterales > CAVVIG01 > CAVQFC01. The sequence continues at coordinate 9,359 of DASXIR010000083.1, read as the reverse complement.
GCGCGATCGACTCGCCAGCCTACGCGCAGGCGCCGAAGCCGCCGGCCAAGAAAGCGCCGGCCAAGCCGCCGGCCAAAGCGCCCGCGAAAACGCCCGACGCGCCGCCGCCCGCGCCGAAGCCGCCGCCGCCGACCGACGTCATCATCGAGTCGACCTACACGACCGGCGACAAGACGGCGACCAGCGTCGCGTCGATCAAGGGGGCGCGCCGCCGCATCGAGTACGGCAACGATCTCGTCACGCTGCAGGAGTGCGATACCAAGCAGACGCTGGAGTTGAACGGCAAGACACTGACGTACCTCGCCACGCCGTTCGAGGATCCGTCGGCGCCGCTGCCGCCCGCGCCCGCCAACAGCAAGGGCGGACAGATTACCTACACCACAACCGTCACCGACACCGGCGAGAAGAAAGACATGTTCGGCTATCCGGCGCGGCATCTCTTGACGGTCGTGACGAAGGAGGCCAGCCCGAGCGCCTGTAACAAGAAGCCCGAGCGGATCGAGACCGACGGCTGGTACGTCGATTTTCCGGAGGCGCTGTCGTGCACGGGGGTCCGTCAGACCGCCGCCCGCGTCGAGATCGATCCGAAATCGAACTGCCGCGACGAAATTCATTTCGTCCGTCCAGACACACCCGTGGTCGGTTACCCCGTCGCCTACACGATGACCGCCACCGGCGGCACCGAGAAGCCGGCGATCACGACGCTCGCAACCAGTTCGCTGAAAACGCTGACGATACCTGCCGCATCGTTTGAATTGCCTGACGGCTACCTCGAAGTCAAAAACACCATCCAGTTGATGGCGGATCACCGTCCCGGCGAAATCGTCGCCAAAAAGCCGGGCGTGATCCGTGTCGGCGTCGTCGCGATCAGCAACAAAACCGATCAACCGTTCGACGCTGCGCGCATGAGCGAAGCGCTTGGCGAATCGCTCAGCACCTCGGACTTCGACATCGTCACCGTGAGTGGCGCCTCGGCAGCGGCGGTGGCGGCCGATGCCAAAACCAAGGAGTGCGACTACCTGCTCGAGACCAACGTCACCGAGTTGAAGAAACCGGGCAAGAGCATGCTCGGCAAGATCTCTGGCACATCCGGCGAGGCGATCAGCGCGAAGGTCGACTACACGCTGGTGTCACCAGGTCTGACCAAGCCGGCGCTGACCGGTTCGGAGCGTAGCGGAACGTCGACGCTGCAGACCGCGGTCGGCGCCGCCAAGCGGGTGGCGCAGATCGTGGCGCCGCTGCTTCTGGCGCAGTACAGTTTCGTGAGCACCTTTTCGGCGATGAACGGTGGTGCCTCCGCCGCGGCGCTCGGTCAGACCTCGGATCCGGTGCTGAACAACGTGTTCAAGCTGCTGGACCGCGCCTCCGGAAAGAACCAGGAAAGCTACTCGACCGAAGAGGCCGCGCTGGCGGCGGCGATGGAGAAGGAAGTGACCGCGGTTTTCGCCGAGTTGCAGAAGCGCAAGAAGTGACCCAGCCGGCGTGATCGCGACCGCCTCTGGCGCTTCCGCCACCCGCCCTTACTTGTGGTTCGCAGCCTCGGCGGCGAGCTTCAGCTCCGCATTCGCCTGATCGAGCAACTGCTTCGCCTTCGCGGCATGACCGCTCATGTCCCACTCATTGGCCTGCTGCGCCGCCGTGATCTTGTTGAAGGCCTGATCCACGAATCGCTGCGCCGCCGCGATGTTCGGATGCTTTTTCGCGTTCACGTTTTCCGCCGGATGCTGCGCGAATACCGTGCCCGCCAGCAGCAGGCTGATGCCGAGGCCGACGATCGATGCGCGTGTCATAGGTGTCCTCTCTGTTGTGTGAGTGAAGTTCGCCGAACGACATGAGAGCTTAGACCTTCGACGCCTAAGGAAGATACACACGAAGACACAACCGGCCAGTTCACACTCGCCACGTATAATTTCCTTCGTCCTTTCGTCCGTCCATAGGCGCCGGCGTTCGTCACCAGATGAACATTTCGGAAATCTTTATCCGTCGCCCGATCGCCACCAGCCTGATCATGGCGGCGATTGCCTTGTTCGGCGTGCTCGCCTACCGCTCGCTCGCGGTCAGCGACCTGCCCAACATCGACTACCCGACGCTGAATGTCAGCGCCTCGCTGCCGGGGGCCGATCCGGCGACGATGGCCTCCTCGATCGCGAGCCCGCTCGAGCGTCAGTTCACGACCATCGCCGGGCTCGATTCGATGACCTCGTCGAGCAACAACGGCAGCACCAACGTCACGCTGCAGTTCGATCTCAATCGCGATCTGGACAGCGCCGCGGTTGACGTACAGACGGCGATCGCCGAAGTCATGCCGCTGCTGCCGCAGGGCATGCCCTCGGCGCCGTCGTTTCGCAAGTACAACCCCGCCGACCAGGCGATGTTGTTGCTGTGGCTGAACTCGAAAACCGTGGGGCGGTCGGCGATCGACGACTACGCCGAGACCCTCATGGCGCCGACGATCTCGATGGTGAACGGGGTCGCTCAGGTCGGGATCATGGGCGCGCAGAAGTTCGCGGTCCGGGTGCAGGTCGATCCGGAGAAGCTGCGCGCGCAGCAAATCGGCATCAACGAAATCGACTCGGCGCTGCAGAACTGGAACGTCAATCTCCCGACCGGACAGCTGTTCTCGGCGCAGCGAACCTTCAACATCAAGGCGAGCGGCCAGTTGATGAACGCCGAGGCCTTCAGGCCGCTGATCGTCGCTTACCGACATGGCGCGCCGGTGCGGCTCGAGCAGCTCGCGCACGTCATCGACAGCGTCGAGGACGACAAAACCGCGTCCTGGCTGTGGATGAAGGGCGAGCAGCGGGTGCCGACCATCGGCCTGCAGATCATGCGGCAGCCGGGCAGCAACACCATCGAGGTGACTGACGACATCAAGCAGCAGCTGCCGATGTTCAACTCGCGGCTGCCGCCGGCGGTCCACCTGACCCTGATGCGCGATCGCGCGGTCTGGATCCGCGGCGCCTTCCGCGACATCCAGGTGACGCTGCTCATCACCCTGGTGCTGGTGGTGGCGGTGATCTTCGTCTTCCTGCGTAACGCCTGGGCGACGATCATCCCGGCGCTGGCGGTGCCGTTCTCGCTGCTCGGCGCCTGCGCGGTCATGGCGCTGTTCAATTTCAGCCTCGACAACCTGTCGATGATGGCGCTGATCCTGTCGATCGGGTTCGTGGTCGACGACGCCATCGTGATGCTCGAGAACATCGTGCGGCACGTCGAGCAGGGCGAGACGCCATTCGAGGCGGCGCTGAAAGGCTCCAAAGAGATCGGCTTCACCATCGTCTCGATGACCTTGTCGCTGGCGGCGGTGTTCATCCCGCTGCTGTTCCTGACCGGCATCCTCGGCCGGCTGTTCCGCGAGTTCGCGGTCACGATTACGGCGGCGATCCTGATTTCTGGTGTGGTGTCGGTGACCCTGACGCCGATGCTGTGCAGCCGTTTCCTGACCGCCCGGTCCCACGGCGCCAAGGGACCGTCGCTCGAGGAACGGCTGTTCGCGCGCCTGCTGGCAGTCTACGAGCGCAGCCTCCGCTGGGTCTTGCGCCATCGTCCGATCATGCTGGCCGGGTTCGCGGGGGTGTTCGCCGCGACGGTGATGATGTTCCAGGTGGTGCCCAAGGGGTTCATTCCCGACGTGGATGCCGACTGGCTGATGATGAACCTGCGCGCCGCGCAAGGGACCTCGTATGACGAGATGACCAAGGGCGCGCTGACGGTGTCGGAGATCCTGCACGCCAATCCGTATGTGACCGCGGTGATGCTCAGCGCCGGCGGTGGCGGCGGCGCGATGAACACCGCGCGGGAGATCATTCAGTTGACGCCGCGGGCCGAGCGGCCGTATTCGGCGGCGCAAATCGCCCAGCAGATGCGTGCGCAGGTGAGCCGGTTTCCCGGGTTCCAGGCGTTCGTGATCGTTCCGCCGACGATTCAGATCGGCGGCCGCTCAGGCAATGGATCGTACCAGTTCACGGTGCAGAGCATCGATCCGGATCAGCTCTATAGCTGGGCGGGTCGGCTCGAGGCGGAGATGGCCAGGCTGCCGCAGATTCAGGATGTCACCGACGACATGCAGATGAAGAGTCCGCGCGTCGATCTGGTGATCGATCGCGACAAGGCGGCGGCGCTGCAACTGGACGCGGCGCAATTGTCGAACGCGCTGTACAGCGGTTTTGGACCGCGGTGGTCGTCAACCATCTACGGCAGCGACAATCAATACCGCGTCCTGCTCGAACTCGATCCGAAATATCAGCAGCACGTCGATGCGCTCGAAAGCATCGGCTTCAAGGCGCCGAACGGTGCATGGATCCCGCTGCAGTCGGTCGCGACATTCAAGGAGAGCGTCGGTCCGCAGACCATCAACCACTCGGGACAGCTGCCCTCGGTCAGCCTGTCGTTCGGCTTGCGGCCAGGCGTGGCGCTCGGCACTGCCGTAGACGCAGTCAACCAGCTCGCGGCGACGGTGCTTCCCGCGACGGTGACGGCTCGCTTCGAAGGCACCGCCCAGGCGTTCCAGCAGTCCATGACCAATCTTCCCCTGCTGCTGTTTATCGCGATTGGTGTCGTCTACATCGTGCTGGGCATTCTTTACGAGAGCTACATTCACCCGATCACGATTCTCTCGGGATTGCCGACCGCGGGTCTCGGAGCTCTGGTGACGTTGTGGGCGTTCGGTCACGAGCTGAATGTCTACGGCTTCGTCGGCTTAATCATGCTGATCGGCATCGTCAAGAAAAACGCCATCATGCAGATCGACTTCGCGCTCGAAGCCGAGCGCTCCCACGGCAAGTCGCCAGCCGACGCGATCTACGAGGGCTGCGTGATCCGGTTCCGGCCGATCATGATGACGACGATGGCGGCGCTGTTCGGAGCGTTGCCGATTGCGCTGGCGGCGGGCTCGGGTGGAGAGGCGTGGCGTCCGCTGGGTCTGGCGATTGTCGGCGGCCTGCTGGTGTCGCAGTTGATTACGTTGTACCTGACGCCGGTGGTCTACACCTACATGGCGGCGATGTTCTCGACCAGACGAATTGCGCGGGTGGTCACGGTCGCGCCCTGAAGGCGGCGGTTCGGAAGCGCGACCACTACTTGTTGCAGAGTTCGATCAGGATCGTGTTGAGGCGGTAGTAGAGATCCGCGTTGAAGCGCTGAGCGCAGACCTTCGCAAACAGCGGGTCGGAGCTGAGCGCAATCACCTGCGTATCCACGTTCCGCGGTTCGCTGATCCACCGCAGCAGACGGTGCTGTCCGGCCTCGTCGAGCATCTCGACATCCGTCAGCAGCAGTGTGCGTCCTTCGAAGAACAGCGGCGAGGAGCAGGACACGATCCTGACCGGCTCGCACAGCTCCGATCGCGCGGCGCCGGCGAATGCCGCGAGCGCGGTGTCCGGCCCGCTCACCATCACATTCAGTCGCGTGCGCAGGAGTTTTCGCCAATCGTCCAGCGGCGCGAGACGGAAGCCCGTACTCAGTTGGTGTCGCCGTAAGATTTCGGAATCGGTCTGCATACTTAATCACCTACAACGAAGAAGTCCCGCGCGGGTGAGACTAAACTCTTCGCACAGAGTATACGACGCTCGCAGCCCCACGAAGTAAATGATGTGTGAAAAGGCGAATGATGTGTGAAAAGGATGGCGCATATCTGGCGTATCATTCGGATGCTTCATGCGTCTCTCGACACTCTTGTGAGCGCCTTCGCCCTTCGCCCGCGTCTGCTGATCGTCGAGCCGGACCCCGAACTGGGTGCCGCGTTGCGTCAGACTGCCGGATTCGTCGAGGCCGACGTGTGTCTGTCGTTTCAAGCGGCCCGATCGTGCCTCGAATCGAACGCGTACTCGCTGCTGGTTACGAATGTACGGCTCAAAGCGTATAACGGTGTGCACCTCGCCTATCTGGCGAAGCGCGCGCAGACCGCTACCCACGTCGTCGTCTACGACGAACGGACCGACCTTGGGTTAGCGCGGGAAATTCAGAACGCCGGTGCCTTTTACGATCTGGCGCAGCGGCTGATGGTCACGTTACCGGCCTATATTGATGCGCCGCTGCCGGATGCGGACCGTCGGCAGCCCGCATCGTACGACCGCCGCTCGTCGCGACGTGGAGGACGGCGGCGTTGGGACTCCCACTCGATGGTTGCGCAGCCGGCACCGGAACCGCTGTCGCGGCGCTGAATCCGCTCTTACCAGGACACGGCCGGTGAGCGCCCTTTGTGCGCCAGCACCACCACGGTGTTGATCCGGTAGAACAGCCCCTCCAGAAACCGCCCCTCGGCAATCATGTCCGACAGCGGGGCGCCGGTGACCGAAACGATCTGCACCGATTTCCCGTCACGTGACAGCCAATCGAGCAGCGCGATCTGCTGGCCGATGGTCAGTTGTTCGATGTTGCCCAGAACGAGTGTGCCCTCGCTGACCTGCGGGAGCTCGAGATGGCCCGGGAGGCGACAGACCCGAAACGGCGGGCGGCAGACCGAGTTCAGGCGATCGAGCACGGACTCGAGCGCCGCCCCCTTGTTCATGATCAGGAGGTTCGGCCGCCGACTGTGCGCCGTCAGCAGCTGCAGCAGCGCCATCTCCGAAAACGAGACCGTCTCAGGCGAAGTCATTACGAGCATGCCTCCCGCTCCCTCTCGCGCCCCTGCGCATCTATTTGGTGTGAGCAGCGGCTGACTCGTTACAGGGGCCTGAAAACGGACGAGCCGGTTTGTAACGATTCGGATTCGGCTGTCACCAGCTTGATGTGCGGGGGTTGCGGATGCCGGAGTGGGCGCTCTACGATAGCTGGCCTTGTCCCGATTGCCGCGCTACGAGTTCGACCGGGCCTATTTGGAGCGGTTGATCGCTGGGGATCCGGACACCGAACGGCACTTCACGAGCTATTTCGGCGACCTGCTCATGTTGAAGCTGCGTTCCCGTTTCCGGTCCCGCGAACAGATCGACGACGCCAGGCAGGAGACCTTTGCGCGGGTGTTCAACTCACTCCGGCGAAAGGAGGGCGTCAAGTCTCCGGAAGCGCTTGGCGCCTTCGTCAACTCGGTCTGCAACAACGTCGTGTTCGAGATGTACCGGTCCGGGGCCAGGGCCCAGCCGTTGGAGGACGAGTTCGATGCGGCGGACGAACGTCAACCGAGCGCAGAAGCCAGTGTCGCCGCCGGCGAGGATCGGGAGCGGGTACGGGCGGCGCTGGTCGGTTTGCCGCCGAAGGAACGGGAACTCTTGACCTGGCTGTTTTTCGAGGAACGCGACAAGGACCAGATTTGCCGCGACCTGAACATCGACCGCGATTATCTGCGGGTCTTGCTGCACCGCGCCAAGAACCGCTTTCGAGAACGTTTCACGCAGGAGTCTACGGAGTAGCCATATGGATCATCCCCAAGCCGTCGAAACGCTGGCGATGGAGCGCTACCTGTTACGGGAAATGAACGACACCGAGCGTGACGCCTTCGAGGATCACTACTTCTCCTGTGTCGAGTGCGCCGAGGATGCCAGGGCCGCGGCGGTGATGCAGGAGGGCGTGGCCGGCGGCGTCGCGCGCAGCGCAGACGTCGTGTCGATTGGCGATCGGCCGAAGGTCGCCGCCTTCCGGCCGAAGACCACCAGCTGGCGCAACTCGATCGCACTCCCCTGGGCCGCGGCTGCGTTGTTAGCAGTGGGTCTCGGCTATCAAACGCTCGAGGGACCGTTTGGCGTAGCGCGCTCAACAACGTTTACTGGCGCGGTCGCACTGGCGCCGGCGACATTGCGGCCCGCAAGCCGCGGCGAAGAAACCGTGGTGACGCCGGGGCCCGGCGGCGTGCTGACGCTCGCCGTTGATTTGGGTGGGTCGCCATTCGGCGGCGTCGCCTACGACCTAAGCTCGGCTGATGGTCGCGTGGTTGCGTCCGGCACGGCACCGGTCCCGGTTGGTGGCGCGGCGCTCCTGTTAATGTTGCCGACCCAGACTGTCTCAAACAACAGCCGCTATGTGCTGACTGTTCGCGACTCCACATCGAAGAACTTGACGCCGCACACTTACCGATTTACGGTTAGGGCGCCCTGAGGTCTGATGGGGCGGCAAACCAACATGAGTTACCCCTTGCGTTACCTGTTTCACAGCCACGCCGCCGCGTTTGGCGGACACATCGTTCGCCCGAAGAATCTCGTTATCGAAGCCGGCGGCGCCAGCGCGCTCGTCGTCACCGGCGGCCGCTGTGTCAGCGACCTCGGCCCGACCCGCATCGACGAGTACTTCGAGGTCGAGAGCGCGCGCACCTTTGCCGAAGGCCTGTACAAGGATCGATCGAAATTCGTCGAGGTGACGCGTCACAAGCGCGAAGAGCAGACGCTCACTGCGGTCTCGACCGCGCGCGCAGAGGTCAACGGTTTATCGATCGGTCGTCAGCCGCGACTCACGATCGGCCGGATCCGCGCCCAGCTGACGAACACGAGTGCGGGCGTGAGCGGGCAGAACGCGATCCAGGTGTCGTCCGACACCTTGATCGACGGCGTCTCGATCGACGGCTATAAGCTGATCATTCAGCTCGAGACCGGGATCTTCCGGCGTCTCGATACGCACGCCAAGCTCCTTGCATCGATCGAGGATCCGGGCTTCCTGGCGAAGTCCGGCGAACAGATCTGCATGTCGAAGCGGCTCCTGGCAACCGCGAGCAACAAACGCGCGCGCCAGGAGGTGCTCAAGACTCCCGCGTTTCGTCGATTGATCCGGACCGGCGACACGATCTACACGACGATCGTGAAGACGATTCGCTGGGATGGCCGACGGTTCCCCAACTCGGAGATCCACGGCAACCTGGTCATCCTCCCGACATTCGGCCGCGTTTACTTCGGTGAGCTGCTGGTGTCGCCAAACTCCCGCCGGCTGACGATGGCCCGCATGGCGATGGGCTCAGACGCCGGCGGGTCAAGCAGCGCGGGAGACGTTCAGACCAACGGCACCTGGTCGCCATAGCCGGCGGTAAGCGGGCCCTCCATGTGCGCTCGGGGAATCGCGGCGCTCTTCCTTTCCGTCTGTCTTCCTGCCTGCGGACTCTCTTCCAAACAGCTCGATCGGGACTACGCCGCGGCGCGCGTGGACATATGGAAAGGCGATTTCGCCGTAGCGCAACATCTCGTCTCCGCAGACCTGGCGAAGCTGTCACCGGATCAGCATCCAGACGATTACTGGCGATTCCGTCTCCTGTCCGCCGAGGTCGCGATACTTCAGCGAGATTTTTCGGCTGCTGAACCGGTCGTTCATGCACGGCTGCCAGAGCAGCTGACGACCGGCGTCCTTGGAGCGCGGCAGCGGCTCATCGAAGCCAGGTTCAACGCCGATCAAGGTCACCTGCAGCCTGCACACGAAATTCTGACGGCGGCGCGCCGGCAACCGGT
>DASXIR010000082.1:0-10552 GCA_036497895.1 Vicinamibacterales bacterium | reverse complement strand
CCGAGGTCGCCGTGAATCGCAACAGCGCAGGCGACCAGACCGTGCGAGTGCGAGAGGTTGAAGGATGGCGGGGAACTGGTCACGCCCGGTGCGACCGCGGGCTTGCCGTCGCTGTCGCTTTCGAACCGCCAGTCTTGCGGTGCCACGTCATCGAACGCCGACAACATCGTTCGCAGCATGGCGTGCGCAAGCGTGAACTCGAGGCGATCGTGTTCGAAATGAAAGCGCTGACAGCGGGAACGCTCCTCGTCCGACAGGAGCGCAACGGCGGCTTGCAGCGTATCCCCCGTGACACAAGCCGTGCGGCGATATCGGACGTGAACATCACCATCATTAAGTGTGGCACGCGGGAAACCGGACACTGGGCGCCATAGTACACCGGGCCGCGAGTCTCGCCAGCCCGCGCAGTTCCATGCACGCGGGAGGTATTACCGAACTCTTACAGTCACGAGACGCCAGGTTCGCTACCGTACTAAACATCCGATCGTACTTTCCTGGAGATCGCATGCAGAGCGTTGTGTCGAGTTCGTCCGATTCGCGATTCGTGAGCGAATCGCGCTACACCAAATTGAGCTGGCTGACCGGCTTTGTGCTGATCGCCTTTCACATCATGGCAGTCGTCGCGTTGTTCCAGTTCTCCTGGAGCCGCCTGCTGATCGCGGCGTTCATGTACTGGGTCGCCGTCGGACTCGGGATCAGCATGGGTTATCACCGCCTCCATACCCATCGCGGATTCAAGACCTACCGGTGGTTCGACTACTTCCTGGCTATCTGCGGCACCCTGACGCTCGAAGGCGGTCCGATTTTCTGGGTGGCGACGCATCGGCTGCATCATCAGCACTCCGACCAGCCTGAGGATCCGCACAGCCCGCGGGTCAGCGGATTCTGGGCGCATCTGGGCTGGATCATTTTCGGTGAGGCGCACCACTCAGATACGGCGCGGATGTCGCGTTACGCTCCGGATCTGGCCAAGGACAAGTTCTACCGCTGGCTGACCAGCTATCACTGGATTCCGCTGGCGCTCAGCGGCGTCATCCTGCTGCCGATCGGCGGATGGCCGCTGGTCAACTGGGCCTTCTTCCTGCGGATCGTCGTCGGACTGCACTCGACCTGGATGATCAATTCGGCCACGCACATGTTCGGCCGCCGCCGCTTCGCCACCCGAGACGACTCCCGCAATGTCTGGTGGGTCGCCCTGGTGACCTTCGGCGAAGGCTGGCATAACAACCACCACGCCCACCCGACCTCGGCCCGACATGGTCTGGCGTGGTACGAGTTCGATCCGACCTGGCTCTGCCTCAAGTTACTGCGCAAAACCGGGCTGATCTGGGACTTGAAAGTCGCCAGAATCAGCGAGACCCCCGAGGAAATGGCCGCCTAGCGTTATCCTTGGAGGCGTGAGCAGGGTACTGTGAGGGCCGGCGGACGCCGGAAATCGGCCGCGCTCTTCATCGTCCTTGGCGTCGGCCTGGTCGGGGGAGCGCTCGCACTCAACGTCGGCTGGGTCATCATCAGCTGGCGCAACGCCGGCTTGCTGCTCGCCGGCATCCTCGTCTTCCCGCTCATCATCACCGGCGTCGTGCTCAACACCATCTTTCTGGTGCGGGAGATTCGCCGCAACGAGCAGCACGAAGCCTTCATCAACGCTGTCACTCACGAGCTCAAGACGCCGGTGGCGTCGATGAAGCTCTACCTGCAGACGCTCCAGAACCGGCAGGTCGAGGAAACCAAACGCCAGGAGTTCTACGGCGTGATGCTGGAGGACAGCGATCGCCTGCTGGGAACAATCGAGCAGGTACTTCGAGCCGGCCAGGCCGGCGCGCGACTGCGTCGTTCCGGCCACGCGACGGTGGACCTCAACGCCATCATCGAGGACAGCGTGTCGCTGGCCCGTTCCCGCCATCGTCTGACGCCGGAGGCCATCACCTTTCGCAGCACCTTCGACGGATCGCACGATCGTGTGATCGGCGACGAGGCCGAGCTGAAGGCGATGGTCTCGAATCTGCTCGACAACGCCATCAAGTACTCGGGCGCCGACGTGAGCGTCGCGGTGGAACTCGAGCAGGCAAATCCAGAGACGGTGACGCTGCGAGTGCGTGATCGCGGGATCGGGATCTCGCCGTCGGAGCACAAACGCATCTTCAAGCGCTTCTATCGCGTGCCGGGAGCGGTGGCGACGCGAATCAAAGGAACCGGCCTCGGTCTCTTCATCGTTCGCTCGGTGGTGGCCCGGCACCGTGGCAAGGTGTTCGCGGAGAGTGACGGCCCGGGTCACGGCAGCACGTTCATCGTGCACCTGCCGGTGGTGGCGCCCGAATGAGCCGGATTCTGATCGTCGAGGACGAGCAGCACATCGCCGATGGTCTCCGCTTCAATCTCGAAGCCGAGCAGCACGAGGTGGAGCTGATCGACAACGGCGAGGACGCGCTGGCGAGATTGGCCGCTGAGCCCGAGCGATTCAATCTCGTCATCCTCGACGTGATGCTGCCCGGCATCGACGGCTTCGACGTCGTCGCCACGCTACGGCAGCAGAAGCAGTTCGTGCCCATACTGATCCTGACTGCGCGCGGCCGATCCGAGGACGTGCTGCGCGGCTTTGGCGCGGGCGCCGACGACTACCTGGCCAAGCCATTCGAGCTGCCGATTCTGATTTCGCGCGTCCACGGATTGCTGCGGCGTCACGACTGGTTCCGCCAGGGGGCTGCACCACGGACGCCGGCGGTGGCATCCCAGTTCTCGTTTGCCGGAAAGAGCATCGACTTCGAGCAGCTCGAGGTCCGGGTCGGCGACAAGCGGATGCCGCTGACATTGATGGAAGCTGCGCTGCTGCGCTATTTCGTTCAGCACGAAGGCAGTGTCGTGCCGCGGACCGCGATTCTCGAGGATGTGTGGAATGTGCGCGAAGACACCGACACACGTGCCATCGACAACTTCGTGGTCCGCTTGCGCCGTTACATCGAGGACGATTCCGCATCGCCACGGCACTTCCAGACGATACGCGGCGTCGGCTATCGTTTCGTCGCTGATCCCAAATAGCGCGCGGCCGTGACTGACTGGTCTTCAGTTCCGCAGCCGGTCGGTCCGAGCCGCTGGTCGTTTCCGCCGCCCGCGGACTGGCCCGACGACGACCTGATTACGCTGGGCGGCGATCTCGAGCCCTCGACCTTGATCACCGCCTATCGCAAGGGCATTTTTCCGATGGAGCCACGCTCGCTCGAAGGCACCATCGGCTGGTGGTCGCCCGATCCGCGCGGGATCGTTCCGCTCGACGGGCTGCGGGTGACGCGCTCAATGCATCAGAGTGCGAAGCATTTCGAGGTGCGCATCGACACCTGTTTCGTCGAGGTGATGCGCGCGTGCGGCAATCCAGCCCGCAAGGACGGATGGATCACCGAGGATTTCATCAGCGCCTTCACGACGCTCCACGAGCTCGGCTACGCGCACAGCGTCGAGGTGTTCGGCGGTGACGGCGAGCTCGCGGGCGGTCTCTACGGAGTGCGGGTTCATGGTCTGTTCGCGGGGGAGTCGATGTTCCACTTCCGTCGTGACGCATCGAAAGTGGCACTGATGGCGCTGGTGGACCTGATGCGCGACACCGGCATGACGCTGCTCGACGTCCAGTGGCGCACACCGCACCTGGCATCGCTCGGTGCGATTGAAATCCCACGTGATCGCTATCTGGCGCTGCTCGCCGGCGCGCTGACGTAGCCGGCTCCTTCGGAATGGAGCCGGGCAGAGGGCTCAACGAGGACGCACCACCAGCAACGCCGTGCAGATGGCGCCGAGTACGGCCAGGGCGGCCGCCAAGCCGGAGGCGCGTCCCAACGCGGTCGCGAAGCCGTTCGAGGCCAGGAGACCGACCAGCGCCACTGCCAGCACCGAGGCGAGCCTGGCGACGGCGTTGTTGATGCCCGATGCGACGCCGGCGTGACGGGCGTCCACCGCCGCCATCACGGTGGTGGTGAGCGGCGCGACACTGATGGCCATTCCCGTGCTCATAGCCAGCACCGCGGGCAACACCGCCGTCAGGTAGGCGCCATCGGCCGAGACCCGCATCATCAGGAGGTAGCCTGACGCAGCGACGAGGGGGCCGGCGATCAACGGCAGCCTGGGTCCGTAGCGATCGACGAGCGTCCCGGCCCAGTGCGACAGCGCAAACATCACGACCACGAACGGGAGCATCGAGCTCGCCGCGCCGACCACCGAGTAGTGATGCCGGTCGATGAGCGTGAAGGGCAGCACGAACATCACGATCGCCAGCGCCGCGTACAGAAACAGCGTCAACAGGTTCACACCCGAAAATGTGGGCGACGCGAACAGGCGCAGCGGCATCATCGCGTGGCTCTGGCCGTCGCGATCGAGATGGTGCTCGAACCAGACGAAGGCCGTCAGCATTACCGCGCCGAGCGAAATCGCCCCGATCGACAGGCGATCGGCGGATGCGCCGCCACCGGCGCGCACCAGGCCGAACACCAGCGCTGCCAGCCCGGCGGCCGCCAGCGCCGCGCCGATCCAGTCCTGGCGTGCGGCCTTGTCGTCACCGCCGCTCTCCGGCATGCGCAGCGTCGCGATCAGAATCACGATCGCGGCCAGCGGCAGATTGATGAGGAACACCCAGCGCCACGACAGACGCTCGACCAGCCAGCTGCCGAGGATCGGTCCCGCGCCGGCGGCGATCGACGTCCCGGCAGCCCACGTACCGATCGCGGCGCCCCTCTCGTGTCCGTCGAACGTGGCACTGATTAGCGACAGACTCGACGGCACGAGCAGCGCGGCGCCGGCGCCCTGAACGGCTCGTGCGATGATCAGCTCGACTACACCCGACGCGAGGCCGCACGAGGCCGATGCGCCCGCGAACAGGACGGTGCCGAGCACGAAGACACGGCGGCGTCCGTAGCGGTCACCAAGCGAACCGCCAAGCAGCACCAGCGCCGTCAGCAGCAGCATGTAGGCTTCGACCACCCATTGGAGTTGCGCCGCCGTCGCGTGAAGCTGTTCGCCCATTACCGGAAGGACGACGTTCACGACGGTGCTGTCGACAAACGTCATTCCGGAACCAAGGATGGTCGCTGCGAGGACCGACCGGCGTGCGATGTCCATCGCTTCGGATTCTATCCTTGCGTTAGCGGTGCCTCGATCCTGAAAACGTACACGGCCCAGCTGCACCAACTGGCGCGATAATCAGCGCTGTATGCGCTACGCCTTTCTCGTCGACGCCTACGACTCCGAACGCCTCAAGGTTCTCAGTGTCTGGAGCGAGTTCCACGATGCCGACCTGCCATTTCGGCCACGCGATGGCGATCCGCGCGGCCGGAGTGTGCACGAGCAGATGGTCCATCAGTGCGTCAGCGAAGATCTCTGGTTTCGCCACATGCTCGGGGTCGACGTCTCGGCGCCGCCGTTGCCTCAGCCCGAAGCACGCCTCGAATTCGTGAAACGGTACGCCGAGGACAGCGGCAAGCGATTGTCGGCGCTCGCCGATAAAGACGAATCGTGGTGGGAAGGCGAGACGATGTTCTTCGACGTCCGCCGGAGCCGTGCGTGGGTGGTGGTCCGGCGAATGACACACACATCACATCATCGAGGCCAGTTGACCACAATGCTTCGCATGCTGGGCCGCGATCTGCATAGCAACTACGGACCGACAGCCGACACCGGTGGCCTGATGAAGGATCACGCGCCAACAATCTACGCCTATCCCGATATTGACTCGTTGTTGACGGGAGAAAAGGCGGGAGGTGCGAAGGCACCGCTTCCACCGGCGCCGGACCGGCCGGTCACGGAGCGGCCGGGCGCACAATAAAAGCCCCGTACGCCGAATCGTTTTGCGCCGCATTAGACTTGAACCTCATGACCTCCACCATGCACTCCCGGCACCGCCGCTCCATCGTCTTCGTCGCCTTCCTGGTGTGCGCAGCGCCGGCACTGGTGCGAGCCCAGCTGGCGACGCAGCTCGGCGAACAGCTGCAGCGCATTTTTCAGGGCGGCGACTACGCGCCGGAGACGTTCGGCCCCTCGGTCTGGTTCGACGACAACCGTTCCTATGGCGTGGTCGAACGAACGGGGACCGGCGGCGCACAGGAACTGGTCGAGTACGACGTGACGTCCGGCGCTCGTACCGTGCTTGCAGACACGTCACTGCTGACGCCGAACGGTGCGGCAAAACCGCTTTCGATCGCGGGCTACGCCTGGACCTCCGACAAACGGCGAGCCCTGATTTTCACCAACACCAAGCCGGTGTGGCGATTGAACACCCGCGGCGACTACTGGCTGCTGGATCGTGAGTCGCGGTCGCTGCGGAAGATTGGCGGCGATGCGCCCGAGTCGTCTTTGATGTTCGCGAAACTGTCACCGGACGGCTCCCGAGTTGCCTATGTGCGCGAGTGGAACCTGTACGTGGAAACGCTGGTGTCAGGCGCGATCAAGGCGCTGACCAGCGACGGCTCGGCGACGATCGTCAACGGCACGTCCGACTGGGTGAACGAGGAGGAACTGGGTATCCGTGACGGGTTCCGCTGGAGTCCGGACGGGCGCTCGATCGCTTACTGGCAATTCGATACCAGCGGGGTCGAGTCTTTTACACTGGTCAACGACACCGCCGCGTTGTACCCGACCGTCACGCGGTTCCCGTATCCAAAGCCCGGCACCGCCAATTCCGCCGTGCGAGTGGGCATCGTCCAGGTTGAGAGTGGTGCGACGCGCTGGATGAAGACACCGGGCGATCCGCGCAACACCTACCTCGCGACGCTGCAATGGACCGCGGGCTCCGGCGAACTGCTGCTGCAGCAGTTGAACCGATTGCAGAACACTGACGACCTGCTGGCGGCGGATGCGCGGACCGGCGACGTGCGCCGTGTCTTTCGCGACAGCAACAAGGCCTGGGTGGACCACGCCAGCCGAATCATCGAAATCGACGCCGGCAAGGCGGTGATCTGGTCGAGTGAGAAGGATGGCTGGCGCCACCTGTACCGCGTCGCGCTCGACGGTTCCGGCGACTCGCTGCTGACGAAATTCGACGGCGACGTCATCGAGCTCGACGGCGTCGATGCCGGAAATGGGTCGGTCTACTTTACGGCGTCGCCAGCGTCCGCACTCGAGCGATTCCTCTATCGCGCGCGGCTTGACGGGGCCGGAGCCGTTGACCGCGTCACGCCTTCCGGCGAGCGTGGGACGCACACTTATCAGCTGTCGAGCGACGGGCAGTGGGCGGTTCACACGGCGTCGCGCGCAGATGTGCCGCCGGCCGTCGATCTCGTGAAGGTGCCCTCGCACCAGGTGGTGCGGACTCTGGTGGCCAACACGGCTCTCAAAACGAAGCTGGCGCCGCGGCTGTCGCCGGCGACCGAATTCGTGACCGTCGATATCGGCGGCGGCGTCACTCTGGATGGATCGATCGTCAAGCCGGCATCGTTCGACGCCTCGAAAAAGTATCCGGTCATCGTCTACGTCTATGGCGAGCCGGCCTCGCAGACGGTGGTCGATCGGTGGGGCGGCGCGCGCTCGCTGTTCCATCGTGCGCTCGCGGACCAGGGCTACATCATCCTCAGCTTCGACAACCGTGGCACGCCAGCTCCGAAGGGGGCGGCGTGGCGAAAGGTTGTTTACGGCACGGTCGGCGATCTGTCGTCGAAGGAACAGGCGGCTGCGATTCGCGCCTTCGCCGAAACTCATGCGTACGTTGACACGAGCCGCGTCGGTGTTTGGGGCTGGAGTGGCGGCGGCTCCAACACGCTCAATTGCATGTTCCGCTTTCCCGACGTGTTCAAGGTTGGCGTCTCCGTCGCGCCTGTCCCTGATCAGCGGCTGTACGACACGATCTACCAGGAACGATACATGGGACTGCCGCAGGACAACGCGGAAGGATACCGCGTGGGATCGCCAATCAACTTCGCCGACGGCCTGAAGGGGAAACTGCTGATCGTTCACGGCTCGGGTGACGACAACGTGCACTATCAGGGCACCGAGCGTCTGGTGAACCGGCTCGTCGAAATCGGCAAGCCGTTCGACATCATGGTCTACCCGAACCGCACCCACGCCATTTCAGAAGGTGCTGGCACGAGCCTGCACATCCATTCGCTGATCGCGCGGTATTTTCTCGAACACCTGGAACCCGGACCAAGGTAATCGTGTCCGGGCAACATCCTCTCGACTATCCGATCTGGACCGCGTTGACCACGCGACAGGCGTCGCTCGCGGAAGGGAGCGGTCGCGCGCGGCGATTTCCGCCGGCGATTGGTCCGTTCGCGGCGCTGAAGGATTCGTCGCCGGAGAGTTTCGACGATCTTCACGCGCTCATGGCGCCAACCGAGAGCGCCGTCCTGTTCACGCCGGACCCGATCACGCCGCCGGAATCATTCGTGGTTCACGTGGCCAGAATGGGAACGCAGATGATCGGGACACCAGCACCGGTGTCCGGGCCATCGCCGGATCTCGTGACCCTGGGCGCCGACGATGTGCCGGCGATGATCGAACTGATCGAGCTGACCAGGCCGGGGCCATTTGGCGTGCGGACCCGAGAGTTGGGTACCTTCCTCGGCATCAAGGTTGACGGACGCCTTGTAGCGATCACCGGCGAGCGGATGAAGCCTGGCGACTACACCGAGTTGACCGCGGTCTGCGTCCATCCGGATTATCGTGGCCGCGGCTACGCGCAGACATTGCTCGCGGCCGTGGCCAGGCAAGTTGTGGCACGAGGCGAACTGCCGATGCTTCACGTGTTTTCAGACAACGCTTCCGCGATCGCCCTCTACAAGCGGCAAGGCATGACGATTCGCCGCGAACTGCACGTGACGGTGCTCGGCAAGCGAGCGTGACGTCGGCGGCCGGTGTAGCGCGACCCTTCTGGGGTCGCTTCAATGTACGTCGATGGCCGGCTGAAACCGGCCACTGCGGCGCTGACAGCTTCGGCAACCGCTCTATGCAACAGGCTTGCGGAACGTGATGCCGTGCGCCTCCGGACCCAGGCCGATGACGATCATTCCCAGAATCAGCGCAGCGGCGGCGAGACAGCCCATCGACTGCGCGTACGAAAAGTGCTCGCCCATCACCGTTTCGATGTACGGAGCGATGCCGGCGCAGACCATGCCGATCTGGTAGGCAAACCCAGGAACGAACCCGCGCAGGTGCGCCGGCGACAGCTCGTTCATGTGTGCCGGAATGACGCCCCAGGCGCCCTGAACAAAGAACTGCATCAGGAATCCGCCGAGCACGATTAACGCGGATGTCGGCGCCGCAATCCAGAGCGGCACGACCAGCAGCGCGCCGAACGCCGCGCCAATCATCGCGCGCCGGCGACCGAAGCGGTCCGAGCAGTAGCCGATCACGAGACCGCCGAAGATCGCTCCAACCATTGAGAACATCGTGGTCTCGGCGACATGATTCGGCGCGAACAGCCGCTGCCTCTGCAGGAAGGTCGGATACAGATCCTGCGTTCCATGCGAGATCAGCCCCATCATCGTCAGCAGCAGGACCAGATAGAGGAAACGCTTCCACACCGGCGGCAGGGAACGGACGTAAGTGCGCCAGTCGGTGCGATGTTCCTGCCAGGCTTCGGATTCCTTCACGTTCACCAGCACGAAGATGGACAGCAGCGCCGGCAGGCCGCCGATGAAAAACATCACACGCCAGGCATTGTCGGGATTGATCGCCGCCATGCGCGGGTAGACGGTGAGAAACGCAAGCGCCGCGAGCAGGTTGCCAAGCGAGTAGCCCTGGTGCAACAGACCGGAGAGCACGCCTCGCCAGCGCGGCGACACTGACTCCAGCACGAGCGACGCGCCGACGCCCCACTGTCCGCCCATGCCGATGCCGAAGAGTGCGCGCAGCACCAGAAACGTGGCGAAGGTCGGCGCCAGCCCAGACAATGCCGACATCACCGCATAGAAGACGATGTTGATCATCATCGGCAGGCGGCGGCCGTAGCGGTCGGCCATGACGCCGAAAATCAGCGCGCCGATCGGCCGCATCGCCAGCGTCAGCGTCAGCGTGAACGCGACGTTTGGGCGCGATTCGCCGAATGCTTTGGCGATGTCGGTGATGAGGAACGTGAGGACGAAGAAGTCGAACGCGTCGAACGTCCAGCCGAGGAAGCTCGCCAGCACGGCGTTGCGCTGATCGCGCCGAGCTGCAGCGTGAGGGTCGATGGTCGCTGCTGAGATGGCAGGCATGTGACGTCAGTATAGGTCGCTGGATCAACGAACCCGCCCACCGTGGACGGTCCGTAAATATAACGGCAAAAGACAAAGTTCATCGTTCACACCACCGCCGCCTGAGCGATCATCATCAGATTGATCCGTCAGCATCCGCCCCGTCGACCAGACCAGCACCACGCCGCAATCAGGTGACGCGGATGGCCTTCCCGGCGAGACGATTGGAGGAGGCAGCATGGAAACGATCGCATTGGATGGCAGACTCAGCCCGGCCACGACCGCGTTTCTCTCGCACGATCGCAAACTCCTGATCGACGACCAATGGGTGAACGCCGCGTCTGGTAAGACATTTCCCGTCTACAACCCGGCTACCGGCGCCGTGATGGCGCAGGTTGGGGAAGCCG
>DASXIR010000081.1:0-8992 GCA_036497895.1 Vicinamibacterales bacterium | reverse complement strand
CGCGTAGTGGGCGGCGTCGTATCCCGCGAGCACGAGCCGCCACGACGGAAACCGTTCGAACACGCGCGCCCAGGCGCGTAACAGCAGATCGACGCCTTTGGTCGGATGCAGACGTCCCAGGAACAGCACGGCGCGCGGCTGGTCCGGCGATTCCGCTTCGCTTCGCCGATTCGCATCACGCTCAGGAATGTCGACACCCCATGGAATGATCGCGATCGGCCGGTCGATGCCGAACGACCGGATTTCGTCGGCCTCCGCCGGCGCGGTCGCGTGCAGGCAGTGCGCCGTCCGAAAGACTTCGTCCTGAAAAACGAACCGGCCCAGGCGCTTCAACAATGCTCGCTGGCGAAGCGCCGGGCGATGGAGCATGCCGTGCACGGTGACGACGACGGGCGCGCCGCTTCGACGAGCGAAGCCGGCCGCCTGCGCGAAATGTGCACGCCACAGACCCTGCAGGTGAACGACGTCGGGCGCCGGCAGCGAGGCGAAGCGGCTGGCGAGATCCCCGCTGTACCCGACCCGCGCCGGCCAGTTTGCCGCACCGCGGATATCATCGACCCCGGGATCGAGGGGCCAGCGGGAATGCGGGTCGCCGGCTTGATCGAGCGAGATGGCGACGACGCGAGCACCACAGCGTGCAAGGTGATTGGTCAGCTGCGCGCTGGTCGCGGAGATGCCGCCGAACAATGCGGCGAAGCTTTCACACACCTGCCACACCCGCACCGCATCACTCCGCACGGCCGTCTCGTCGTTATGGGTTGGCAATGGCGTCGTCGAACGACGGAGACACTTCGTCGTTGTCTGAATCGTCGTGGTCGTCGGACGACTCGGCCGACTCGTCATCGGCTTGAACAGGCGCCAGCAGGCGTTGCATCGGCGGAAACAGCTTCCACACGATCAGCAGGACAATCGCTGCCTTCACGACGTGATTCAGAATATCTTCGAGATTGAAGCCAGGCTCGACGCTCGGAAGCAGAACCGTTGACGCCACTGCCCACCACAGGGGATTGCGTTGTGCCTTGTCCGCGAAGAACAGGAAGATGCCGCCAATCGCCAGGCCGTAGACGAATGTTCCCACCACGCCGCCCCATTGCCCGAAGTTGGCGTAGAACTCGCCGATGATGCCCAGGCCCATCCGGGTGCCACCGATCAGCTCGCTGCCGGTATACAGGGTGAAGATCTTTTGAGAGGAGCCCTGTAACTTGCTTGGCACCAGAAACCTCGGAACGATCGAGAAGACTACGGCATCGCTGATGGTCTGGCCCATCGCGTAGGGCTGTTCGTCGGGCACATGCTTCATGATGCGCGAGATGATCCAGCCCTGGTTGAATCGGACCAGCGCATCGCCGGGATTCGTCTCCGGATCGACGATCTGGCCGGTGCGGACGCGTTCCCACAACAGCGTGGTCAGACGCTGAAACGAGTCGATCGGACTCTTGACCTCCTGCTCGGCAATTGAGACTCGCAGCGTCGGTTTCACCGATTGCAGCAATGAGAGACCGATCAGACCAACGGCCAGGGCCACCGCCATCTGCCAGCGCCATCGTTTCATGAAAGCGTAGACCAGCAGGAAATAGCCGCCCCAGTGCACGACCAGATAAAACAGGCCGCCGGTGCTTTGGACCGCGGTCAGGTGCACGAGCACGAATCCGACTCGCCATTGCCATCCGGGCGTGCGAGTCACCATCCATCCGAGCGCGCCGACGAACCGGAACGACGAAATCAGGTAGGCGAGGAATGCCCACTGAATCGGCGCGAAGTCCACGTAGAAATCAGCGACCAGGCCGGCGACGATCAACAGGTCGAGCAAGCGTTGCACGCGGCTGCTGAGGAATCCGATGTCCGGCATCTCCCAGGTCTTCGACAGGCGGCGGCTGGCCGGCAGTTGCAAACCCACCCACAACGCAACGGTCGCCGGCAACGCGTAACGGAGATATTCATCCGCCGGGAGCTGCATCCGGAACGTTGCCAGGGTCGGCTGATAAGTCTCGGAGAGCCACGGCGCGATGATCCACTGCAGGCAGGCGGCCGAGGCGATCAGATCCGGAAACGCCACATATCGCCGTGCCGTGAGACACAGGTGTCCAACCACGAGCATGGTGAATCCGATACCAAGCGCCGGCCAGAAACCGACGTCGTCGCGCGACGCCGCCAGCCCGGCGACGGTGACCGTCGCACCGAGCACCAGAATCGCCCACTCCTCGTTGGTCAGCTCGAGGAATCGCGTGCGAGGCGCGTCAGGAAACAGCGTCGACATGATTTGAGTTCGGCGACCGCCGGTCGGCTCGCCCGGAGTTGAGTGCGGTCATGGCGTCGACGACGCCGGCAGCGGCGGCGTGCGGTGAATAGTGTGCGATGCGATCGAGCGCGGCACGACTCAACTCCGCGCGCTCGGCCCGGGTCCCCGACGCGAATCGCGCCATGCGCCGAGCCAGCGCCGCGACGTCGCCGTACGCGTAGCTGAATCCGGTTCGGCCTTCGTCGATGAGATCCGGTCCGCAGCCAGCCGCGTCGCTGACGATCGCCGGCGTGCCGCACGCCATCGCTTCATTCACGACCAGTCCCCAGGTTTCACCGCCGTCAGACGGCAGCACCAGCATGTCGGCCGCGACGTAGGCTGCCGCAATTTCCCGCTGGTTGAGAAATCCGATCAGGATGCTGCCGGTGTCGTGCTGCCGTTGAAACGCCTCGATCTCGGATCGCATCGGACCGTCGCCGACGATCAGTCCGCGGACCGCCGGATGGGTGCGTCGCACTTCTGCCAGCGCGGCGAGATAGTCGAGCGGGCGCTTCTTGGCAATCAGCTTTCCGACCAGCGCGAACACGATCTCGTGATCGGCAATTCCGGCGGCACGGCGAATGGCGCCGTCGCCCGTTCTTGCGATCCGCGCCGCGGTTGCGAAGAAGTCGTTGTCGACACAGTGCGGCGATCGGAACATCCGACCGTCGGCGACGCCGTAGTGGCGATAGTAGGCCTCGCTGCGCCGGCCGACTGTGAGAAAGGCGTCGAAGGATCGCAGCAGCCGCGGATAGGTCAAACGCTTGAGCAGGCGCCGTGGACTACTCCGCTCAGTCACGAGTTGCGAATCGCCACGTACCATGACCGGCACTCCGGCGCGACGCGCGGCGACGACGGCCTGCCAGTACGACCTCAGGTTCCAGCCGTTCACCACGACGGCGTCAAATCCGCCGCGGCTGATTCGCTTCGCCACTCCCGGCGTATCACATCCGAAGAACCGGTCGATGCCGGGACGCGAGGCGACGTTGTCGAGCCATTCGAACTGGTAGCCGTCGAGCAGTGGCACGTTCCAGTCGAACGCGACGCCGAATCCGGCCTGGCCCTGCTCCTCGGGGCCGACCTGGTGGGCGAAAAATACGCGCAGATCGGTCATCGTCGCCAGCGCGCGGTACCAGGGTGCCTGGTACTGGACCGGATGCGACGCCACAATCGCCAGTGATTTCATACCTCGCTCATCCGCCGCGGAGGTACCGCGAGGATGTTTCCACCGACGTCCTCGAGCCGCGCGATCGGCGCCGGAGGACGACGGGCATCGAGCATGAATAGCTGGTAACGGGCGGCATCGAGGCACGCGTTGATATCGGCGGCGTTCCCGCCACAGCGCTCGACATAGGCCGGGTCGTACTCGAACACGATCGTCGGCGCCAGTGTCGCGAGCGTGTGGCTGGCACCGCGCAGCACCGACAGCTCCCATCCCTCAACGTCGATTTTCATGAAATCCAGGCGGCCAACCTTCCGCTCCGCGACGAACGCATCGAGGGTGACGCACTGGACCGATCCACCGGTGGCTTGGCCCTCAGCCACCGCACTCGTCATGTGCCCGGTGCCGTCCCAGAATTCGCCGGCCTGTGGCGCCGCGAATCCGGTGGTGCCGACACGATCGGAGAGCGCGCGCGGATCAACGACGATTTGTTCGAGATGGTTGACCCGAATCCCGGTGTGCAAGCGATCGCGCGTGCTGTCGTTGGGCTCGAAGGCGAAGACGCGACCGGCCGGCCCGACCAGCGTCGCCATCAGCAGCGCGTGCCAGCCGACATTCGCGCCGACGTCGACGGCGCACGCTCCCGGCGATAGCCAGCGCTTGATCTGCGCGCGCACCTCAGGCTCGTAGCTGCCGAAGAAACGCACGTGCCAGCCGATCAGCGTGCCCGGGTCGATCGGAAAGACATAGCCGTCCGGCATCGGGGTCTGGCGCGGCGTGCCACCGACAAAGCGCGACGGTGGCGCCAGCGCGCGGACCACGCGCTCCAATCCCGGTGGTTTCCCGATCGCCCGACTGATGCGGACCAGCGCGTCATCGACGAGCGGCATGCAGGGCCTCCTCTCGCGATCGGCCGAGCAGGATTCGTTCGTGGCGCTCGGCCACGGTCGCCATCCGAAACGTGGCAGAACGAGCCCGCAGGGTTCCTGGATCAGCCGTCAAGTGCCCGCTCAGAACATCGTCCATCCGGTCGGCAATGGCTGATGCCGAGTTACCGGTTGCCACCCACGCTTGAAAGTCCGGACCCATCACTTCAGGAATCGAACCGACCGGCACGCCGACAACCGGAACGCCACAGGCAAATGATTCGAGAACGATCAGTCCGAAACATTCGAGGGCGCGGGTCGGCAAAACGAAGCAGTCGGCGGCGGCGAAGGTGTCCGCCAGATCGTTCTCCGGAACCTTTCCGAGAAAGGCGACACGATCGCCGATCCCGGAGGTTGATGCCTGCGCCTCGAGGGCAGAACGCTGCGGACCGTCGCCGCCAATCACCAGGCGGAAAGCGCGACCACGGCTCGTCAGTTGAGCGGCTGCCTCGAGCAGCGTGTCGAGGCCCATGCGTGGAACCAGCCGTCGAAGAGTGAAGAACGTGGGAACGCCTGGCGTCCACGGCGCCCCCAGCCGGCGGCGAAGATCGTCGCGGCTCGTCGACGGCGGATGAAAGCGGTCCTCGTCCACCCATCCGGACAGGACGAGCCCCTTCCCTCGTGTCGCGGCCGGATAGCGATCCTCCATGTAGCTTTTCGTGAACGCCGAGTCATAGTGGAGGAGGTCAGAGCGTTGAAGCAGGCGGCGCTCGACCCACGCGGCGCCGCGCCAGAAGGCGCGCTGTTTCAGCGTCGGTACGCCTGTCGCGCCCTCGCGCAATTCCGCTTCGAACGGCGAGTGGACACCGTAGCAGCGCCGCACATCAGGACCAAGCCGGCCAGACGCCGCCAGATACTGCAGCGGCGAGTGACCGAGGAGTGCCTTGATCGGTGTCTCGCTCGCCAGTTGCGCGGTGATGTCCTGCGTCGCCTGCCAATGTTCCTTCAGGTTCCGAAGACTGGGCGAAGGCGCCGTCGGTGACGAATAGCGACGTAGGTCGACACCGTCAATCGTCAGCGCCGCTCGATGACCTGACGGCGAGGGACACAGGTAGGCCACACGATGACCGCGGCCCGCGAGAAACCGCGCGAAGTCAGTGGACAGTTTGTTCGCGCCGCCGGGTTGGTCGTCGTGCCACCCGGCTGCAGCGATCAGTACCGCGCCGTCAGTGGCCGCCGTCGAACCCTTGGTCGTCACGATGCGCGCCGGGTACGCTGGGCGCGTTGCCCTGCGATTCCGTCGAGGATCGCGGCGAGCTGCCGGCCGGATGCTCGCGCGCCGAACGCTTCGACCGCCGCGGGATCGGGTCGTCGGCGCGGCCGTGCGGCCAGTGTTTCGAGTGCCCGGGCAATCTCGTCCCCGCGGTTTTCGAGATCGGCATCCGTCTCAAACGTGACGCAGCACCCGGCGCCCGTCTCATCCATCACCCGCCGCATCCTGGAATCGCGATGACACAACGCCAGAATCGGCCGTCCAGACACGAGCGCCGGATACAACTTCGACGCGTCGTACTGCGCCGCCGAAGAGCCCATCACGACGACCACGTCTGCCGCGGCAAGCACCGCCAGGGCCTGCAAGTACGGGATGCGTTGTGGCGTCTCCGCCACCACGTCAGCCAATCCCATCGTCCGAGCGAGGTCGACGACCGCGTGCCGATCGTGGCCCCACGTCAGATTGCTGGTGCCGTAGAACCGCAGCCGGACTCTGCGGCCGGGCTCCGAACCGCTGTCGCGTAAGGCGCGCACGCCTGCGAGCGTCGCCCGAAGCAGCGCCTGCCCTCGCGGCTGGATCGCACCCGTGAAACAGACGTTGAACGCATCGCCGGCCGAGAAATCCGGCGGTTCGATCCCCAGCCGGGCCGCTGCCTGCATGTCGTCGGGATCCGCACCGTACGGCATCGATGACATGCGGCCGCCGTCGAGCCATGGGTAGCGCGCTCGCAGCTCCTCGAGAAAGCCCGGCGACACTGCGGTGATGTGCGCAGCGGATCGCAGCACGACGGGCTCGATTGCAGTCGCCGCCCGATGGTAGAACCATCCCTTGGTCGGAAATGGATGTGAAGCCGTCCAGTCGGAAATCCACGGATCGATGTAGTCGATCACATACGGTATCCCGAAGCGACGGCGCATCAGCGGTCCAAGTGCGAACGAGAACCAGGGCGGACCAAATAACACGATCGCATCGGCCTCGCCACGCTCGGCAACGGCGGTGAGGGCGCGCGCGTGCTGCCACAGCGAGCGGAGCCCGATATCTCCGATGAGCCGAATCGGCCGCACCGGCAGCGCGCTCGTGCGGATGACATCGAGAGCCGGATCGACCAGCGCATCGAGCGTCGGATCGAGCGGACCTTCGATAGCATCGCGCTTGATCGTCAGGACGGTCGGTGTCCATCCAAACTCCGGGAGATGCCTCGCGAGCAGGCGCGGCCGATGGGCGCCCGCGGTATTTGCAGGCGGAAACTCGGGCGCAACGAGAACCACCCGACTCATAACGCGATCGTTTCCAGCGCGCTGCGGAAGATATCAGACTCCCGATCCCAGTTGTCGTGCGTCTGGCCGGCGCACCATGCCGCTTCTTTCGCATTCAGCAGGTCGTCCGCGTGGTCCACGTAGTTTCGGAGCGCGCTCGCCAGTCCCTGCACATCGCCGGCCGCGACGATAACTCCGGCACCCGGTGCTCGCCGGAGTGCTTCATGGTGGCCGGGCGTATCGGTCGCGATCAACGCGAGGCCGGCCTGCAGATAGTGATAGACCTTGTTGGCAATCGTCAGGCTCCGGTTCAGGCAATTGTTCAAGTCGAGCGTCAGCCCAGCATCGAAGCGCGCCAGCGTCGGCATGATTGCCGCGTGATCGAGAACCGGCTGAATCGAGACCCGATTGCCCAATTCCAGCTCGCGCACCAGGCTCCAGAACTCCTCCTCGTATGCCGGGAGCATTCGGCCGAATAACGTGAGCCGGACATGGTCCGGCAGCATTGCAAGGGCGCGAACCGCGTCGGCGAGTCCTCGCCCGGCGCCGATTGCGGCTGAAATCCAGACCAGTTCAACGGTCGCTTTTGATGCGCGTTGCCGCGGCGCCGGAACGCCGTTCAGGTCCGCCAGCGGGAAGACGTTGCGGACGACGAAGAGTTTCGTGAGGGCGTAGTGCGACTCGAGATACGCGGCCATCGCCTGAGACGTCGCGGTGACGTAGGACGCGAGCGGCAGGTAGGTCCGCTCGATCTCGAGAATGGCGCGGCGCTGGCGCGGCCGCTGCAGTCCGTCGGCGGCTTCCTCCGCGAGCAGATCCTCGCAGTCGAAGGCGAATGGAACGCCATGCCGGGCCGCGGCCTGCGCGGCGATCGGCAGTGCACCCTGCGTGTGCGCGATGTAAAGATCAGCGCACGTCTGCACAGCGGCATCGAGCACTTCGGCGAAGCCACGGTAGTAGCCCGCTTCCGCGAGCCGACGATTGCCGGTCCACTCGAATGCACGGATCGCGAGCTCAGCGCGTAACGCTGTCGCCAGCCATCGGCGACGCCCTTCTGGATCGTCCCGCAGGAGATTGACGCGCGTCGCGTGCCATCGCTTCGAGGCGAGCAACGACTCGTCTGGGCGATCAGACCACGCGTGGACTCGCTTCGTGACGAGGTGAACCTCATAACCGTGGGCAACGAGCCAGTCCGCCTCCTTGACCGCCCGCGGATTGATCCACGGGTGTATGGACGACACCAGGCAGACGCGCATCTCAGTGAATCCGCGAATCCACAACCCGGACCGGCGGGCGATGACTAAAACGATCGACCGTCCTCAGCAGCGACCGCTCGATCCCTTCAACCGTTCGATCGAGCGTGAACCGGCTCACCACGTGCGCGCGAGCCCGTTGACCGAGCGTCGGATCCTCGCTTCGCCAGTTCGCCAACCCGGCGATTCGTGATGCCAGGCCGGCGACATCTCCCGCTTCAAACAAACCGGTGGCGAACTCGCCGGTCAGGATCTCGGGAATGCCACCGACCCGGCTGGCTGCAACTGGTGTTTCGCAGGCCATCGACTCGATCACGATGCGCCCGAACGGTTCCGACCAGAGACTCGGCAGAACGGTAAGGTCGCTTGCACGCAACAGCCGCGGCATGTCGGCTTGATTTGCGATCCAGGTTACGTCGTCAGCGACGCCGTATGTGGCGGCGCGCGCGCGCAACTCCGCGAGGTAATCGCGCGGCCTTCCCGCCTCGTCGTGGATCGGCAGCGAAGGTCCAGCGATGACCAGATGCCAGCGGCGGTCGTGGGCGACGCGGCCGAACGCCTCGAGCAACACTTCGATCCCCTTCGCCGGATGCAGACGTCCGCCGTATGTGACGATGAAGGAGGCGGCCGGCAGGTTCAGTTGGCGACGGGCCGCGAAGCGATCCTCGGAGTCGTTGAAACGCGCGACATCGATGCCGTTGTACACGAGATCGATCGCGTCAGGCCGGAAGCCTCGCGCAATCCAGTCGCGCCGCGTTTGTTCGGAAATGGCGATCAGGTGCGTCGCCTGTCCCATGCCCACCCGGAATTGACGGCAGAACACATCGGGTGGATGCAGGCGCAAGTGGCAGACGAACGGCACTACTAGCAGGCGGCGCACCGCGGCGGCGAGCAGGCTGTCCTG
>DASXIR010000080.1:0-5319 GCA_036497895.1 Vicinamibacterales bacterium | reverse complement strand
CGGAATCGAGAACGCCACATAGACCGGCGTGATCTTGTTGATCGTGACGATGGCTCCGGTATCGCCGGCGCGCACGAGATTGCCCGGGTGCACCTGCAGCAGTCCGGTCTTGCCGGTCAGCGGCGCCCGGATCGTGGCGTAGTCGAGCTGCACTTTCGCGCTTTCGAGATTCGCGCGATCGGAGGCGACGGTCGCCTCCAGCGCAGCGGCGTTGGCAACCATCTGATCCACCTGTTCGTGGGTCGCGATGCCGCGGTTCTGCAGGTCCAGATAACGGGTCGCCTGCGCGCGCGCGTTCGTGGCCTGCGCCTGATCGCGATCGAGCGCGGCTTGTGCCTGATTCAGTGCCGCTTCGAGTGGACGCTTGTCGAGCGTGACGATGACCTGGCCCTGCTGCACTTCATCGCCCTCGACGAAGTTGACCGAGGTCAGCTCGCCGGTAATCTGCGAGTGCACCGCAACCGTTGACGCGGCGATGACGGTGCCGATGCCCTCGATCGTGAGCGGCACTGATCGCTGGACCACCGGGGCAGTGGTCACCGGTACGACTTGCGCCGCACCTCGTCCGCCGCCTGCTGAGGGCGGCGTGGCCGGAGCCGCTTCGCCTCCCGAGCACGCGGCGCTCGCCAGCGCGCCAACCAGCACGAACCCCAGAACTACCGACCGTCCAACCGAGCTTCTAATCATGAATTCTTATTCAAACCGCAATACGCATTTTATTCGAAGTACATGCGCCTTTTTGGACCGATTCGCTTCGTTACTCGAATCGGAGTGCGTCGATCGGATCGAGCGCCGCGGCTTTGCGAGCCGGATAGAACCCAAAGAACACGCCGATGGCGCCCGCGAATCCGAAGGCGACTGCGACGGCGCTTGGTGACACGGTCGTGGGCCAGTTCATCCACAGCGTGACACCCTGAGACAATGCGAACCCCAGTGCGATGCCGATCGATCCACCAAACAGGCTGAGCACAACGGCCTCGACGAGAAACTGCAGCAGCACGTCGCGGCCGCGCGCGCCGATCGCCATGCGCAAGCCGATCTCGCGCGTCCGCTCCGTGACCGACACCAGCATGATGTTCATGATGCCGATGCCGCCGACCAGCAACGACACGCCGGCGATGCTCGCGAGCAACGCCGTCATCGTCTGCGTCGCCTGCACGCGTACGGCCGCCATTTCTTCCATCGTGCGGACCATGAAGTCGTCCGGATCGCCCGGCTGAATCTTGTGACGCACGCGCAGCTGCGTGGCGATGCGATCCGCCGTCGCGGACGTGTCGGTGGCGGAGGCGGCCGACACCGTGATCTGCTGGATGAAGGTGATGCCGCGCATCTTCTTCATCACCGTCGTGTACGGCACGAACACCACGTCGTCTTGATCCTGTCCGACACCGGATTGACCCTTGCTCGACATCACGCCGGCAACGGTGAACGGGTAGCTCGTTTGGCCGGCGGCGGTCGAGTTGCCGATGCGGATCGTTTGCCCGGTCGGATCCTGATCGGGCCCGAACAGCTGATCGCGCACCGTGCTGCCGATCACGCACACCTTCGCCGCGGCCGTGACGTCCTGCGGCGTGAAGAAGTTGCCCGAAGACGTTGGCCACGAGCGGATCGCGGGGAAGTCCACGTCGGTGCCCTGCACCTGCGTGTTCCAGTTCTGGTTGCCCGCGATCAGCTGGCCGCGCGTGTTGACGCCGGCGGCCGTGTACTCCACCCCCTGGATCCGCGAGACCGCGACCGAGTCGTCCGGCGTGAGCGTGCTGGCGTTGCCCTGGCCCTGGCGGACGCCGCCCTGCGAGAAGTTGCCGGCGCTCACGATGATCATGTTCGTGCCGGTGGACTGGATCTGTGCTTCGATGGACGTCTGCGCCCCGGTGCCCAGCGCCACCATCGTGATGACGGCGGCGACGCCGATGATCATGCCGAGCATCGTCAGCGCCGTGCGCAGCTTGTTGCGTCCGAGCGCCTTGAAGGCGATGCGAAAAACCATTAATACCGACATGTGGTCTCCCTTAAACGGCTTCCGCGGCGGGTGGCAGCGCGGCCAGCTCGTCCTTGGCGACGCGCCGCCGCGCCACGGCGCGGTCAGCCACGACCAGCCCGTCACGGCAGGTCACGATGCGCGTCCCGTACTCGGCGATGTCCATCTCGTGCGTAATCAGCAGCACCGTGATGCCGGTCTCCAGGTTGAGGCGCTGGAAGATCCCCATCACTTCGATGCTGGTTTTGGTGTCGAGGTTCCCGGTGGGCTCGTCCGCGAGCAGAATCGACGGACGGTTGATGAGCGCGCGCGCGATCGCGACGCGTTGCTGCTGACCGCCGGAAAGCTGGTTGGGATGATGGTCCGTGCGATCGCCCAGGCCGACGAGCGTCAGCATCTCCTTCGCGCACTTGTGGCGCTCGGACATCTTCATCGTGCTGTTGCCGTAGAGCAGCGGCAGTTCGACGTTGTCGAGCGCCGAAGTTCGGGACAGCAGGTTGAAGCCCTGAAACACGAAGCCGATCTTCGTGTTCCGGACCGCGGCGAGCTCGTCCTTCGACATGCGTGAGACATCCTGGCCGTCGAGGAAGTACTGCCCCGAGGTCGGACGATCGAGACAGCCCGCGATGTGCATGAACGTCGATTTGCCCGACCCTGATGGTCCGGTGACCGCCAGGAACTCGCCCTGAGGCACGTCGAGGTTCACGCCGCGCAGTGCTCGGACTTCGACCTCGCCGACGACGTACGTCTTGACGAGATTCTTGACCGAGATGACGAGCGACATCGTTAACGGCCTCGCCCGGGTGCGCCGCCACCTCCCGGAATTCCACCGGGGCCGCCGCGCTGGTTCGGCATCAACGGATTCCCGGCTGCGCCTGCCGTCGTTCGAGTGGATCCGAGGCCGGTGACCCCGGTCAC
Source organism: Vicinamibacterales bacterium (assembly GCA_036497895.1). Lineage (GTDB taxonomy): Bacteria > Acidobacteriota > Vicinamibacteria > Vicinamibacterales > CAVVIG01 > CAVQFC01. Next base: position 2,423 of record DASXIR010000080.1, on the reverse strand, counting down.
CACTTCCATCGGCGGTTGCACATCGCCGCCGATCAGTTCGGTGTACGTTCCGTCGGTGATGCCGAGCCGGATGTTGACGGCCTTCAGCTGATGGTCGACGAAGATCCACGCGCGACCGCGAGTGTCGGGCGTCGCGACCGGCGCGAACAGCGCGTCGATCGTTTGACCGCTCTGGGCGGCGCCGTACTTCGGCACGAACTGGAACTTGCTGTCGCCGGCGTTCTTGGCTGCCGCGGCGCTCTTCGCCGGCGCTTTCGGCAACAGCTTCTCGAACTCCGTCGTGTCCTGTCCGCGCTCCTTCATGCGCGCGACGAACTGTTTCTGCTCGTCGGGCGACATGCCTTTGAACCGCTCCAGCATCCGCGCCTGACGCTCGGCCGGATCGCCGCCGCGTCCGCCCGTGTCGCCGGATGCGGCCGTCGATCCGCCTGCGGCCGCGCCAGTGGCGGGTGCCGCAGCCGTGCCCGCGGCTACCGGAGCCGGAGTCGTGGCAGTCGCGCCCGCGGCGGGTGCCGCGCCGTTCGCGCCGCCGGCGTTACGTCCGCCGCCGCGACCGCCGCGGCCGAACTGCGCTTCGGGCGGAACCGGCTGATTGAGCGCCGCGAACATGTCGCTCGTCGGGCGGAAACGGAGCGCGGTGTTCGGCAGGCGCATCGCGTCCGCCCGCCGTGCGATTTGCACCTTCAGGTTCGCCGTCATGCCGGGCTTCAGTCGCAGATCGTCGTTCGGCACGTTGATCATCGTCGCGTACGTCGTCACGTTGTTGACGACCACCGGATTGAGCCGGATCTGCGCGACCTGCCCGCGGAAATCGACGCCGGGATACGCGTCCACGCGGAACGTGACGTCCTGGCCCGGCCGCACGCGGCCGACGTCCGATTCGTCGATGTTCGCGCTGACCTGCATCTTGGTCAGATCGGCCGCGATGATGAAGAGCTGCGGCGCGGTCATGCTCGACTGCACGGTCTGCCCGACGTCCACGCTGCGTTGCGTGACGATTCCGTTGATGGGAGAGGTGATGATCGTGTGATCGAGGTTGGCCTGCGCGGTCTTCAGCTGCGCTTCAGCCTGCGCGATCTGGGCTTTGTCCAGCTCGATCTCGGCCGCGCTCTGATCCATCGCGCTCTTCGCCGCGTCGAGCGCGTCCTGCGTGATGATGCCGCGTTTCTGCAGATCCGTGTTCCGCTGGAACGTGATCTTCAGGTAGTTGTAGGCGACCTGATCCTTGGCGAGCTGCGCTTTCTGGTTGGCCAGGTTCGCCGTGGACTGCGAGACCGCCGCCTGGAACAGGATCGGATCCAGCTTGGCGATGACCTGCCCCTCCTTGACGATCGAATTGAAGTCGGCGCCCAGGTACGAGATGTTGCCCGACACCTGGCTGCCGACCGTGACGCTGACAACGGCCTGAAGCGTACCGGTCGACGCCACCGCGTCGATGAGTTCGCCGCGTGTGATCGGCGCGGTCTGCACGCTGATCTCGGGGCCCGAGCGGCGCATGTAGAACGCGCCGACGCCGGCACCGACCGCGGCGATGAGCAGGATGACGATGAGAGCTCGCTTCATAGGCTGTTGTCTCTTACTGCGGAGTGAGAATCGAGATGCCCAGACTCTGCAGCGTCGTCTGCTGCAGGCGCTCGAGTTCGACCAGCGAGATCCGGTAATTGAGAATCGCCTGCAGCTCGTTGATCTGCGCGGTCGCGAGATCGCGCTGCGTCAGGATCACGTTGTAGTTCGTCGACATCCCGACCTCGAACTTGCTCTGTTCCGCTTCGAGCGTCTTCTGCGCCAGCGCGCGGGCCGCCTGCGCCGCCTGCACGCGTTCGGCGCCGGACTGGACGTTGATGATGGCGTTGGTGACGTCGGTCGCGACCTGGAGCTCGATCTGTTTCACCTGCGCCTGCACCTGGTTCAACTGCACGCGCGCGCGCGCCACCGACGCCTCCTGGAAGCTGGTGCCGAGCGGATACGAGAAGTTCACCTGCGCCGTCCAGCGCGGGTTGGTGAACTGGGAATCCAGCGCGTCGCCATAGCCGCCGGGAATCGTGCTGATGACCGGCGAGTTCACGGCGGTCGAATCCTTGACCAGCTGGGTTCCACCGACGCCGGTGCCGCCGTAGGTCAGGACGAAGTCGGCCTGGGGCTTCAACTGATCTTTCAGGTACTTCAGCGTGACATCGTTTCCCTGCATGGTCTGTTTGGCGATGATCAAGTCCGTCCGTTCAGCGAGCGCGCGGCGCACCGAGGCGTCAAGGTCGATCGGTTCCGGACGAAAATCCGGACGATCCACTGGATTCAACTGGACGTTCCAGTTCGGATCCTCGGCGCCGCCGACGATCAGGCGCTTTAGGGCGAGTTCGGTGGTTCGCATGGTGCCTTGCGCTGTCACCAGATTCTGCTGCGCCGTCGCGGCCTGCGACTGCGCC
>DASXIR010000079.1:0-10963 GCA_036497895.1 Vicinamibacterales bacterium | reverse complement strand
GCAAGCAGCTCAGCATTTATTTTCGTCTTGTTCGAAATCTGGTCGAGTGTAATGCCACGCTGCATTCGAAGACGACGGAGGTTGGGGCCAAAGGCGTCAAGTCCGCTCATGCCGGCCCTCGATCGCAAAAAGCTGACCAGCTTCAAATCCGTTAGCGACGGCGCAAGCGGTCCGTGTGCTGACGCTTATGCGGATGACAGTAACTAACAGGGTCTGCGGCCGTGTCGCATTCCGGTTCGCGATTACGATTTTGAATATCCACTAGAATTCGCGCCTTGGCGGCGTCTGGTCGCGACCGACTCTTCCCGCCACGATATTTGCGCGCGAGTAGTTTTCGCTTTTCATCCGCGCACCGCTCAAGCGTCGCAGCATCGCGAGTTGTCCCACGTGGGTCAGCGAATCCGCGATCGCTCCTTGAAACAGCTGCTCGGGCGCGATCGCCAGCGCCGTATCGGACGCCAGAAAGTCGTCGAACCGTTTCAGCGCGGCAAAAAAGCGCTCGACTTCGCGGTCCCATTCGAGCGGCGTCGCGTTATTCCAGGCTTCAACGCCGCGCGCCTGCGACAGCGCCCAGTCGTAGAGGTCGCCGACGTGCGCCAGGATCGACAGCGCCGTCCGCGGCGATCCGTCCGGACTATACGAAGCGAAACCGTCCGGCGCGCCGCTGATCGCTTTTCCACCGCGATAGGCAACCGTCGCCACCGTATGCCGCAACAACGCTCGCTTGTCATCCATAGTGGAACTCCGGAACGGATTCTTGACCGCTGATTATCGATGCTCGACGATGAGGCTGCAGCACGTGACCGCGCCTTCCGCCTTCGTCAGCTCGCTCGCATCCACAGTCTGCAGCCGCAGCCCCCGCCGTGCAAGGCGCTGCGCCGTGGCCGGGAACGCTGACGGGAAGACGATCCGGTCGCGCAACCGAAGCGCGTTCGCCGCCATCGGCTCGCCCGGATCCACGGCGATGACATCGAAGTCATCGAACGTGTCGACGTCGATCCACTCCGGGTTGACGAGGAGGAGCCGCTCGTCAACCACGGTCACCGCCGACTTCAGATGCAGACAGCCGTCGACGGTGACGGCGGTCACCGAATAGCCAATCGGTTGCAGCAGCCTTTCCATCTGCACGACCGCCGCGTCATTCGTGCGGCTCGATCGCCCGACGAATACACGACGCCCTGCCACCAGGACGTCGCCGCCATCAATGGTTGCCGGCGCCTGGATCGTTTCGCAGCGGCGATGGCGTGCGAGCACCGCAGCGACCGGCGCGGTTTCGGCGCGCCGGGATTCGGCACCCGGCCGGGTCAGGATCGCGAGTTCGTCGAAGACCACGGCGATGTCCTCGACGAAGACCGAGTCCGGGAGGCTGGCGTCGGCATCGAGCCGTTCCACGATGTACCCGGATTCGGCGAGCGCCCGTTCGTACTGCTGGTGCTGTGCACGGGCAACGGTCACGTCGATCGGCACGCGCTCCAGATGGGTCAGCTCACAGGAGGCGATCGCGGAGCTGACCGCGCGCGTGATCGCGAGGGGCGACGGCATGCACCATCATAGCCGCCGCGAGAGGTAGAATCGCCTGGCTGAGGAGGATGTATGAGATCTGACTGGACAAGACTCTCGGGCGCGATCGCGATCGTCGCGACACTGGCTGTCGGTGGCGCGGCACGCACTCCCGCGCAGGCGCCACCACCAGCGCCCGCGATGCGGTTGACGACCACCGCGTTTGCCGACGGCACCGTGATTCCGGATCGGTTCACGCAGGCTGGCGCGCAGACCTCGCCCGTCCTGACCTGGACCAACGTACCGCCGGGCACTCAAAGCTTCGTGCTGCACATGCACGACCCCGACGTCGCGCGCAACAAGACGACCGACGATCAACTGCACTGGCTGGTGTGGAACATTCCAGGCTCTGCCACCGGCCTTCCCGAAGGCGTGCCGACCGGCGCTGATCGCCCGGACGGCAGTCATCAGGTCAGCGCCAGCGGACCTGTCTATCGCGGACCCGGTGCCGGCGCGGCCGGTCCGATGCACCACTACACTTTCGAGATCTACGCGCTCGACATCAAACTCGACACGCCGGCCGCGGCCGACGCCTTTGAAACCCGCGCCAACGTGATGAAGGCGATGCAGGGACACATCCTCGGCAAAGCTGTCTACGTCGGCCTGTTCCATCGATCGCAATAATCAGTTGCGATTGCGCCGAACATTTTCCGAGGTCCGTGCATCGCGAAAAGACATGCGGCGACAATTCGCAGCGCGCTCAGAAGATGCAGTCCGCTTTTGATAGACTTGCCGGACAATATGTACTCACGAGACGAAATCAAAGTCCTCACCGATAAGGTGCTGAACATGACGAAGGCGGACGCCGTCGAAGTCTTCTTCGACGGCGGCGAACGCGCCGGCACCCGGTTCGCGAACTCGAGCATCACGGTCAACCTGGTCCAGTACGACCAGCAGCTCACGGTCAACATCCGCCACGGCAAGAAGCAGGGTTCCGCCAACACGCACGAGTTCGACGATGAGTCGTTGAAGGCGATGGTGGACGAGGCGGACGCGGCCGCGTTGAAAGCACGCGACAACCCGAACCTGCCGGCGCTGGTGAAGGGACCGCAGGACTACATCAAGGTCGATGCGGTCGTTCCGGCAACCGCTGACTTCGGGCCTGGCGAGCGCGCCGCGTGGGTCAAGGAATCGGTCGACATCTGCACCAAGAAAGGCGTCCTCGGCGCCGGGTATATTCCGAAGGCGTATCAGACAACCTGCCAGGCCAACTCCGAAGGAGTGTTCGCGTACTACCAGTACGCGGAGACAGGATTCGTGCTGACCTGCCGCATGGCCACCGGCGGCGGATCGGGATGGGCCGGCATCACCGGCGCAAAAGATCTGTCGCAGGTCAACATCGCCGAGCTCACTGAGATCGCCGCGAACAAGGCACTGAAAAGCCAGAAGCCGCGCGCGATCGAGCCGGGCCGCTACACGACGATCATCGAACCGCGCCCGAGCGCTCGCCTGCTCTCGACGATGATGGGCGCGTTCAACGCCGGCGGCGGTGGCGGCGGATTCGGCGGCGGTGGGGGCGGCGGCTTCAACTTCGGCGGCATCGGGCGGCCGTTCGTATCGGCCGACGGCACGCCGAAGATCGGCCAGAAGCTGTTCAGCGACAGCTTCACGCTGAAGAGCGACATCGGCAACCCGATCCTGCGGCAGACGCCGATCATGAACGACGGCGCGGCGGCCCAACCGGTCACGTGGATCGAAAAAGGCGTGCTCAAGAACGTCTACTACGACGCCAACACCGCACGCCGACAGAAGGTGGCGCCGACGGCTGCCAATCCGAACATGAGCCTGGTGGTCGAAGGTTCGAACTTGTCGATCGAGGACATGGTGAAGACGACCAAGCGCGGGCTGCTGGTCACGTTCTTCTGGTACCTGCGGCCGGTGGACACCTTGACCCTGCTCAACACCGGGATGACGCGCGACGGTTTGTTTCTGATCGAAAACGGCGAAATCACCGGGCCGGTCCAGAATTTCCGCTGGAACATGTCACCGCTGGTCGCTTTCGCGAACATTTCAGCGATCGGCAAGTCGGTACCGATTCACACCGGCGAAGCGTACGACGGACCGGGCACCGCGCTGGTCCCGGCGATTCGGGTCGAAGACTTCTATATGACTTCGGTTTCACCGGCTGTTTAAGATTTGAGAATGTGAGGAGTTGAGTATTTGAGGAACGCATCTGGCGAACTACGGAGTTCAAGTTCCTCAGATCCTCAAATCCTCAAATCCTAAGATTTAGCGAGCCTCCCATGAGCCCTACACGTAGAGACTTCCTGAAATACACCGGCGCGGCGGGCCTGGTCATTGCCTCGAGCGAATTCGTCGCCGACCTGATCGCGCAGTCGCCGAAAGGCGACCCGATGACGTCGCCGTTCAAAGCCATGGCCGATCTCGCGCTGAGCGAAGCCAAGCTGGCCGGCTGCAGCTACGCCGACGTGCGCTTCACGCGCAGTGTCAGCAGCGGCGTCAACGCCAACGGATCGAACGACCGCTCCGCCGACGCCGGCGGCGGCGGTGGATTTGGCGGCGGATTCGGCGGCGGCCGCGGCGGACGAGGCGGGGGCGGCGGCGGCCGGGCACGAGCCGGCGGACGACCCGGCGCTTCCGGTTTCGGCGTCCGCGTCATTCACAGCGGAGTCTGGGGCTTCGCGAGCAGCCCGATCGTCACAGACGAGGAGATCAGACGCATCACGAAGATCGCGGCCGAAGTGGCCAAGGCCAGCGCCGTCGCCAAGAAGATGGACATCAGGCTCGCGCCGGTGCCGGCCTACACCGCCTACTGGGCGTCGCCGATCCAGAAGGATCCGACCACGATCGCGACCGACGTCAAGCAGGCCTACGTCCAGAAGGTCGTCGACATCGCGCTGAAAGTGCCCGGCGTCACCAGCGTCAACTGCGCGGTCGGCATCAACAACGAGTGGAAGTACTTCGCGTCCACCGAAGGCTCCTACATCGAACAGGAAACATTCGAGATCACGCCAACCTTCAACGTCTCGGCCAAGGTCGGCGACGTCACCAAGACGAGAAGTTTCGTGGGCATCCCCAAGACCGGCGGCTGGGAAGTCGCGGAAACAAGCGAGATGGTCGAGAGTGCCGAGCGCATCGCCGCCGAAGCGGTCGAGATGACCACCGCGAAGCCGATCGGGATGGGCTTGAAGGATCTGGTGCTGTCGCCGTCACACGCGATGCTCACCATCCACGAGATCGTCGCGCACGCGACCGAACTCGATCGCATCCTCGGCTACGAGGCGAACTACGCCGGCACCAGCTTCGTAAAGCTGACCGATGTCGGCAAGCTGAAATACGGCTCGAAGCTGATGAACATTACCGCCGACCGCACCATGTCCGGCGGCATGGCCACAATTGGCTACGACGACGATGGCGTGAAGACGACCGAGTTTCCGATCATCCGCGACGGCATCCTGGTGGGCCTGCAGACCAACCGCGAAACCGCGCCGCAGATCGGCGACAAGGCCAGCAAAGGCTGCACCTCAGCGGGCTCGTGGCGCGACTACCCGTTCCTGCGGATGCCGAACGTCCGGCTCGAAGCCGGCCCGAAGGGGTCGCCAGACACCGAGCAGATCATCGCCGACACCAAGGACGGCGTCCTCATCGACGGCCGTGGCAGCTACTCGATCGACCAGCAGCGCTACAACGGTCAGTTCGGCGGCAACTGCTTCTGGGAGATCAAGAACGGCAAGAAGACGCGCATGGTCAGCGACGTCACCTACAACGCGATCACCACCGACTTCTGGGCGAACCTGGATCTGATTGGCAGCCAGGAAACCTGGCAGATGTTCGGCACCGGCGGCGACGCCAAGGGTCAGCCGACGCAGACCAACAGCATCTCTCATGGCTCGCCTTACATCCGCATCAAGAAGATCATGGTCGGCGCCGCATACGCCTAGCCGTCCTGGACGAAGCAGCGGTCGTCGACCCGACCGCTGCTCAATCCGCTCGTAGCGCCGTGACCGGATTCACCGACGTGGCGCGCAGGGCCGGGATGTAGCTGGCCAGGACGGCAGCGGCGGCCAGGCTCAGGCAAACGCCGACGTAAGTAATCGGATCGACCGGATTGACCTCGAACAGCAGCGACCGCATCAGGCGTGTGAGCGCGAGCGCGGCCGCAAGCCCGCTGACGATGCCGACGGCGACCAGGCGCAGGCCATGGCGCACGAACAGGCCGGTCACCTCGCGGCGCTGCGCGCCGAGCGCCATCCGGATTCCGATTTCGCGGGTGCGCTGCGACACCGAGTAGGAAATGACGCCGTAGATTCCTGCGACGCCCAGCACCAGCGCCATCACGCCGGCGATCGCCAGCATCACCAGCGTGAATGACGTCCGCGCCATCGAGGCGCTGACGATGGCATCGAGCGGCCGGACCCGGGCCAGGGGCAGGTTCGGGTTGACCGCCCAGACGGCCCGGCTCACTTCCTCCGTGAACGCCGACGCGCCGGTCCGCTTGCTGCGGATCGCGAACGAGACGTTCCGGCGCACGAACGGCTCCGTCCCACTGAAGTGCGACATCATGACCGGCCAGAATGCAATCGACGACGCGTTCTTGTCGACGCCCTCGTCGCGCTCGTCGCCGACCACGCCGATGACCTCGCGCCAGGCCGAGGTCGGGTTCTCGCGAACCTGTTTGCCGATCGCCATCGCCGGCTCCTTCCACAGTTCGCGAGCGACGTTTTCAGACACCATGACCACCGGATGCTTGTCGTAGACGTCGGACCAGGTGAAGTCCCGCCCGGCGACGAGAGTGTTGCCCATGGTCTTCAGCAGACCGGGCGAGAGAAACTTGAACAGGCGCATCGGTGGCAGTTCGCCTTCGCCGTAGGTCTTGTCGGACGCGAAAATCGCATCGTGCCAGCCGGAACTGGTCATCGGCACGACCGATGTGACCGCGACCGAGGTCACGCCGGGAACCGTCGCGATTTTGTCGAGAATCGCCTGATACATCCGAACGACCGGTTCGGCATCCTTGACCTGCGCCTCGGGAATCGCAAGGCTGAAGGTCAGGATTTCCTCAGGATCCCTGAAGCCGGGCTCGACCTGGCGCAGCGCCACGAACGTGCGAATCATCAGGCCCGAACCAACCAGCAGCACCAGCGCCAGCGCCACCTGCACGATGACCAATATGCTGCGGGCGCGATGACGCTCGCGGCTGGCACTCGAGGTGCGGCCGCCGCCGCGCAGGCCCGAGGCCACATCGGGGCCGGCGTATTTGAACACCGGGATAATTCCGAACAGCAAACCCGCGACGATCGAAATCCCGAACGTGAACGCGAGCACGGACGGATCGATGGCGATGTTGTCGAGCCGAGGCAGATTGCCAGGCGCCAGACCCAGCAGCGCGCGCACGGCCCCGTAAGCGAGACCGAGACCCGCGACGCCGCCGACCAGTCCGAGGACCACGCTCTCGGCCAGCAGTTCGTAGGCGATGCGCCCGCGGCTGGCGCCGAGTGCCGCGCGAACCGCCAGTTCCTGGCGCCGCCCTTCCGCCCGAACCAACAGCAGGTTCGCCACGTTTGCGCAGGCGATCAACAGGACCATCCCGATGGTTCCCATCAGCACCCACAGCACAGGCCCGACGTCGCCCACCACCTCGTCCTTGAGCGCCCTCGGCGTCGGCGTAATCCGCGCGTCGGTAAACATCTGCACGTTCATGCCGGGAAACGGCGGAAAGCTCGTCATCGCGAGAGGAATCAGTCGCGTGGTCTCGGCCGTCACGTGATCGAGCGTGACGCCCGGCCTGATCCGCGCGACGGCCGTGTAGCTGAAATTTCCCAGTCGTACCTTAGCGCGATCGAACCGCAGCGGCAGAAACATCGACGGCTTCTGATCGAGAAACCGGAACGAGTCGGGCAGCACGCCGATGATCTCACGAGCGGTCCCGTCGAGCATGATTCGCCGGCCGACCGCCGAGGGTTCGCCGCCCAAGCGCGAGCGCCAGTAGCCGGCCGACAGCACCACCGTCTCCACACCGGCGGGCGAATCGTCCTGCGCCGTGAACACACGGCCGAAGAGCGGCCTGACGCCAAGCATCGGCAGCATGCCGTCGGTCACGTCCACGGCGCGGACCTCCTCAGGCTCTGCGACGCCGGTGACGGTGACCGCATCCCCCGTCCACATGGCCACGTCCTGAAAGGTCTTGCCGCCATTTTCCCGATAGGTGAAGTACAGGAACGGGGCCGAGCCGGCGTGTTGGATATTCAGGCCGACCGCTGAATGGTCGAGAACGACCAGCTCGTCCGGCTTCGGATATGGCAGCGGCTTCAACAGGACGCCGTCGACGACGCTGAAAATCGCGGCGTTGGCGCCGATGCCGATGGCCAGCGTCAGAATCGCGATGCCGGTGAAGACCGGCATCTGCAGCAGGCGACGGACGATGTGATTCAGTCGCATAAGTCTCAGTGCCGGACGGGACGGCAATGTCCGTCGATGGTTAGACGGATGGCCGGCTCATTTCGATCACGCCTCTCGTCCTGCGATACACTCGCCTCATGCGCCGACTCCTGCCTGCCCTCCTCGTCGTTGTGCTCGCGGTGCCTGTCGGCGCGACGCGCCAGCCGGTTCGTGCCCGTCACGGCATGGTGGTGGCGATGGAAGCAATCGCCGCCGATGTCGGCGTGTCGGTCCTGCAGAAGGGCGGCAACGCCATCGACGCGGCCGTGTCGGTCGGCTTCGCACTTGCCGTCACGCATCCGTTCGCCGGCAATCTGGGCGGCGGCGGCTACATGCTGATTCGGCTGGCTGATGGCCGCACGACGTTCATTGATTTCCGCGAGCAGGCGCCTGAGAAGGCGTCCCACGACATGTACCTCGACGCCGCCGGCAACCTGACCCGGGAGAGCATCGAAGGGTGGCGTTCGTCAGGAGTGCCCGGCACCGTCCGCGGCTTCGAAATTGCCGTGAAGAAGTACGGACGACGGACATGGGCCGAGAACATGGCGCCCGCCGTGGAACTCGCGGCCAAGGGTTTCCCGGTGTCCTACCCGCTTGCCGAAGGGCTGAAGGGATCGCGCAGCCTCGCGAATTCGCCGGAGTCGAAACGGATCTTCCAGAAGGACGGCGCGTTCTACGACGTGGGTGAGACGCTGGTCCAGCCCGAACTGGCGGCCACGCTGCGGCGGATTTCCGCCAACGGCCCGAACGAATTCTACGAAGGCGAAACCGCTGCGCGCTTCGCCGACGAAATGGCCAAGCACGGCGGCCTGATCACGCGCGCAGATCTCAAGGGCTACAAAGCGATCGAGCGCACGCCTCTGAGCGGTACCTACAAGAACTACACGGTGATCAGCGCGCCACCCTCGAGTTCAGGCGGCATCGTCCTGCTCGAAATGCTCGGCATCCTGGAGGGCACCGGTTATGAGAAAGGCGGTGCCGGTTCCGCTTCGTCGATTCACTATCTTGCCGAAACCATGCGCCGCGCCTACGCCGATCGAAACGAATATCTCGGCGATCCGGACTTTGTGAAGGTGCCACTCGCCGGATTGCTGGATCCGGCGTACCTCACGAAGTTGCGCAACAGCATCGACCCTGAGCGGGCAACGCCGAGCAGTGACGTCCGGCCCGGACGTCCGGTCGGCAGCGAGAACATGGAGACCACGCACTATTCGGTCGTCGATGCCGAAGGCAACGCAGTCGCGGTGACCTACACGCTGAACGGCGGCTACGGCAACGGCATCACCGTCCCCGGCCTCGGCTTTCTCCTCAACAACGAGATGGACGACTTCTCGTCGAAGCCAGGCTCTCCGAACATGTTCGGCCTCGTCCAGGGCGAGAACAACGCCATCGCGCCACACAAGCGGCCGCTGTCGGCGATGACGCCGACGATGCTACTCAAGGACGGCAAGCTGTTCATGACGGTCGGCGCTCCGGGCGGATCGCGTATTCCCACCGCGGTTCTTCAGGTCATCCTCAACGTTGTCGACTTCGGCATGAACGTCCAGGATGCCATTGACGCGCCACGCGTCCACCATCAGTGGCTGCCCGATCGACTGTCGCTCGAGCGCGGCATCTCGCCGGACACGGTGGCGCTGCTCAAGAGCCGCGGTTACGATGTGGACTACGCGCCCGGCGTGGTGCTCGCGCAGACGGCGGCGATCGTCAGCGATGGTGGATGGCTGCAGGGTGGTTCTGACGGCCGTTCCGCGGCAGGCAAGGCAGTCGGATACTGAGGTGGTCCCCATGCGCGCACTGATCCCAATCGTCATCGTCGCCCTGCTGACCGGCGGCGCCAGGCCTGCCACAGCGGCAGACTCCCAGGTAGAGCGTGCCAGCCTCACCGGCCTGACCGCGATGAGCGTCGTCGTTGAAGATCTCGGACCACTGGCAACGAAAGCCGGCCTGTCAACGGAGGCGATGCAGAAGGAGGTCGAGGCACGGCTTCGTCAGGCGGGGCTGTCGATTACCTCGGACTCGGACGCGTACGTCTATGTCCACGTCACCGTTGCCGATCCAGGCGGCGCGTTGCCGATTCCCTACGTGGTCGATGTGTCGTTGATGCAGGAGGTCACACTGCCGCGCGGCGTGAAGACGCGGACGCCGCTGCAGTGCCCGACGTGGAGCGTCAATCGGCTCGGCCTGACGACCACTGATCGACTGCGCCCGCTGCTGACCGAGCGCGTCAACGAATTCGTCGACCTGTTCGTGACCGCGTACCGGTCCGTAAATCCAAAGTAGTGTCCCCTTCAGGCGGACCGCAAAGTAGCACCACCGTACGATTGAACCACGGGGACACGGAAGCACTGAGGGTTCGCGATTCGACCGTCGAATCGATTGGCGCTCTGCCCTCTGGCGACGACCGAGACCGGACCACCGAGTCTGTGCCTCGGTGCCTCGGTGGTGAGCCGAAGGTTGTTGAAAGTGCTTAGAACGCGAAGTACGGCCCGGTCCCGCCGGGCGTGCTCTGTCCTTCGATCGCCGTGAACACGGTGCGGCCGAAGAAGAACGACAAGCCCCAGTCGAAGGTTCCAGCGTTCGGTCCGGCGACCTCATTGAACGCGCTGAAATTCCCGTTGAGATTGTCCACGTTGCCAACGTTGAACGTGACCGCGCTGGCAGTGCCGTTGATGCCGCGGATCGTCGCCGACTGAGACTGCAGTGTTGCCGGACAATAGAAATCCGCCGTGTCGGGACACAGAGGAATACCGGTGGTGAAGCTGTCCAGGTAGAAAATGCCGTTCGAGCCGGAGTCGATGAAGGTTCCTGAATAGGTCTGACTGCCGTACGTGGTCGGGAGGCTGCCGGAGCCGTCAACCGTCAATACTTTCGCGGACCCAAGCGCGTTGTCGCTCTGAGTACCGATGCCGAAGATCATCATCCCGGTTGACGTCAAGGCGCCGCCGGCCGGCAGCGCCGGCAACTGAATCAGCACGCCGTTGTTGTCGGTTGGAAACATCCAGAC
>DASXIR010000078.1:0-18060 GCA_036497895.1 Vicinamibacterales bacterium | reverse complement strand
CGCCTGGCGCGCATCCTTGAGTGACGGATCGCCTTCGATCGCGGCTCGATACTCACGCCTCGCGGCGTCGCGATCTCCGGCCGCCTCGGCGATTCGTCCGAGTTCGAGATGCGCGACCGCCAATGAGGGATTCAGTCTGATTGCATCGCGATACGCCTTTGTGGCCCTGACGGGCTGACCGGCGGCTCGCGCGACCAGGCCTTCCGTGAGTGCGCCGTAAAACGAATCGGGCTCGAGTGCCCGTCCCTGCTCGACGCGTGCGAGCGCACGGTCGAAATGGCGGGCATCGGCAAGAACCCGCGCGGCGTCGAAGTACAGCACCGAGGAGCGGCCGCTCAACCCAATCGCGATGTCGATCTCGGCGATCGCCGCCGGCAGCGCTCCTCGTGCGGCGAGAGCGCGACCCAGATACTGGTGCGGCTCGAAGGCCTGGGGGAAATCGTGCGCCAGTCGTCGAAAGGTGGCTGCGGCATCCGCGGTGCGTCCCTCGTCGAGTTGATTCATGCCGGCGTTGAACGCGGCGACGTAGGCCTCGTAGCGCGCGATCTGACGCTTGGGATCACTCGGGTCAGGATCGCCGGGAGCCGCGCCACCCGTTTTTCCCAACGACACGCGGCCACTGACGTAGCCGAGGCTGCGGAGGCGTGCAGCGGTTTCTGCATCAGGCACGGCTGGCGCGTCGAGCGGACGTGCGCTTCCCGAGGGTACGAGCGATTCGAGGGCACGCGCCAATCCAGCGGCCGTGTCCGGTCGCGCGACTCTCAGGTTCGCACGCTCCTCCGGATCGCCCTTCAGGTCGAAGAGCTCTGCGTCAGGCCCGGCGATGAACTTCCAGCGGCCATCACGGGCGCTTCGCAGCGGGCTCCATCCGAAATGGAGCTCTCCGAATCGACTCTCCGCATAGGACACCGGCGCATCCCCTGTCATTTCCCGAGGCGCGGCCTTCCACAGCGGGGAGAGGCTCACACCATCGACGGTTGAGGGAGTCGGGACACCCAGTAACTCGGTCAGCGTCGGGAGCAGATCGACGTGCCGCGCCTGGCGTTTGACGCTGACGCCGCGCGGCACACCGGGACCCTGCAGAATCAACGGCACGTGAAGGGTCGCATCGTACAGGAGGATGCCATGCTCGGACTCGCCGTGCTCGCCGAGACTCTCGCCATGATCACCAGTCAGCGCGACGATGGTGTCGGCGCGCCGTTCGGGCGACAACCCCCCCAGGACCAGTGACAAGGCAAAGTCCGCGGTGGCGACTTCCGCATCGTACGGACGCCCGGGGAACCTGGCGGCAAATGCCTCCGGCGCATCGTAGGGTGCGTGCGGGTCGTAGAAGTGCACCCAGACGAACCGCGGACCTGACGCCGAGGCGAGCCACGCGCTCACTTCGCGCGCGACCGCCGGACCGCGCCGCTCGAGCGACGACAGCGCCAGACGCGACCGGCCCTCGCCCTCGAACCGGTCGTTGTAGACGTCGAACCCGCGCGAAAGGCCGGTCGATCCCCGCAGTACGAATGACGACACGAAGGCCGCGGTGTGATAGCCAGCCGCGCGCAATACCGTCGCCAGCGTCGGGATAGTCACCGGCAATGTGAATCCTGCGTTGTCGTGCACGCCATGGCCGGGCGGGTACCGGCCGGTGAGGATTGAGGCGTGAGATGGCAGGGTGAGCGGCGCCTGCGCGGTGGCGTCCAGGAACACGACCCCGTCCTTGCCGAGCTGGTCGATCGTCGGGGTCATGTCGCGCGGGCCGCCGTCCACGCCGACGCGGTCGAATCGCAGGGTATCGATCGTCACCAGGATCAGGTCGTGCCGGTTCGCCGTTCGTTCCCGCGAACGCGGCTGGGCGCACGACCCCAAGAGGAAGCCGGCGCAGCATCCAAGAAAGGAGACCCTCAAAAAAACCTGTGAATTCCAACAAAATTGCATTAGCGAACAGTGGTCGGAAGTGTATACTGCCGCCCCAAAGGAGGACCCGCATGATGTGGAAACGGGTGGTCCCGATTGTCGCGTGCGCGCTCGCAGTAGTCGGAACGGCCATCCCTCTCTTCGCGCAGGCGGTTCAGACCGCAGCACTCGCCGGCACGGTCAAAGATGGCACCGGCGCCGTCCTCCCCGGAGTCACCGTGTCGGTATCCAGCCCGTCGCAGGTCGGCGGCGTGCAGATAAGCACGACCGACTCGCAGGGTCTCTACCGCTTTCCGGCGCTCCATCCCGGCGTCTACACGATGGAAACATCGCTGGCCGGCTTCAAGAGCGTGAAACGCGCAGACGTCCGGCTCGTCCTCGGCACCACCGCCACCATCGACGTCGAAATGGATGTCGCGTCGGTGAGCGAGACGGTTCAGGTGACGGGCGAATCGCCCATCGTCGACGTCAAGAGCTCCGCGTCGAACACCCAGCTGACGACGGCGATGCTCGAAAATCTGCCGACGGGACGTTTTCAGCCCGACATCATCAACCTGACCCCGGGCGTCAACAACAACGTCGCGTTCGGCGGCGCTCAGAGTTCCAACGCGCTCCTGATGGACGGCGTGGACGTGAGCGACCCGGAGGGCGGCACACCGTGGTCGTTTTTCAATTACAACTGGGTCCAGGAGGTGCAGGTCGTTTCGCTCGGCGCGAGCGCCGAGTACGGCGAGTTCACCGGCGTCGCTGCCAACAGCATCATCCGATCGGGCGGCAACAAGTTCAACGGCATGGCCGAGTACTTGATGGAACGCAACGCCTGGATCGCCGACAACACCGGCTCGCTTCCGGATTCGATCCGCAGCACGTTCGCGCCGCGTGAGATCAAGAGCTACTGGGACACCAGCGCGCAGATCGGCGGACCGATCATCAAGGACAAGCTGTTTTTCTTCTCGGGCTTCCAGTACTTCAACCGGCAGGACCGGCCGGCCGGCTTCAACGGCGACTTCACGAGTGAGAAGGATCCGCGGACGATGAACAAGCTGACGTGGGCCGCATCGCCGGACGTCCGCATCGAGGGCTTCGTCGAGTGGGACAAGTACAACATCGCCGGACGCGGCGCCAGCGTCAAGCGCCCGACCACCAACGTCACGGCGCTCGAACCGTCTCCGGAGACGAACTGGAACCTCCAGGCCACCTGGACCATCAACTCCAAGACGATGCTCAACGTCCGCAACGGCGGGTACTCGGGCTACTTCCCGGTCGATCCCACGCCGCCGCAAACCAGGTCGGGACCCTACCCGCATTTCGACGGCCTCAGCCAGATATACACGGAGAACGTGCCATATTACGGGCGCTTCGATCGGACCCGCAACGTCACCGCGGCGACACTGACGCGCTACGCCGATCATTTTGCCGGCAAGAGCCACGAGTTCAAGTTCGGCTTTGAATTCGAGCACTCGAAAATCCGCAACGAATCGGGTTACCCCGGCGGGCGCTACTACTACGACTACGGTGGTCCGTACGAAGTCTATCTCTGGAACGGCTACATCACGAACGCGACCTTGAAGCGGACGTCCCTGTACGCTCAGGACACCTGGACGGTCACCGATCGCCTGACCATCAATCCCGGCTTGCGGCTGGACATCAACCGCGGCTCGGTTCCGGAAGGTCAAGTGCTTGCGAACCACGCGCTGGCGCCGCGCATCGGCATGGCGTTCGACCTGCTCGGCGATCACACGACGGTCCTCAAGGCGCACTACGGGCGCTACTACGACGCCCTGTACGGCGGTCAGTTCGAATTCATGGACCTGACCAACCAGAATCCTCACATCACCGCGCTGGTCAACGGACCGAATGACTTCACCGAGTTGACCCGGCGGACTCCAGCGACCAACGTCGGCATCGATCCGAACATCAGGCAGTCCTATGTCGATCAGTTCCTGGTAGGGTTCGAACGACAGCTGATGCCGCAATTCTCGGCAACCGTCCAATACATCAAGCGGAACTTCCGCGACTTCATGGGCTTCATCGACACCGGATCGGTGTACGTGCCGGTGCAGAAACAGGACCCCGGGCCCGACGGCAAGTCGGGGACGGCCGACGATGGCGCGCTGCTGACGGTGTACAACCTGACGAATCCGGGTCACGAGTTCAAGTTGTTCACGAATCCGGACAACGCCTATCGGGACTACAACGGCTTCCAGTTGATCGGCAGCAAGCGCTACTCGCACAACTGGCAGGCCAACGTCTCGTACACCTGGTCGCACGCCAGCGGCACAGTCGACAACCGCGGCGGCACCAATTCCGGCGGTGGCGGGACCCAGGGACTCGGGCAGACCGGCGGCTTCGCGGATCCGAACCACCTGATCAACATTAACGGCGACATGCGGTTCGATCCGACCAACTCCGTCAAACTCGACGGGACCTACCGCGCACCATGGTTCGGCGGCTTCAATATCAGCGCGGTTTATCGTTATGCCACTGGCCTGTCGTGGGGCCGCACCGCCACCATCAGAGGGCTTGCTCAAGGAACGGAAACGGTCCGTATCGAACCGCTGGGCACGCGGCGCACGGCGGCAGTCAACAACATGGATTTCCGGGTCGAGAAGACGGTCCCGCTCGGCCTGGGTCATTCCATCGGGGTCTATTTGGATCTCTTCAACATCAACAACCAGGGCGAGATCGATTCCGGCAATCGGGCGGGAGTCATCGAGGCCTCTGGATCCGCGTTCGGCAACCCGAACGCGTGGATCACGCCCCGGACAGCTCGGCTCGGCTTCCGCTACACCTTCTGAGGGTTTGCTCCTTTGGATCCGGCGCCGGATAGACTGAGGTAAGAGCCGGGAAGCAGGCGGGAAAATAAGGAGTGGGTCGGTAACAACCGCCCGCTCCATCCCGCCGAGCCCAGCTCGGCCTACAATTCCCTGGTGACCGAACGTCCGCCTCGTCCCCCACGCGCTGAGACCCGCGAAATCGTCGAGCTCAGGCAAATCAAAACCCAACAGCCCGAGCTGGGGCCTGCGGTTGACATGCAGATTGCGCTCGTCGACATGCAGCGCCGCATGCAATCGCGTGTGCCCCTGCCCTGGATTCAAGTTGATCCCGCCTGGCTCGAGAACCAGCGAGCAGCAGGCCGTCCGGTGATTCGCTTCAGTGACATTCCGATCGAGTGGACAGACTTCCGGCTCACGTTCCGGCAGACCGCCGACATCCTGCTGCGATTCGACGCACTCGAACGGCCCGATCACGATCGGATCGTCGCGCTCGGGCGCGACGGCAACGTCCTCGAGCCGCTGGTCAGCGGCTGGTACGCGTCATCGTCCGGTGTCGACGGTCGGCCGGCTTCAGGCGAGCCGAACACCGCTGCTTTGCTGAAGGATCTACCTGGCGGCTTCGATCAGGTGTTGCTGCTGGCGATAAGGCCGTTTCTGGCCCGCTCGGTCGAGTCGCTGGCCCAGCGGGTCGAGCTCTCCGCCTGGGGCCATGGCCACTGTCCGTTCTGCGGCTGGGAGCCCGACTTTGCGGTGGTGGCGCCGAACGCCGATCGTCACCTGATTTGCGGGCGTTGTCTGGCGCAATGGAAATTCGCGCCGCTTACCTGCCCGTTCTGCATGAACGACGACCGCGCGCTGATCACCTCGTTCGCGACGCGCGACGGCCGCTACCGCGTCTACGCGTGCGACGTGTGCAAGCGCTATCTGAAGGCTTATGACGCGAGGACGGCGACGCGCCCCGTGATGGTGTCGGTGGATTCGATTGCCACGCTGCCACTCGACGCGGCAGCAATGCAACGAGGCTATGCAGGTTAAGAGCCCAGGCAGATTAGAGCCTAAGCAGGATGAACCCTAAGCTGGATAGAACGGGGGCTAGTGTTCCGGCTGGGGCGTGGCCGGCTTGGCCGCGAACAGCGTTGACGCCTTCGACGACACCCAGCTGAAGAGATTCCGCGACTCCATGAACCGGCCGGCGTTCGAGCGCGCGCCAAACACCACAACGGCCACTTCCTGGCCGCTCTCCGGCAGCCTGAGCACGGTCGCCAGGCAATAGCCGGACTTTGAGATGAAGCCGGTTTTGCCCGCCCTCACTTCGACGTCGGTCCGGCCCAGCAGGTGGTTCGTGCTGTGGAAGGTGATCGGCCGCTTGCCACTATAGACGGTGAATTCGGACATCCGCATCACCGACGCGATGCGCTCATCCTGCGAGGCGTGCGTGATGAGCTGCGCCATGTCGAACGCCGACGAGACGTTTTCGGACAGCAGACCCGAGGGGTCCGCGTAGTGCGTGCTCTCGAGGCCCAGTTCGGCGGCCTTCTCGTTCATGCGGCGGACGAAGCCTTCGGAGCCATACGGCGAAACGCGAGCCAGCGCACGAGCGGCGGCGTTGTCCGACGCAATCAGCAGCAGGTGCAGGAGGCTGTCCGTGGTGACTTTGTCGTTCTGATGCAGGTGCGTAGTGGACGCCTGGAAGACGTCGCTGTGCGCGACGGTGACCACCTGCGACATGTCGGGATCGTTCTCGAGAAACACCGTGGCCGTCATCACCTTGGTGATGCTGGCAATGGAACGCTGGTCGGTCGAGTTCTCTTCCCAGAGCACCTGATGCGTCTCTGGATTGTAGATAATCGCGGCCGCCGCGCGAACGTCGGGAACGAGATCGCCGCTCGCGTCCACCTTGTAGCGCGGCAGGATGGTATCGGCCATCTCGCGCGCCGTCGCCATCGCCCGTGCCCGAGCCAGGACGGTTTTGCGCGAGGCCGATCGCTCGGCCGAGTACGCGGTCGTGTGAACGACTGGTTTCGTTGTTTTCGCGACGGTCGTGTGAGCGGTCGCCGATTTCGATTTGGGTGTCGCCTTCTTCTTGGTGACCTCCACCGGCGCTTGCGCCGCGAAACCCGGGGTCACCGAGACGCTGAACAGGCTCAGCAGTACACACGAAGCCACGCAGATGGCGCGTTTTGAGTTCACGAATCTGGACACAGAGACGGCCCCGGACAAGGGTTTACAACGAGTAAGTGCGAGGTAGTTTAGCAGATAATTCATAGAGCACAAGGGAATTATCGCCATTTACCAGCTCGACCTGGCGCGATCCGCGCCCGACGCGACAGCCGAGTACGGATAGTATCGGCGTCCAGAGCCCATCCCTTCAGAGGAACGCGTCTATGAGCCTGCGAGAAGACGAATACCGCGCCCTCCGCGATACCATCCGTGAACGAGGTACCGCCCGCGTATGGGTCGTGATTGCCGGGGTGTTTGCCTGGGCCGCGCTGACCGCCGCCACTGCCGCCTTGTCGTCCACACCGCTCGGGACGCTGTTGCCGCTGCTGATGCTCGCGACCGCGTTTGAAATCGTCTATGCGCTCCACGTCGGCGTCGAACGCATCGGCCGCTACCTTCAGGTGTTCCACGAGTCGGCCACGGACTCGCCAGGATGGGAGCACATCGCGATGGCGTTCGGGCGTCCCGCTGGAGCCGCCAGCGTCGATCCACTCTTCGCCGCGTTGTTCGCGCTCGCGGCGCTCGTCAATCTGATGCCTGCACTGGTGCTGCAGCCAATCAGGGCGGAACTGATTTTCGTCGGCGGCGCCCATACCCTTTTCGCCCTTCGCCTCATCGTCGCACGACAGACGGCGGCGAAGCAGCGCGCGATCGATCTGGAGCGCTTTCAGCAGCTTCGCCGCGAATCCGCATAACGATCGGCCGCGGCGCGTTACCGCTGCGCCAATGCAATCGCCACCAGCATCGCGTGCTGCGTGCCCTGCCACGCGTCGGTCGTATCGAACGATTCGGTCAGCGCGTGCGCATCGCGGCCGCGTCCGCCGCCGCCGATCGTGATCGCGGGAATCGACATGCTCATCGGCGTGTTCGAGTCGGTCGATCCTTCGCCGAGGCTGGTGCTGAGTCCGAGCAGCGTCGCTGACTCCAGGCCGGCCCGGACGATCGGCGAGTTCTCCGGCGTCGAGCCTGCCGGTCGATCGCCCACCAGTTCCTTCACCACCGTAATCGTCTTCGCCCCGCCCCATCGCTGGTTCTCTTCGACGACCGATTCGTCGATCGCCTTCTGGATGCTCGCATCAACCGACGCCAGCGACTTCGGATCGGACGAGCGCATGTCGAGTTCCATCCAGGCTTCGAACGGAATCGAGTTGACCGACGTGCCGCCGCCGACACGGCCAACGTTGAACGTCGTCTTCGGCTGCTTCGGGACCTGCAGTTCCTGGATTTTGGCAATGGCGCGTCCCATCGCGCCCATCGGGTTGGCCATGCCGAAGGCGCCGAAGCTGTGACCGCCGGGGCCCTTGAAGGTGACCCGATAGCGGTGGCTGCCGACTGCCACGTTGGTGACGTGGACGCCGGTGCCGTCGATCGAGACGAAGCGGTCGATCTGATCCTTCAGCGTCACCTTGAACAGTTCTTTCACGCCGCGCAAATCGCCCAGTCCTTCTTCCCCGACGTTCGCCACAAAGGTGATCGATCCGGGCGTTCTGACGTTGGCCTTCTTCATCTGGCGAATTATCTGCACGAGCACCGCCAGGCCCCGGCAATCGTCGCCGATGCCTGGTCCGCGCAGGACCGCACCGTCGCGCTTCACCTTGACGTCGGTGCCTTCAGGAAACACCGTATCGAGATGTGCAGCCATGACCAGATGCGGATGCGGGGCCGCTCCGGCGTACTCGCCGAGCACGTTGCCGACCTTGTCGACGCGGACATTCTGCAGGCCGAGTTGCTGAAACACACGCTTCAGCTCCTGACCGCGGACTTCTTCCTTGAATGACGGCGCCGGAATTTCGCAGAACCGGATCTGATCCTCGACAGTCTGGGCTTCATTCGCTTTGCCAGCGTCGAGCGCCGCCTTCACCGCGGGATCCTTCAACAGATCGCTCGTCGACGCGGCGCTCTGCGCCTGGACCAGACCCAGCGACACCGTCAACCCCAACCCGATCGCCATCACGAATCGCAGCACGGATACCTCCTGAACGCAGACTCAGAATGGTATCGCAAGGTTGGCGGGCGCGGCACGTTCCGGTGTTTTTGATAGACTCGCGCCGCAGCATGGTCGGGGGACGGCGCCTCCTCGTTCTCTTCTACGCGGCCTCAGGCGCAGCGGCGCTCATCTACGAGGTGGCGTGGACTCGCCTGCTGACGCTGCAACTCGGTCACACGGTGGCGGCGGCCAGCATCGTGCTGGCGGCATTCATGGGCGGCCTGGCGTGCGGCGCGTGGCTCGCTACGCGGATGCGTATTCGCGGCCTGCGCGCGTACGCCATCCTCGAAATCGTCATTGCGCTCGCCGCAGTGTTGCTGCCGCTGGCTCTCGCCGCTACCGCACCGATACTCGCGTGGACCTACGCCGACGGCACCGCACCGGTCACGTTTACCCTCGTCCGGATCGCGATCAGCCTGGGCCTGATGGGCGTGCCGACCGCCGCCATGGGCGCGACCTTTCCGATTGCGGCAGACTGCGCTGCCTCCTTCGGTGGCCGAAGCCGCGCCGACGCGGCCGTGCTCTACACGGCCAATACCGCAGGCGCCGCCGTCGGCGCGATCGGTGCCGGCTTCTGGCTGATTCCCGCGCTCGGGCTGCGCGGCACGACAGGGGTTGGCGTCACGTTGAACGTGGCCGCCGCCGCAGGCGCATGGTGGCTGTCGTCGCGCTTCCCGGCCGGACCACTCGACGTCGCGCAGATTCAGGCGGCGTCAAACCCCGCGCCCGGTCCAAAGAGCAAGAACCGTTCTCCTCGCGATCCGCACGCGTCGAAACCGGAGCCAATGGCTTCGCCAGCCCCTCTGCTCGCGTGCGCCGCGGTGGCCGTTTCAGGTTTTGCCGCACTGGTATACGAGGTGGCATGGACGCGTCTCGTTGCGCTCACGATCGGTCCGACCACCTACGCGTTCGCGACGATGGCGGCGGCGTTCATCAGCGGGTTGGCGATGGGATCCGCGATCGGTACGCGGGTCGCGCAACACGTCCGCAGGCCGGCGATGTGGATGGCTTCCATGCTCGCGGTGTCAGCGGTATCAGCCGCCGGTACAGCCTGGTATGCCGCGACCCGGATGCCGCTGTCGGTTGCGGCGCAGGTCGCTGACCCGGCGGCAACGTTCGACGATGTGATCTTCACGCAGGCGGTCGGCATTCTCGTCCTGCTGTTGCCGATGACACTGGCGCTCGGTGCAACCTTTCCCCTCGCGCTGGCCGTCGCCAGGCGCGGGACTTCGACCGCCGGACCTGATGCGGCGCGCGTTTACACCGCCAACACCTGTGGAGCAATTGCCGGTGCGCTGACCGCCGGTTTCGTCCTGATTCCCACACTGGGCCTACGCGCCACCATCGAAGCGTCAGCGATCTTCAGCGCGCTGTGCGCGGCGGCGTGCCTGGCGTCCGCGCTCTCGAAGCCGCGCAGCGCCGAGGCCGGCCAAAAGAGAAATGACTCGCGCCGGGTTCGCGTGCTGGTCTGGCCCGCCATCGTCGGACTCGGCTCTGTCGGTGTCATCGCTGCCGTTCCTCAATGGGATCGATCGCTGCTTGCGAGTGGCGCCTACAAGTACGCACCGTACCTGGGTTCGGTCGATTTCGACGCGGTGCTGCGCGCCGGGACTCTCGTGTTCTATGAAGAAGGGCCGGCCGGAACGGTCAGCGTCCGGCAACTGAACGGGACGACCTCGCTGGCCATCGACGGCAAAGTCGACGCGTCAAACGGCGGCGACATGCTGACGCAACGGCTCCTGGGATTGTTGCCTGTGCTGGTTCACGGCAACGCACGGGAGATTTGCGTGATCGGCCTCGGGAGCGGAGTGACGGTTGGCTCTGCTCTCGCGTCGGGTACGGTGGAGCACGCCGACGTGGTGGAGATTTCTCCGGCTGTCGTTCGCGCCTCGCATTTCTTCGATCGTGAGAGCGGCAACCCGCTGGCGAATCCGGCCGTTCGGCTCATCGTCGGCGATGGCCGTTCGCATCTGCTCCACACGCCGCGGCAATACGATGTCATCGTTTCGGAGCCGTCGAATCCGTGGATGGCGGGAGTGGCGACCCTCTTCACGCGGGAGTTCTTCGAAGCGGCGCGGGCGCGGCTGAAACCCGAGGGGCTACTGTGCCAATGGGCGCACACCTACGATATCAGCGGCGCCGACCTGCGGTCGATCGTCCGCACGTTTTCGTCCGTTTTCCCGGAAGGGACCATGTGGATTGTCGGCGGCGGCGACCTGCTTCTCATCGGCGCGAAGGACGGTCCGATTGAGCCGCGGCTCGCGGCCCTGGGACCCGGTGGCCGGAAGGCCTCTGTCGGCGCTGCGCTGGCCGATGTCGGCATCTCGGAGGGGACGGCGCCGTTTGCGCTGCTCTCGCAGTTTGCCGCCGGTCCGCCAGAGCTGATGCGATACGGCGCCGGAGCCGCGATTCAGACCGACGACCGGACCGCTCTCGAATACTCGGCGCCGCGCGGCATCTACGGGCGAAGTCGCGACGACAACGCCGCGGCGATCCGGACCCTCGACAACGAGCCTCGGCTCGTAGAGGAAGCCATCAGCCGGGCGACCGACGCCGATTGGACGTCGGTCGGCCAGATGGCCATGCGCGCGCAGGCGTTCGGGTCGGCATATGACGCGTTCCATCGAGCCGTCTCGCTGAGTACCAGAAATGTCGCTGCGCTATCGGGACTGTCCGACGCGGCGGGTGGTTCGGGCAAGCTGATCGAGGAGCGGGATTGGCTCCAGGCGTTGGCGGGACGGGAACCGCGTAATGCCGAAGTGCGCACCGAACTGTCGCGCGTGCGAGCCGTCACCGGGGACGGCCAGGGTGCCATCCAGATCGCCATCGAGGCGATGACGCTTGCCCCCGATAATCCTCGAGCCGGAGAACAAGTGGCAGCCGTGCTGGCAGACGCCGGCGACGCGGACCGCCTGGCGCAGTTCGCCGATTCCCTCGCCGTACGATTCCCTGACCGGCCCGATCCGGTCTTCTACCAGGCGACGGAGCTCTATCTACGCGGACGATACGAAGACGCGATCGCGAAGGTGCGTTTGGTCACGGCGAAAGACCCGGCTCATGCCCGCGCGCAGAATCTTCTTGGCGCATCGTGCGCTGCACTCGGCAAACTCGACTGCGCGCTGGCGGCGTTCGAGGCGTCCGTCCAGGCCAACCCACGCGACGCTGCCGGCTACATCAATGCCGGCCTCATCTCCCTTCAGTTGGCGCGTGTGTCAGCGGCTTCGGACTTCTTCGCGCGGGCTCTGACAATTGATCCAGCCTCGAAGCCGGCTCGCGACGGTCTGCAGCAATCGCGAGCAGGCATGTCCCCGCGCAGCTGACTCCAAACTTCTGAAGCCGCATTCAAATAATCAGGGCACTCGTGAGCAGTTCAGTGGTCGCTCGTCCCCTCCGTCACTAGGCGGGCACTTCGAGAAAAGATGCCCACCTGAACGGCACGCCTATTGCTCAGCGAAGGTCAAGACGATACGGAGGATCGCGATGAGTCTCGTCAGGCTTTTGGGATTTACTACTCTGGGGTGCGGCTGCGTGATCGGCCGATATCGCGAGCTGGCCACCAGTCGCGAAGTCACCTACGTTGAGGAAAAAGGTACCGCATGCGGTAGCCATGGTCACCGGCGAAACCACACCATCGCCGCCGACCGGCTTGCCGTCGTGAACACGATCCCGCTCGCGAGCAAGGCCTCGTAGCTCGCTCGGGTCCGGCGCCTCACCTAACGTACTGGCCGTTTCGTGCCGAAAGGATGGCGTGTCCGTCATCCTGAAACCGTACGCCCGAGTCCCCACCGGCTCCGCAGTCAGTCGTTTCTACCTCGCTGACTGCCTCGAGGTTTTCCAGGAGCTTCCGGCCCACAGCGTTGACGTCATCGTTACTTCCCCACCCTACAACCTCGGCATCCAGTACAACCGGTACCAGGACACGCTGTCCCAGGTCGACTACCTGACCTGGATTGACACGTGGGTGGCGGCGGCGGCCAGAGTGCTGCGGCCTGATGGTTCCTTATTCCTCAACGTCGGGGCGAAGCCGAGCGACCCGTGGACGGCGCTCGACGTCGCGCAGGCCGTTCGCCCGCACCTGCGCCTGCAGAACCTGATTCACTGGATCAAATCGATCGCGATTGAGCGATCGTCAGCGGGCGCAGCGGCTGGGCTGACCAGGGACCTGGCAGTCGGCCACTACAAGCCGATCAACAGCGATCGATTCCTGAACGACTGCCACGAGTTCATTTTTCATTTCACGCCGCACGGATCGACGGCACTGGACCGGCTCGCACTCGGGGTGCCCTACCAGGATCAATCAAACGTCGGGCGATGGCGGGCGGGTGCCGATGGCGTGCGCTGCCGTGGCAACACCTGGTTTATTCCGTACGAGACGATCCAGCGGCGTGATCGCGATCGCCCGCATCCCGCCACGTTCCCCTCGCGGCTTCCGGAACAGTGTCTCCGGCTGCACGGGCTCGACCGCATTCAACTGGCGATGGATCCGTTTACGGGTCTGGGCAGCACGGCGGTTGCGTGCGCGAGGCTTGGCGTCGACTTCGTCGGCTCTGACCTCGACGAAAGCTATCTGAAGGTCGCGGTCGAACGCACGGAACAGGCTATGACGCGGCCGGCGACGACCCTGCCCGGTCGCGGCGTCGCGCGGATGAAGAAAGCCAGCCTGCCGCCGGTCACTTCTTCGAGGACGAAACGGGTGCGGGCGGGGGCTTGAGCACGTATTCCTTCCGGAACCACGCGTTGGCGCCCTTCCGGCTAATCTTGACCTCAACCTGCCGACGCCGCTTGTTCGCGTCCGGGTTCTTCGAGTAATACCCCAGCACGTAGTAGTCGCTCGTCTCGGCGTCGATCCGCTTCAGCGCCTTGCTGAAGTCGTTCTGGTTGACCACGGCAAGACCGCCGGTCTCCTCGGCGAGCACCCGTAGACTGTCCTGCGATTTGCGGATGAAGTCGTTCCACTGCGTCGGATCGACGTTCTGATCGATGTCGCCCATCCCGACCAGCCCGCGCGGATCAATGGTGTACATCGTCACGTTGGACCGGTTGGCCTGCCGCGTCAGCTCGCCCAGTTCGCGCGCCAGGTCGGCGTCAGCGAACGTCTCGTTCTGCTTCTGCTGCTGCGTCATCGGATCGACAGTGCTGCCGGTGGAACTGCCGTCGGCGCTCTGGTTCGCCTGATTCTGCTGCTGCGCGAAATTGTTCTGCTGGAACGGCGAATTCGGATCCATCGTGCCGAGCCGCGAATCCTGGAATGGATTGAAGTCGTAGCCGTCACTGACATACACCAGGGCCTTGCGACGGTTGTGAACCGACTCGAGATTGTTCAGCAGGTCGTTGACCGTCGAGAACGCCACGTGCGCCCGGTACCGTACTTCACTCGGGCCATCAGCGCCAGACGGACCCTGAATGATGTCGGTCGGACTCAACTCGCTGCCCGCGATCTTCCTGATGGCTTCGTCGAGGCGGGTCTTGTCGTAGGTCATGTCCACGGCGATCGACGACGGACCGCTCGAGACGATGCCGAACATGTCGCCTTCGTGCACGAGCTCTTTGGCAATCTTCTGGAATAGCTGGCGCACGCGTCCCGTATTGTGAAACTGGAGGTGCAGATCGTCCACGAAAAACAGGAAGATGCGACCCGATACGTCGTTTTTCGGACGCGTCGGCGGCAAGATGATTCCTTCGGGTGGTGGTGGCGGCGGCGCCGCCAGCACGTTGGTCACGCGCCCGCCGGCGATGACGCTCATCGAGATGACGTCCTGCTTGACGCCATCCTCGTAGATCTCGAACTCGTCCTGCTTCAGGTCAGGTATGAAGTTGCCCTTCTCGTCTCGCACGATGATGTCGCTGGTGACGAGGTCCACCGAGACCTTGAATGTTGGCTTGCTTTGCGTCGGGGCTGGCGCCGCGGGTGCCGGCGTGGACTGCGCCTGAGGAGACGCCGGCGTGGACGGAGTCTGAGCAGACAACCCTGCCGAGAGAGCCACCAGAGCTGCCGTGGACCAGAAGCCGTTCTTTTTCAAACGCATAGCAGAATTATACACCCCGCAGCGCCCGCCGGGCGGTCCTTGCGACCACGGCCGTAGCCGCAATCGTCGCGACCAGACCGGCGACCAGCAGCCCGTAGTAAGACGCGTCGTGCGGTACTTGAGTCTGGCCCGCGAGCACGAGCGCCTCGCCGGTCACCTTCCCAAAGTAGGCGCAAACGACAGTACCAGGCAGCATTCCAGACGAAGCCAGGACGAAATCAGTAAGGGACAGCGTCGTCAGACCGAGCGCGTAATTCAAGACGTTGAATGGCATCACAGGCGACAAGCGCAACAGGAAAACAATTCGTGCGCCACGCGCCATGACCGCTTGCTCGATTGCCTGAAAGCGAGGCATCGACGCCAGCCTGCGTGCCACGAATCGACGTGCCCCATGGCGCCCGAGCAGAAATGCCGCAGCCGAGCCGAGCGTGGCGCCAACCAGCGAATACAGCACGCCCCTGAACACACCGAATACAGCTCCAGCCGCGACGGTCAGGACCGAGGCGGGGATCAGCGCCGCTACCCCAACGGCATACGCAAGGATGAACGCTACCGGCGCTTCAGCGCCGAGTCCACGTATGTCGCGAACGAGTCCGAGAAAATACGGACCGGCGTGCTCGCCTCCCCACAACATCAATAGAAGCGCGATAACCGCGCCCACGGTCAGTTGTGCGCGCCGGCCGAATCGCGCGGCAGGCGGATCAGTCACCTGCTGGTTCGGGCTCGGTGACGGCCGGCGCGGAAGAGTCCTCGGGAGCCTTGACCAACGACGTGTCTCCAGACTGCGGTGCTCGGGGTCCATCGCCGCGGCGTCCACGGCGGCGCCGCCGGTTCCGCCGCGGTGCATCGCCCGCCGGCGCGCCCGAAGGCGACGGCGCCGGCGCCGGCACCGCTGCCGACGACGCAGTCGCAGCGCCGGAAACTTCGGCGTCGGTCACACTGCCTTCTCCATCCGTCATGGATCCCGGCTCAACTGCCGAATCGGCTTCCGCAGCCGCCGTGTCCGAGGCATCGTCTTCGAGCGCAGCCTGTTTCTGTGCTCGCTCGGCCCGGCGGCGCTCGCGCCACTTTTCGGTGTCGGCCGACGGAATCGGCGTTTCTGAGATCGCCTTCCAGTCGAACATGACGTCGGGGTAACGCGCCTCGAGCGCCTTCCGCGTGGCAGGGTCGAACGGGTCCCGTCCGACCCGGACGTTCGGAGGCGTGTGGAACCAGTACAAGATGCGCGTGCGGGATTTTCCGCGACGCACCGTGGGCTGCACGAGATAGAAGTTCTCGTTGCCGCGCCGGTCCCGGCTGAAGCGAAGAAAGGCCATGCTCCCGCGCTACCGCGTCTTCTTTTTCGCGCCTTTGGCCGGCTTCGCGGCTTTCGAGGATCGGGCAGCCTTTGGAGATGCTTTCGCTGGCTTCGCACCTTTTCTCGGTTTTGCGACCTTCGCCGGCCTGTCTGTTTTCGATACGGGCTTCGACGCTGGCTTGCCGTGAACCGGGGCGACTCGCGCAGGCGGCGGTGCGGCCGGTCGCGGTTTCGGGGCCTGAGCTTCGCGGCTGCGATGGACGAGAGTGAATCTCGGCTGGTCGCCGACGATGTGGTAGCTCCAGATTTCGGATGGGTTAACGTTGTTGTCGTCGCTCAACCTTCGCGCCACTTCTACCATCCCGGCCGGGACGTAGAGGTGAAAGGCCGCTTTCAATTTCGAATACAACGTCCATTGCGCGAGCGCTTCGAGGTGGTTGACCGACTCTCCGGTTTCGACCTCGATCACCGCCTGCAGGCGCCGGCCGCGATCCTGTGACAGCAGCACCAGGTCCGGATACACCGCCGTCGGCCCGACGCCGACAGCCATGTTCTGCTCGGCGCCCGGATTCATTCCAGCCTCGTATTTACGGCGGAATTTCGCGTGAAGCAGGCGGATGAGGCGATCGTGCTCCAACTGCTCTCGAACCGGCCGAACCAAAATAGGACTCACCGACCGCCTCCAAAAGATTGGATTAACACCGAAATTAAACCGCGAAGTGTAACATGGATTTGAAGAGGTCGGGCTCAACATCGTGGTATGCCGTTGAGCCATCATCGGTTAGAATTTACACCGTGGCGGCAGTAGTGGACCAGACGGCAACGGCCAAAATCCTGATCGTGGACGACGACGAGGGCGTCACGCAGACCTTTGCCCGGATGCTGCGGCTCGAAGGCTACCAGGTCGCGACCGCAGTTAGCGCACAGACCGGACTGCAGGAGGCCGACACCACCCGGCCCGACGCCATCATTCTCGACCTCAGAATGCCGCTGCTCGACGGCCTCGGATTCCTGCGCAAGCTTCGTTCGAACGAAGACCACCGCGGCGTGCCCGTGGCGATCGTCACCGGCGACTATTTCCTCGACGATGCAGTGGCTGCGGAGCTGCGCGACCTGGGCGCCGAGCTCCGTTTCAAGCCGCTCTGGCTCGAAGATCTCGTCGGCCTCGCGCGGAACCTCCTCAAGGTGACCCACTGACGGCAGTCGACAGCAGATTCCTGAAAGCCTGCCGGCGGGAGCCGGTTGACGCCACGCCGGTCTGGTTCATGCGACAAGCGGGACGCTACATGAGTGAGTATCGCTCGCTCCGCGAACGCTATTCCCTGCTCGAAATCTGTCGCACGCCTGAACTGGCGACAGAAGTCACGTTGCAGCCGGTCCGCCGCATCGAAGTGGATGCCGCGATCCTGTTTTCAGATCTCCTGCTGCCGCTCGCGCCGTTGGGCATTCCATTCGATTTCGTGCGTGGTGAAGGCCCGGCGATCGAGAAGCCGCTGCGCCACGAATCCGATCTCGATGCGGTGCATACCTTCGAGCCGCGCGACGAGCTGGCATACGTCCTCGAAGCCATCCGCGACATCCGCGAGGCGCTGCCCACTCAGCTGCCGCTGATTGGATTTGCCGGCGCCCCGTTCACGCTTGCCTCGTACGCGATCGAAGGCGGGCATTCGAACAACTTCGGACACACCAAGTCGCTGATGTACGGCGCGCCGGCGGCGTGGCATCGCTTCTGCGACCTGCTCGCGGAGGTCATCGGCGATTATCTCGTGGCGCAGATCGATGCCGGCGTGGACTGCGTGCAGATTTTCGATTCCTGGGTCGGCGCGTTGAACGCCGCCGATTATCGCG
>DASXIR010000077.1:0-10327 GCA_036497895.1 Vicinamibacterales bacterium | reverse complement strand
GTGAAGCGTATAATGTGAGGTTGGTACGCTGATGCGGTGTCTAGCTGTCTGCCAGGACGAACTGGTCATCAGGATGCTCGACGAGATCCTGCTGCCGGGATTCGAGGTCGAGTTCATCGTCGAGAACCGGCCGCTCGCGCGACGCCTCCACGAGGCGGGCGTCACGGTCACCCAAGGCGATCCGCGCCGCAACGACACCTACCTCAAAGCCGACATCGGCCCTGGCACCTGCGTCATCATCGAGGACAACGGCCGACGCAATCCGCGAAAGATGCTCGAAGCGGTGCGCGCCGCCGGCGGCGCCCTGGTTTACGTCCTCGGGATCGGCGCGGCGGCGACCGGCAAACGGGCCGAGGAATTCCACGCCGAATTCCCGGACGTCTCCTACCTCTCGATGTCGGAGCTGTTCGGCGGACCGCTACTCACCGAATTCAGCCGTTCGCTGACCCGCGCCCGCGTCCAACAGTATCAGCGCTATTTCAGCGACGCCGATCGCGTGTTGATCCTGCTCCACCACGACCCCGATCCGGACGCGATGGCCAGCGGCCTCGCGCTGCGCAACGTGTTGCGCCGGACCAAGACCACCGCGATCATCGGTGCGATTCAGGGCGTCACCCGTCCGGAAAACCTGCGGATGCTCAACCTCCTCGACATTCACGTCGAGCCGATTACCATCGAGGGGCTCAAGGAATACGACCGCATCGCGATGGTCGACGTGCAGCCGCACTACTTCGGCGGACTGATCGATCGCGTGGATCTCGTGATCGACCATCACCCCGAGCAACCGGGCTACACCGCGGTGTTCAAGGACATCCGGCAGGACTACGGCTCGACCTCGACCATCCTCACCGAGCACCTGCGCGCCGTTGACGTCAACATCTCGGAGCGTACGGCCACGGCGATGTTGTACGCGATCAAGTCAGACACCCTGTTCTTCAATCGATCCACGAACCGGGTCGACCTCGAGGCGTTCTCGTATCTCTATCCGCTCGCCGATGCCGCCATGATTCGCAAGATGGAAGGCGCTGAAATCACGCTCGAGCGGCTCGACTACGTGATGAAAGCGTACAAGGGCGGCACGCTCACCGAGCAGGTGTTCTGCGCATTCCTCGGGGTCTCCGCGCGCGAAGACTTCATCCCCTACGTGGCCGATTTCTTCCTGCAACTCGAGGACGTCAAGTGGACCGTGGTCGCCGGCATCGTCAACGACACACTGGTGGTGTCAGTGCGAAATCTCGGTTACACGAAGAATGCCGGCGAGTTCGTGCGACGGTTCTTCTCGGATCTCGGCAGCGCCGGTGGCCACCGCGCGATGGCCAAGGCCGTGGTGCCGATGCGGGCGTTCCGGGAGAAGTTCGGTGACCTTGCCGGAGATCAAATCGGCCCGCGCTTGCAGGAGATGGTCCACGAGTTCCTGCAGCACGAGCCTTCCGGGAAGGTCCCTTCTCACTTTTCGCTGCCGAGAGCCTGATCGAGATCGGCAATCAAATCCGCCGGATCCTCGAGTCCTACTGACAGCCGCAACATCCCTTTGGTCACCCCGGCGTCCTGCAGTTGCTGGTCGGTGTGTCCCCATTGCGACGTCAGAACCGGCATGCTCATCAGACTCTCGACGCCGCCAAGGCTCGCGGCGCGCTTGATAATCCCGAGCCGGTCGTAGACGCGCGCGGCGCGGTCGTAGCGGCCATCCAGATCGAAACAGACCATGCCGCCGAAGCCGCTCATTTGACGCCTGGCGATCCCGTGGTCGGGATGAGACGCCAGCCCCGGATAGTAGACCCGGCTGACCCGCGGATCCTGATCGAGGAACCGGGCGACTGTCTCCGCATTGGCGTTGTGCCGCTCCACCCGCAACGGCAGCGTTTTGAGCCCGCGACCAAGCGCGTAAGCTGGATGCGGATCCATCACCGTGCCCAGCAGCCGGCGGGCCTTTTCAATCGGCGCGAGCAGCGTCTTCGGACCCGACACGATGCCGCCGGTCACGTCGCTATGGCCGTTGAGGTATTTCGTGGCGCTCTGCATCGACAGATCGATGCCCATCGCCAGCGGTTGCTGGTTGATCGAACTGGCAAACGTGTTGTCGATGACCGAGAGCACACCGCGCGCCTTGCACGCGTCCGCCACGCGCTTGATGTCCACGCAGCGCAAGGTCGGGTTGATCGGCGACTCGAACCAGACCATCCGGGTCCGGTCGCTGAAGACAGGCTCGAGATTCGCGATCTCGTCGAGTGAAATGAACCGCGGACTAATCGCGAAGTTCGCCAGCAGGTCGTGAAGCAGATGGAAGGTGCCACCGTAAATCGCGGCGCCGCACAGCACCTCGTCGCCCGCCTTGAGATGCGCCATCAGCGTCGTCGCAGTGGCGCCCATTCCCGACGAAAACGTCAGCGCGGCCTCGGCCCGATCCACCGCGGCCACCTTCGCCTCGGCGCTGACCACCGTCGGATTGGTATATCGGGAATACAGATGTTTGGACGAACGTCCTTCGTTGTAGTCCAGCACCTCGGCGGCGCTGTCGAAGACGAAGGTCGTGGTTTCGTAAATCGGCGTCGTCAGCGGCACCGCCGCTTCGCGATCGACGGCACCGGCGTGAATCAATTCCGTAGACGGCCCCTTCATGACACTCCTTGTTCCATGCGTTCGCCGCTCGCGCCGACCACCGGCTCGATGAACTGATGATAGGCGTCCTCGTAGCCGCGGCCCATCAGTTCGCCCAGTCCCTGGCGCCGATGCGATCGATCGTCGTAGCCGCCGGCGAAGTCGAACGGACCAATCGGGTTGTGCGACGGACGAATCGTGAAGATGCGCACGCCACCGGTGGTGGTCGTCGCGTCGCGGACAATCGCGCACTCCGATGACTGGACGTACTCGCCGAGACGGCCGCGGCCGTCGCGGCGCCGGTTGGCGAGGGTGTGCGGTCCTGGCGCCTCCGCCGATCCGGAGACCAGAAGAATCTGTTCGACATCGAGATCGATCAGCTCGTCAACCAGCCGGATCAGGCCGGCGGGCCGGTCACTCAGGCGATGCGTCTCGCCACGCCAGTAGCCATCCGCAGCGAACGTGATGTCGTGCCATTCGGTCGCCAGCGGAATGCTCAACGCCCCGGCGATGGCGTCACACAGGTGGTCGCGTGCCAGGCCAGCGAGGTCGAACACCTCGGCGCGGCGGCTCTCCGCGGCTTCGGATGTCGGCCGCCGGAACAGGCGCCGGCGGCGTCCTTCGCCCACCAGCGCGAAGGTGAGATCCCGGTGCGCGTCGATGTCATGGACGGAAAGCAGCAGCTCGCGGAATCCCGGTTGCCCGACGTTATCGGCCAGCAGCTCGGTGTATCGCCGGCCAAGCTCCGCGGGCGTGGGCATCCTGACGTTGGCGGCGCCGCGCACCAGATCCCACATCACCTGCCAGCAGTGATCGATCGCCGCGCGGGCCGACAACGGCGAGCGGACCATCAGCCACCAGAACGCGCCCCGCCCGCTGCGATCGCCATGCATCCAGCCATCCGCAAGGGCCGCGGCCCCGGCGGCGCCCAGCACCAACACGGCCAGACGCGGCAACCACGTCGGCAGCGCTTCCGGCGCGAAGGCCCGCTCCGCCAGTTGGAGGTAGTCGCTGACCAAACCACCCGCGCCACCCAGGCCGATCATCTTCAGCACGAAATCGATCGGAAACACGATCGATCCGACCGCCACCGCCACGATCGGCAGCACGACGATGGCGAGCGCCAGGCCGAGCGTCCCGGCGACGATCTTCGGTACTGTGCGCCAGCCGTAGAGGCTTCGCACGGACGGGCGCAGCCAGAAACCCTTGTCGTCCCATAGACGCTGCGAGCCATCCACCGCAGCGAACAGCGCGCCGACGACGCCGACGCCGCGTCCGGCGACGACGTCGATCTTGACCCCCGCTTCGTGGAGTGCCCGCAACACGCCGGCGTGGTACGCACCGGCTGTACCGGTGCCGGTAAAGGCGAGCGCGGTTCGGCGTTGGGGAGAATAAGACTCTGTGGCGGGAGGCGGCGGCGCCGGGGTGTCGCCGAAGCGATCCGTCATCAGGCGGTTTCGTCGTGAATCGTCGAGAGACTGACGATTTCGAACTCGCGCTTCCCGCCCGGTGTCGTCACCACTACCGAGTCGCCGGGTTCCTTGTTAATCAAGGCGCGGCCGATCGGCGATGTCGTCGAGATCAGACCCTTGTCGGCGTCCGCATCTTCCGGCATCACCAGCTGGAACACCAGCTTGTCGCCGTTGTTCTCGACCACATGCACCGTCGAGCCGAAGCCGGAGCGATCCTTGGGAATGCGATCGACGTTGATCAGGGCGATTTCGGCGACACGCTTCTGCAGCATGCTGATGCGCGACTCGACCAGCCGCTGCCGTTCCTTGGCCGCCTGGTACTCGGCGTTCTCACGCAGATCCCCGAGCTCGCGGGCACGCTTGATTTCTTTCGGCAACTCGAGCTTCAGCTCGTGATTCAGCGTCGCGAGTTCGTCTTCGAATTTTTTTATCAGCCGCTCTTTCATGGACTCCAACCCGGGATCGGCGCAATCGTACCACAGTGCTATCCTTCCGCGTGACCATTACGAGCCGTCAAAATCCGCTGGTCGCACAGTTCCGCGAGGCGGCGCGCGGCGGCGCTGACAGTCCGCTGCTGCTCGACGGAGCGCACCTCGTCGCCGACGCGCTTGCGAGCAAGGTTACGTTGACGACCGTCGCGGTCACTCCCGCGGCGGTCGAGCGGACTGACTTGTCGCCGCTTTTTTCGGATCTGACGCGATCCGGGATCGAGATCGCGACCGTCTCATCCGTAGTGATGGGCGCGCTGAGTCCGGTACGGACGCCGAGCGGCATCGTCGCACTCGCGGAACGTCCCCGGCCGGCTGGCGATCGCGTCTACGCCGGTGGTCTGGTCGTGATCGCAGTGGGCGTCCAGGATCCCGGCAACGTCGGCGCCATCGTTCGGGTCGCCGAGGCCGGCGGCGCCTCCGGCCTCGTCGCTGGCGCCGGCACGGCTGATCCGCTTGGCTGGAAAGCCTTGCGTGGCTCGATGGGCAGCGCGCTGCGACTTCCAATTGCCTTCGCCGCGGACGTCGAGGCCGCGGTCACCGAATCCCGCCGCCGTGGATTTCGCATCGTCGCGACCGTACCGCGCGGCGGAACGTCGCCGGCGGAGGCGGACCTGTCGGGACACGTCGCGCTTCTCATCGGTGGCGAAGGCCGCGGACTGGACGAGGCGCTGATCGAGGCGGCGGACGAACGCGTCACGATTCCGATGGCCGCGCCGGTCGAGTCGTTGAACGCTGCTGTCACCGCCGCACTGCTGATCTATGAAGCGCGACGGCAAAAGAAATAATGCATCCCCTGTTTCCGGAAGAGGATTCGCCGAAGAGTGTCGCACGGGCGCCGCTGGCCGAACGCATGCGACCGCGGACCTTTGACGAGTTCGTCGGTCAACAGGATCTGCTCGCGCCTGGCAAGCCGTTGCGCGAAGCGATCGAGCGCGACCTGCTCCAATCGATCATCCTGTGGGGCCCTCCCGGTACCGGCAAGACCACGCTGGCCCGCATCGTCGCGGACTCGACCAGGGCGCGCTTCGTGTCGTTCAGCGCCGTCCTGGCCGGCATCAAGGAAATCCGTGACGTCATGGCGGAAGCCGAGCGCCTCCGCCGCAGTACCGGCCGCCGCACCATCGTGTTCATCGACGAGATCCATCGCTTCAACAAAGCTCAGCAGGATGCCTTCCTGCCCCGCGTCGAAGCCGGCGACATCGTGCTGATTGGCGCGACGACGGAGAATCCGTCCTTTGAGGTCAACGCGGCATTGTTGTCGCGCTCGAAGGTATTTGTCCTGCACGGCCTCACCGTCGAAGAAGTCGCCGCCATCTTGCGCCGGGCGCTGACCGACACCGAACGAGGGCTCGGCAACGAGCCGGTCTCGATCGACGACGATGCCTTGAACGCCATCGCGTTGTATTCGAATGGCGACGCGCGCTCGGCGCTGAACCTGCTCGAACTGAGCCTCGCGGCCGCGCCGTCCATCGACCTTCGCCGTCATGTGGACATCGGCCGTGTCGAGCAGACGATTCAGAAACGCGCGCTGCTCTACGACAAGTCGGGCGAGGAGCACTACAACATCATTTCGGCGCTGCACAAATCGATGCGCAACAGCGATCCCGATGCGTCCGTGTACTGGCTGGCGCGAATGGTGGAGGCCGGCGAGGATCCGCTTTACATCGCGCGGCGCCTGGTCAGGTTCGCATCGGAAGACATCGGCAACGCGGATCCGCAGGCGCTGATTGTTGCGATCGCAGCCAAGGACGCGGTCCACTTCATGGGGATGCCCGAAGGCAACACCGCGCTGGCGCAGGCGGCCATCTACCTCGCGACCGCTCCGAAGAGCAACGCCATCTACGAAGCCTACAGCCGAGCCGCCGAGGACGCCCACCGCGACGTGGCCGAACCGGTGCCGCTGCACCTGCGTAATGCGCCGACCAGATTGATGAAGGATCTCGAGTACGGCAAGGGCTACAAGTACGCCCACAGCGAGGCAGACGCCATCGCCGACATGTCGTGCCTGCCGCCGGCACTCGAGGGGCGCAAATACTACGAGCCGAAAGAGCGCGGCTTCGAAAAGGAAATCAAACGGCGGCTCGAGGGCTGGGAAGAGATCAAACGAAAACGGCGCTCATCCACCTAGGGCGGTCGATCCGAACGAACGGTTGAACAGATAGTCAATCGCCCGCTGACCGTTCTGGAGCAGCTTTCGAGTCCCGGTGCCGGTGATGTGCGGGTGCGTGATCACCGGGCCGTCCGAGGCGCTGCGGGCCTGCCATTCCAGTCCGGCCCACGTGAACCAGCGATCTTTCTCCTGGTCGAAGACATGTAGCGGCTTGTTGCACAGCTTGGCGAACTCGGCGCCCCAGCCGGTGCCGCCGCGCACGGTGCCGTCCGCGAGGATCACGCCGACGACGTAGATTTCCTGGCCGTTGTTGACTTGGTACCACACGGTCTGCAGCACTTTTCGGATGGTCGGCGCGTCGGCGAAGCGACGACCCATCAGGCGGGCGACGTACTCGAGGCTCACGTCGCCGGACTGGAGTTCCTCATGGTTCAGGACGCGGACGCCGCGGTGGCGCGCGATCTTGTGGCCCTCGAAGGTAAAGTTCACCTCCTCGACGCCGTGCTGCTCCGCGCACGCACCAAATGCGGCCTCGGCACCACCCGCGCCGCCGCTGAAGAGAATGGCGTCGTCTGCGTTCATTTGTGCCTCTCCCCCGGGTCTGCGATCATAACACCCACGATGGACGCTTCAGCCAGACGCTATCGAGCCGGCGAATCGGTCGAGGACTTCTGCCGGGCCTGCAAAACCGACCGCATGCACACGGTGGTCGCCGCTGACGCGGACGGCAGGCCGATCCGGGTGGATTGCGGTTACTGTCACAGCGAGCACAACTACCGAGGCGGCGCTCGCATCGGGGTCGGCGGGCCTGAAAGGCCCGACCAACATTCAAGCCCGCGAGAGCGTCCGGCCTCGACCAGAGAGCCATTCCCCATCGTTTCCGAGCGCGAAAGGACAGGATCACCGATGACCATCGATCGCGACGCCGATCTTGAATTGCTGCTGCGGCGGATCATCCGCGAGGAGACCGGAATCACGCCGGTGGCGCCGGCCGAGAAATGGCGCGGCGGCACCTTCATCCTTCGACCGGGCTCCGCCGGCCTCCAGGAAAAAAGCTGGCCGATCGAGACGTTCTTCCACAAAGTCGTCATGCTCCGCAATCGCCTGCGCACGCTCGAACAGCAGGTGAACAGCGCCGAACTGACTGATGAAGCGAAAGTCCGTTTACAGGGTTACATCAGCGGCTGCTACGGTACGCTCACCAGCTTCAACGTGCTGTTCGCGGACGATGAGGATCAGTTCAAAGGTTCTGGCGGCGACTGACGACGCGGGCCAGGCCGGGCTTTATGGAACACCCATTTTCAATGGCGCGTGTTGAACCGCTTCGGGCGCCTCCATCGTGCGGACCGTCAGGACGAGACCGCCGCGCCCAAGCGCGGCGCGATCCGACGGCTGCAGCGCCACCGTTCCGCCTGATTCGCTGGCCTTGTTCGTCATCAGGGTCGCCAGCGCCGGGCCTTTGGGTCCGCGATGAAGCGACGCCACCAGCGGCTTGGTAGACACCGCGTCCCACGCCAGCGAACTCTGCGACGGATCGAACGTGAAGGTAACGTGCGCGCCGCCGAGGTTGACGACAAAGCTGGTCGCGGCTGGCGGACGTCCGGCTGTCAGCGGCGGCGTCGACGGCGGCGCCTGACGCGGATGCACCGTTTGCTCGTAGGCAAATGCCAGGGACAGCAGCCGCGGCTCGCTCCAGGCCGCGCCCAGCAACTCGACGCCGACGGGTACACCGTCATCAGTGAACCCGGCCGGCATGCTGATCGCGGGCAATCCCGTACTCGCACTGAGCTGGCAGTTTTCGGCACCGCGCTGCGGCTCGCCAATCAGTGCTGCCTTGCGGCGCAGCGTCGGATAGGCCAGCACATCCACTCTCTGCTCGTACATCAGTGCTGCGACCACGGTCGACAGCTCGGTGCGCCGGGCGCGCGCCTGTACGACATCCGGGGTATCCGGCGACGTGCGCGCGTCCCGTCGTTTGAAATTGGCATCGAGGGCCGCGGCATAGTCGCCGCGCTCGAGAATCTCGTGGAGTGAGTGCACCGGAGCGCCGGGCCACCGCGACAGGTACTGCATCAGATCGAACTTGAACTCCGCGTCGATCACGCTCGACAGGCGCATTTGAT
This sequence comes from Vicinamibacterales bacterium, assembly GCA_036497895.1. Lineage (GTDB taxonomy): Bacteria > Acidobacteriota > Vicinamibacteria > Vicinamibacterales > CAVVIG01 > CAVQFC01. Next base: position 1,533 of record DASXIR010000077.1, on the reverse strand, counting down.
CATCGACGCCGTGGATCGCGACATCGACAATCTCGGCACCGGCCCTGGCCATCGCCTCGAGCGCCCGCCGATCTATCGCCGTCACCTCCTCATCGTCCGTCAACGCGCCGAACATTTCCTTGACCGCACCGATCCTCACGCCTTTCAGTCCGTCGGGATTGAGCAGAGCGCTGTAGCTGGCCGGAATGTGTCCGACGCCTGCTTTTGTGACATCGTCGTCGGGATCCGCGCCCACGGTGGCGTCGAGCATCACCGCGAGATCGGTGACGGTGCGAGCCAGCGGACCGCCGATGTCCTGGGTGTGCGAGAGGGGCACGATGCCGCTGCGGCTGGAAAGTCCGGCGGTGCCGCGCAGCCCGAACAGGTTGTTGTTTGCGGACGGAATCCGGATCGAGCCGCAGGTATCGCTGCCCATGCCCGCCGCGGCGAAGCTGGCCGCCACGGCTGCTCCGGTGCCGCCGCTCGATCCGCCCGGGTTACGTGACGGCACGTATGGGTTTCGCGTCTGTCCTCCGAAGGAGCTGATCGTCGTGATGCCGGAGGCGAGCTCGTGCAAGTTGGTCTTGCCGATGATGATCGCGCCAGCGTCGCGCAACCGCTTCACCTGGAAGGCGTCGCGGCCGGTCATGAAGCCGGTGAGCGCCAGCGTGCCGGCTGTGGTCGGCATGTCAACCGTCTCGAAATTGTCCTTGATCACGATCGGAATGCCGTGGAGCGGTCCTCTCGGCCCGCGCGCCGCACGTTCACGATCGAGCGCATCGGCCACCTCCAGCGCCTTCTGGTTCATCGCAATCATCGAGTTGAGCCGCGGGCCTGCCAGGTCGTAGTCGCGGATGCGCGTCATGTACGCGAGCACGAGATCCCGCGACGTGACCGCTCCGGAAGTGAGCGCCGACTGCAGTTCGGCAATCGACTTCTCGCTGACCTCGAAGACCTGGCCGGACCGGGGCGCTGGAGGCTGCCGCGACGACTCGACCGCGATCGGGTACACCGCCGCGGTCGCCGCGATCAGTGCAGCCATGGCCAGTCGTCGCATCAGCGTGCCGCCCATGCGCTGATCTTGGCGTGCAGGAAACTGACCGGCACGGCGCCGTCCTCCAAGACCCGATCGTGAAAGCTCTTGATGTCGAATTTCTGGCCCATCACTCGCTGTGCCTCCTCGCGCGCCTTGCTGATTTCGAGTTTGCCCAGCATGTAGGCGGTCGCCTGCCCGGGATAGATGATGTAACGATCGACCTCCGACGCGACATCGTTTTTGTCCTCGGCGGTGTGGGCGAGCATGTAGTCAATCGATTGCTGACGGGTCCAGCCGAGCGTATGGATGCCGGAATCCACGACCAGACGCGCGGCCCGAAGCGCCTGGCTGGAAAGCATGCCGAGGCGATCGAGGTCGCTCGAGAACAGGTGCATCTCGTCAGCCAGCCGTTCGGTGTAGAGCGCCCATCCTTCGGTGTATCCGGAGCTGCCCAGGTAGCGTCCGATCGGGTGAATCTCCTTCCGCTCGAGCGCGATCGCGCCCTGCAGATGGTGACC
>DASXIR010000076.1:0-2606 GCA_036497895.1 Vicinamibacterales bacterium | reverse complement strand
GGCACCGTTTTCGAGGCCGGCAGGTAGTCCACCAGCGGCGAGCTGAAGAACGGCTCGGTGGTGTACTCCTTGATCTTTTTCGTGTAGTCCTCGTCGATCGCGATCTTCGAGTCGCGGACGAAGGGCTGTGTCGGCGACATCGGCGATGCGGCTGTCTTGGTTTGCGCAACCAGCGGAGATTGAAGGGCAACGCAGGTCACGACCAGCGCCAGCGCCACGGACGTTTTCATTGGAGCCTCATAAAAAGGAATCCAGGATTTTAACGCACTCCGGACGCGATAATACGGTCGGGAGCCTTCATATGAATCGATATTCGGCGGCAGCGGCGCTGGTCATGGTTTCTTCCGTCACCGTTGTATTCGCCCAGCGGCCGGTGACGGTCGACGACCAGGCGGCGATGCTGCGCGGCATCGACGCGAAACGCGAGGTCTACGCCGGCGTCGCCAGGGAAATCTGGGGCTTCGCCGAGGTCGGCTATCAGGAGGAGAAGAGCAGCGCGTTGCTGCAGCAGCAACTGCGAGCCGCCGGATTCACCGTGAAAGCCGGCGTCGCCGGGATTCCGACGGCGTTTGTCGCGACGTTCGGCTCCGGCAAGCCGGTGATCGCGATCATCGGCGAGTTCGACGCCTTACCCGGACTGTCGCAGGAAGCTCAGACGGCCAATCATCATGCAATCGAGGAGAACGCGCCCGGTCACGGCTGCGGTCACAATCTGCTCGGAACCGGCGCGTTGGCGTCAGCCGTGGCCGTGAAGGAGTGGCTCGCTTCGTCCGGCCACACCGGTACGCTGCGCTACTACGGCACACCGGCGGAGGAAGGCGGCTCCGGCAAGGTCTACATGATTCGCGACGGCCTGTTCAAGGACGTGGACATCGCAGTGTCGTGGCACCCTGCCGATCGCAACGACGCCAGCCCTACCAGCAGCACCGCCAACATCACCGGCAAGTTTCGTTTCCATGGCATCGCCGCGCACGCAGCGGCTGCACCCGAGCGTGGCCGCTCGGCTCTCGATGCGGTCGAAGCGATGGACTACATGGTGAACATGATGCGCGAGCACGTGCCGCAGGAGACGCGCATCCACTACATCATCACGCGCGGCGGAGCGGCGCCGAACATCGTGCCGGACTTTGCCGAGGCGTACTACTACGCGCGGCATCCCAACATGCCGATCCTCGACGGCATCTGGGAGCGCATGGTGAAGGCCGCCAACGGCGCCGCGATGGGAACCGGCACCACGATGGATCTGGAGATTACCGGCGCGGTGTACAACATGCTGCCGAACACGTATCTGGCCGGCGTCATGAACGCCAGTCTCGAGCGGGTCGGCGGTTTTTCCTACACCCCAGCCGAGCAGAAATTCGCCGAGGAACTGCGGAAGACGCTGACCGATCCGCCTGACATTGCGATTGGATCGCAGGAGTCGATTCGTCCGATGCGCCAGGGTCAGATCAATGCCTCGTCGACCGACCTGTCCGATGTCAGCTGGAACGTCCCGACGGTCTCGATGGTCGGGGCAACGTTCGTCCCGGGCGTCCCGGCGCATAGCTGGCAGGCGACGGCATGCGCCGGCGGCACCATCGGCGTGAAGGGCATGATGGTGGCGGCCAAGACGATGGCGCTGACCACCGTGGACCTGTTCACGAACCCCGAACATATCCAGAAGGCAAAGATCGAATTCGACCAGAAGCGCGGGCCGAATTTCGTGTACAAGACCAGGCTCGCCGATCGCAAGCCGGCGTTGGATTACCGGAAGTAGGTTCCGAGTCGCGTACCGCGCCGTAAACCGCGTAGCCACCGTGAGCGTCCTCAGGTTGTCGGCCAGAAGATCTCGTTTTCCTCGATCTCCTTGAAGCAGTTCGCTGCTGTCAGACCGCGGTAAACCGTGAACCACTTGCCGGTGTGTCGAAAGTACGCCAGATCAAATCGACCGAAGCCTGTCGGCGTCATTCGCGTATGACGAACGACGAAGTCGTCTTCGATCTTGCGGGTGTGAGCGCGGTATCGCACGTTCAGATAGAAGGCCTTGCCGCGCCACTCGGCGAACACCGCGATCGGGTAGTTGAAGGGGCCGGGGTCCTGCGCACGCAGTTCCAGGACTCGCGAGAACTTCGTCGTGAGCCACGTCTGGGCCCACCTGTCAACCTGCTGCCGCAGTTGTGCCGGCACCTGGATTTTGACCATTGCCCCGAGAATTGAAAACCGTTGAACCGAATCGCGCGTCAAGAACCGAGCGTGCCGTCACCCGATCTGACGAACGCACGATACTGCATCGCGTTGAGCTGGCACGAGGCTGAGAGGGCACCTGGAAGCTGGTACAGTCGCGCGTCCGGCCCGAAGTTAAAGACGCGGTACAGATGGAACTCGCGTGGGCGCGCCTCCGAGCACCGGACCTCGTTCACGGTCACGTTGAACGGGAAGTACTTGCCCAGGCCAGTCGTCTTCACCTCGATCAGTCTGGGCGTCCATTCAGGGTTGAATGACTGGACGTCGTATCCGGCGCCATCTCCTCTGCTCTGGGCCGTCCACTCAATGCGCTTCGCCAAATCACGCTGGCCACCATCGTGGAGGCGCCGACGCTCGAATTCAACCACGAACTCTTCGCCTCG
>DASXIR010000075.1:0-1805 GCA_036497895.1 Vicinamibacterales bacterium | reverse complement strand
GAAGCCGAGCAGGTCGTTGATGTTCGCAAAGAGCAGCGTCTGCTTGCCGTTGAACGTGAACGGGCGTACCACGTTGCCGAACGGCCCGATCTCCTTGACGATCGCGCGCGTCTTCGCATCAACCACCGACATGGTCCGGACCCCGCCCTGCGATTCGAAATACACATTCCCGCCATCGTCCGAAAACAGCGTGTTGTGCGGACTGCCCGGCTTGTCGATTGACGTGATGGCGGCGCCAGTCGCGGCGTCGGCCACGATCCACTTCGGTGCGCCGATCACTGGCGCATACAGCGTCTTCCCATCGGGGGAGACGGCGACGCGGTCGGTGCCGCGGCCTTCGTAGCTCTGCTCCCAGACCAATTTGTCGGTCAGCAGGTCGTAAGCGGCCACGCGCCGGCTGGTCGAGACGTAGAGCCGTGCGGTCCCTGCATGCGCCGCGATGCCTTTGATCGCCTCCTGCGCGTTGCCGCGTCCACGCCCGGTCGCGGACGGATCCGGCGGCGGCGCGCCTTGCAGCGGCACCCGTTTCACGAACTTGTGGTCGTGATCGATGTCGAACACCAGGATGCCGGCGCCGCCGTAGGACATGTTGTTGCCGCCCCCGACGCCCGGCAATGCCGCATAGATGAAGCGCCGGTTCTGCTGCGCCTGCGTCCGCTGCACCAGCAGCGTCGCGGCGACAACGAGGAGTGCGCAAACGGAGAGTCGACGTGCAGTCATGGCTGATCTCCTGAGCGGTCGCCTTGGGAACGCGCCGGTCTGGCCGCATTCTACGTCTATAATCTTCGGCAACGGTTCACGTCGCGTGTCGACCTGCCGTTTCGAATTCACCAAGGAGCTCAGGATGGCCGCTCAGAAGAAGAAGCCGGCGAAGCTGTCGGCGAAGAAGTCAGTGAAGAAGTCAGTGAAGAAATCCACGAAGAAACCGCTTGCACCGGACCACATCCTGCAGTTGGGCCTCGGCTTCTGGGGTTCGCGGACGCTGTTAACCGCGATCGAACTGGGCGTCTTTACCGAACTGGCGAAGGGGTCCTCCGAGTCGCAGGCGCTGCGCCGCCGCCTGGGCCTCCACGAGCGGAGTGCCCGTGACTTCTTCGACGCGCTGGTCGCGCTCGGTCTGCTGCGCCGGAAGGGGACGACTTACACCAACACTCCGGAGACCGACGTGTTCCTCGATCGGGCCAAGTCGTCCTACATCGGCGGGATTCTCGAGATGGCCGGCTCGCGCCTCTACGGATTCTGGGGTTCGCTGACCGAGGGCCTGCGAACCGGTCAACCGCAGAACGAGGTCAAGCACGGATCGGACAACCCGTTCGCCACCCTCTACGCGGATCCTGATCGGCTGCGCCAGTTCCTGTCGGCCATGAGCGGGATCAGCATGGGCGCCGCGATCGCGATTGCCAGAAAGTTCCCCTGGAAGAACCACAAGACGTTCGTCGACGTCGGGGGCGCCCAGGGTTGCCTGTCGGTTCAACTCGCCCTGGCGCACAAGCATCTTCGCGGCGGCGAGTTCGATCTGGCGCCGGTCGGCCCGATTTACGAGGACTACGTGAAGTCGTTCGGCCTCGAGGGCCGTCTGACCTTTCAGGCCGGCGACTTCTTCAACGAGCCGATACCTTCAGCCGACGTGCTCATCATGGGCCACATCCTCCACGACTGGGGTATCGAGGACAAGCTCGCGCTGCTGAAGAAGGCGTACGATGCGCTGCCCAAAGGCGGCGCGCTGATCGTGTACGAGGCAATCATCGATGACGACCGCTCGAAGAACTCGTTCGGGCTGCTCATGAGCCTGAACATGCTGATCG
>DASXIR010000074.1:0-16690 GCA_036497895.1 Vicinamibacterales bacterium | reverse complement strand
AGTGAACCAGCACCTGGGCGCCTCGCTCGGCAAGCGCCAACGCGCTGGCGCGACCGATGCCGCGGGACGCTCCGGTGACGAGAGCTGTTTTGCCTGAGAGATTGACCACGGTCGTGTACCCTTCCTGTTGCCGGCCTAATTAGCCGCGCTGCGTATTTGTGTCATCGCCGTCCGCCCGTCCGAACGAAGGGAGGTACCGGCCAAAGTTCAGGTTCGAAATCGTTCCGAACACCGTAACTTCTACTGCGAGGTGATGTCTACGCTGTTCGCAACTCGATCGCGCTTGTGCCCGCCGTGCTGGAGCCGCTGACCATGTCGCCGATGCGCTCGCTGCTGGAGTCGATCCTCGGGCCTCGCGTCTTCGCGGTCGACGGGATTCTCGCGGGTCTGAAATAAACGATGGGACATCATTTAGCCTCAAGCTCAGCCATAATCCGGGGGCAATGAGGCTTTGTCCCGCGTGCTCGACCGCGCCGGATTCCCGCCTATCGCCGATGCCGAGGCTGAAGCCCGCAAGGTCGCGGTGCTGCGCATCGTCATCGGCCTGCTGATCGGCTGGCGAAGCGGCATCATCGCGAGCGACGCCGTCTATTACTTTGATCCCACGCTCGTCATTGGACGGCCGTTGCCGCTCGAAGCGTTTGCCGGGTGGACGCAGTGCGTCCTGGCACTGGGACTCGTGTTCGGCATCGTCCCGAGAACATCTGCGGCGCTTTTGATGCTGACTCATGCCGCGTTCTCAGTCTGGACTCGCACCTACAATCTCGGACCGATGCTGCTCGTGCCGATGCTCGGAGCCCTGGCCGTTCTGGACGGCAGCCGACTGACGTGCACACGCGCGCGCCGGACGCCCTCGCCGGTCGAGTTTCGTGCGGTCTATCTGATCCTGTTTCTTGCGTATGCCGGCTGGAGCTTCCAGGCCGTGCTCTATCACCTGCGTGATCCGTACTGGATCCAGGGGCGTACCACCCAGGTGATGTTCATCAACAGCTACTTGAGCAGGTTTTACGGTGTCTTTCGTGCGTGGGAACGGGCCAGCCCCGGCACGCTCCGGACGTTGTCGATACTCGTCGGACTGGCGCAGACGCTTTTTCAGATGGCGATGATTCCCCTGATCTTCACGCGGTGGGGGAGGGCCTTCGTCAAGACGTGGGGCTGGACCTTCATCCTGGTCTCCGTCTTCGATTTGCAATTGACGCTCCTGCCGTTCGTCGAGGCCGTCCTGTGGGCGATGGTGTTCCTGCCGTCGCGATGGTTTTCCGCGCCTGGCGGCGCCAGCGCAGAATCAGCCGGCCAGGCCAATCAACGGGTGGGCGTGGGTGTCGCCGCGATGGCGTACTCCGCAGGCTACGCTGCGCTGTCGCTCCTGTTTTTTACGAATGCGATTCTCGGAGCGACGACCGGCGGTTCGCTTCCGCCCTTGATCGCAAACCCGGTCCTCTACTACGCGGGATTGGTTGCCCCAAACGTCTTCAATACGGCCGATCTGGCCATGGGCGATCGGTGGGCGGTGCTGACGCGAATCGATGAAGCGGAGGCGACGGTGGTTCCGCTCGACGGCATCGAGGGGGAACGTCTGGGCTATCTGCGAAGCGACCTGCTGTACTTCGGCAACAGCCTGCTGTGGCGGCGTGAGATGATCTTCGCAGCTGACCTGGCCGAGTATCACAAACCCGGGGCGCCCGGCTATGCGCATGCCTATCGAGTGGCACTGTATGATCATCGTCGACGCGGCAATGTTGCGCCTGAAACATATCGAGCAACGGTCTTTCGCAATTACGCCGCGGACACTGCAGGCCTGGCCATGGCCACGCGGTACGAGCCAATGCAGGTATTCGAGTTCATGCTGACCATCGGGCCGGAGTCGAGCGCATCGTTTGTCGAAGCATCCGTCGCCAGGGTCCTTACTGACAGACTGTCCCCCGCACTCGTGCACCCGTGACGGCCGGGAGCCGACACATTCGGCGGCTTAGAGAAGGCGAGATAGTCATGGCAAGACCGATCCGCCGAACGATCGCTTTCGCAATCACCGGTATGCTTGCGGCCAGGTCGGGCGCCGCGTGCAGTCGCATGACGCCGGTGCCTTCGCCGGAAACGTTGGTGAACAAGGCCGCACTTGTCGTCGTCGCAACTGCCGCGGACTACTGGCGTGTGCCGGCGGCGAACGGCACCGATGGAATCGTGGAATTCGAGATCACGGAAACCCTGAAAGGTGTTCGCCCGAGCACCATGCTCCGCCTCGCTGGAACGCTCACCGACAAGGACGATTTCAACGACAGGCCCGCGCCGTACACGTTTATTCGTCCCGACGGGCGCCACGGGAATTGCTTTGCAACGTCCTACCGCAAGGGCGGCAGTTTTCTCCTGCTGCTCCAGCCATCCACCGATGGGCGAAACACGCCTTCAGAGCCATTTCGGCCAAACCTGACGCCGTTTTGGGAGGCGCTGGCGCCGACAAATGAGCAGGTCCACGGCCCGGACGATTCCTGGATCGCGTGGGTGCGCCGCCGGCTGGCGCCATAACTCCTCTCGTTCACACCGATCTTTTCTATGATGGCGTGACCGCGTCATGTCCCGTAACATTGACGTAAGTGGTGTGACGCAGGGTTGGTTCAGGTCAGAGAAGAACGAATGTTTACGTGGTTCAAACGCAACGCGGAATTTCTGGGCTACGAAGCCCGTCAAATCTCGACGAACCTCTACGAGCTGGTCGTGCGGATGGCGGACGGCACCGAACGTGTCGAGCAATTCGACGGCCAGGCCGCGCTCACCCAGCGCCAGCTGGCCTTGCAACGCGAGCTCGAAGAGGAAGGCTGGACCGGCCCGCACGGCTGGAATATGTAGCTCGGACGCGGAGAGGTTCGAGCCGCTACTGCAGCTCGATGACGCGATCGCGGCCGGAGCCCTTGCATCGTTGCGGTTGGCGCATGCCTCGTTCCGGCGTATCGAGCCGCAACAGCGGACCCGCTCACGGCCTTGCGGCTGCCCTGATACATCTTCCGTTGCCCGCGCGTGCCGAACGAGAGTTCGACGCCAGCGGCGGGTGTCACGAGTCGCGACCGCCGCGACCTCGGACCTCGCGTGCGCATGCGTCAGCCGGCAAACGTGTCCGGAAGCGGAAGTTGGCGCGGCGCCGCTGATGCGGCACTGATGTCCGGATCAGCCGGCGGCCCGACTGATTCTCAGATGTCGCGCGGATCAATTCAGGCGACGCGCGGATCGTGAGTTCAGCGCTGGAGGACGCGTTTGCGAGCCGTCCGCGGAAGCGGGAGCGCGGGCGCGACTCGTGACGCCCGATGCGTCACGCGTCAAGCGAACACCCTCCGCTGAAGCCTCACGCTACGAGCGAAAGGGACAGCCAGCGGTTACTGTCTGACGAACTTCTGGATCCTCTTACCTTCGTATGTCTCGGTGATGAACAGGTTGCCCTTCGAGTCCACCGCGAGATTGTGGGCGCCGTAGAACTGTCCGGCCCAATGGCCGGCGCCGCCGAAGGTACTGATCACTTCGAGTGTCGATCGACGGACCACGTAGATCTGCTGGTTGGTGCCGTCGGGCACGATCAGGAAGGTCTGCTCCGGATCGACCGAAAATCCAATGTCCCAGACCGATCCGCTGCCGAAGGTGTCCTTGGCGATGAACGCCTCCTGCACGAAGGTGCCGTCCTTGCGGAACACCTGAATGCGATCGTTGGTCCGATCGCAGACGTAGACCAGACCATCGTGCGAAATGCGCACCGCATGGACGATTCGGAATTGCGGCGGCGGGGGACCGTTCGGGTCGTACTGGCTGGGCTTGTTTTCGTTCTGGACGGCGCCGCTGAACGGTCCCGGCAGCCGTTCGCCGGCCTTCAGAAAATACGAATCGTCTGGAGGCTTGCCATACGCGCCCCAATGCCGCTTGTATACGCCGGTCTCCGAATCGAACACGATGATGCGGTGGTTGACGTATCCGTCAGCGACGTAGAGCTCGTGCGCGGCTTCATCGACGACCATGTTTGCCGCCGCGCCAAGATTGACGGTGTCGTTGCTCCCTTGTCCCTTTCCCTGATGGCCGATCTGCATCAGGAACCGGCCGTCGCGCGTGAACTTCAGGATGTGCGCATCCTTGTCGCCGCCGGCACCCAACCAGACATTGTCCCGGTCGTCGACGTAAACGCCGTGTTCGAGTTGCGGCCACTCGTAGCCCGGACCGGGACCGCCCCATGATGAGACGAGATTGCCGGCCTGATCGAACTCGAGGACGGGCGGCGCGGCCTTCCAGAAGGATCGCGTCTCGTTCGGCTGCAGCGTGGACGGCCGATGGGTAACCCAGACGTGATCGCGTTTATCGACTGCCACGCCCACGACGGCCCCGACCAGCCAATGATTGGGCAGCGGTTTCGGCCATGCAGGGTCCACCGCAAACGTCGGTACCTTCATTGGTGCCTGAGCCCCCATTATCACCGCGAGCATCGCGCAGGCGAGGCGGAACACGGCGTTAATCCGCTTTCTTCGTATCGTCGGGTGTCGAGCCGTCGGCGATCAGAGGCAGCGCCGAGCCGACCGATGGCGACAGCAACCCCGACTTCGCATAGGTCAGCAACTTGTCGCGCGTATCGGTGATGTCCAGGTTTCGCATCGTGAGCTGTCCGATCCGATCCTGCGGCGAAAACACGCTCGCGCCTTTCTCCATCGTCAGCCGTTCCGGCTTGTAGGTGAGGTTCGGACTGGTGGTGTCGAGGATGGAGTAGTCGTTGCCCCGGCGGAGTTCGACCGTGACTTCACCGGTGATCAGGCGCGCGACCCAGCGCTGCGCCGACTCGCGTCGCATCAGCGCCTGCGAGTCGAACCAGCGCCCCTGATAGAGCAGCCGGCCGAGATCGCGGCCATCGTGACGATACTGCTCGATGGTGTCCTCGTTGTGAATGCCGGTCACGAGCCGTTCGTAGCCGATGAACAGCAGCGCGAGTCCAGGGGCTTCGTAGATGCCGCGGCTTTTGGCTTCGATGATGCGATTCTCGATCTGATCCGACATACCAAGGCCGTGACGGCCGCCGATGCGGTTCGCCTCGAGCAGAAGTTCGACCTGATTGCTGAACGACTTGCCGTTCAGCGCGATCGGCTGGCCGGCGTCGAAACGGATCGACACCTGCTCCCGCTTGACGTCCACGTCATCGCGCCACGACGCGATGCCCATGATCGGTTCGACGATGGTAATGCCTTTGTTGAGGAATTCGAGATCCTTGGCTTCGTGGGTCGCGCCGAGAATGTTCGAGTCGGTCGAGTACGCCTTCTCGGTGCTCATGCGATAGGCGAAGCCCGCCCTGGTCATGTATTCCGACATCTCCTTGCGGCCGCCGAGTTCGTCGATGAACTGCTGGTCGAGCCAGGGCTTATAGATGCGGAGATTGGGGTTGACCAGCAGGCCATAGCGGTAGAACCGCTCGATGTCATTGCCCTTGAACGTGCTGCCGTCGCCCCAGATGTGCACATCGTCTTTCTTCATCGCGTCGACCAGCATCGTGCCGGTGACGGCGCGGCCGAGCGGCGTGGTGTTGAAATACGGTACGCCGGCGGTGGAGATATGGAATGCGCCGGCTTGCAGCGCAGCGATTCCCTCCGCCACCAGTTGTGCCCGGCAATCCACCAGGCGCGCTTTCTCGGCGCCGTACTGCAGCGCCTTCCTTGGGATTTCGTCGTAGTCGGCTTCGTCAGGCTGGCCGAGGTTCGCGGTGTAGGCGTAGGGAATCGCGCCCTTCTGTTTCATCCAGTGCAGCGCCGCACTGGTGTCGAGGCCGCCGGAAAACGCAATGCCGACTTTCTGGCCGGCAGGAAGATGCTGAAGAATGGTCGCCATATCTGCGTCGTCAATCTCTCGGAATGAACCGCGCCGCGACGCTTTCGTCAACGGCGGTGTTCAGCAGGTGGTAGTTGAATCCGTCCTCACCGCGCGACGCTGAGATCGTCATGGCGGCGTCGGTCTGCCATTCGGCGGTCTCGAAGCGGTCTGCGACGCCCACTTCCCAGCGCGAACCGTCCTCGAGCGTCAGATACCTTCCCTCGGCACTGATCGCGCGCAGAACGTGACCGCCGCCGAAGGCGGTATACGCGGACGCTCGGGTCGCGGCGGTCTGGTTGAGATGCGGCGGTGAGGTGGTTGCGCACGACGCCGCCACGAGTCCGGCGGCGGCGATCAGCATAACACCCGGACTATTTCTTGAGCTCGTCGTACACCGCCTGGATGGAACCCTTGACGCGCTCGGTCTTGTAGCCGGCATACCCGTCGACCTTGAACGACGCGGTCGCCTCGTCGACGGTCTTGTTCGCCTTCATCGCGTCGACTGCGTGTGAGAGCAGCGCTGCCGTGAACTTCTGGTACTGCTGCAGATCCTTGGGCGTCATCATCGGGCTGTGTCCCGGGATGACGACGTCCACGTCCTTGATCGCTGCGAGCGCCTTCTGCAGCGTGCGCGGAAAGGCGACGCAGCTGCCGCCGTTGCTCCGGTCGCAGAGCGGTCCATCGAGCCAGGCGAACATGTCACCGGTGTGCAGCACCCGCAGTGCCGGAAAGACCACGAAAGTGTCGCCATTGGTGTGGCCGGCGCCGAAGTAGTAGAGGTCGATTCGATCCTTGCCGGTGCCGATGGACTTCTTGTCGCTGTAAATGTTCGACGGCAGGAACTTGACGTTGTCGCCCTTGAAGGCGTCCATCTTCGCCATGTTCGCCTTGGTGTTTTCCTGAGCGACGATCTCGACCGTGGTCCCGAAGAAGCCGTCGTTGCCGGTGTGATCGCCGTGGGTGTGGGTGTTGATGATGCGCGTGATCGGCTTGTCCGTCACGCCCTTCACGCGATCCAGGACGGCCTGGCCCCAGCCGGCGAGTTTGGTGTCCACGAGGGTGACGCCAGTGTCGGTGATGAACACGGCAACGTTGCCGCCGCTGAAGGTTGCCTGATTACCGGGCGTCGAACTGGTGAGGACGTACAGGTTGTCCTTCAGTTTCTGGATGTCGATCACCCGGGGGCCCTGCGGCTGCGCGGGCTGCGCCGCCAGCGACAGCGTTCCAACGGCGAGCAGCAATCCGAGCAGTGCGCTTCTTTTCATCTCAACATCTCCTCGTGGGCAGAGCCCTATTTCAACTCCGCGTAGAGCTGACCAATGAACCGCTCGCCGGTGGTGCCGACCTGCGGGACTCTGGCGTCGTAGTCCGCCGCCGGCTTGGCGGCGATCACTTCCTCGAGTGTCTTGCCTTGTTTGATCAGCGCCGTCACCCGATCGCGAATGGCGATGATCATGTCGCGGTGTGCCGCGACCGCGGTCTTGTCGACCGTCGCGCCGTGGCCCGGGATGATTTTGGTCGAAGGTCCAGCCAGATCGACGACCGCATTCAGGCCGGCAAGCAGACCTCGCAGCGTGCCGCCGTTGGCGCGGTCGATGTTCGGATACCCAACCGAGCGGTAGAAGTCGCCGGTCATGATCACGTCGACGCCGGGAAAGCGGACCATGGTGTCGCCGTCGGTATGCGCCGCAGGGACGGCGATCGCCTGGACGTCTTCGCCGTCCATATGGAACGTCATGGCAACCCGGTAGGTGAGGACAGGCAGCGCGGCCGGAGGCGCGCCGCGTCCGTTGGTGCCGGCCGCCAGCCGTGCCCGCAGTTCGTCGCGCGAGACGATGGTGACGCCCATTTTGCCGAGGTTCTCGTTGCCACCAGTGTGATCCGGGTGCACGTGCGTGTTGATCATGAAGCGGATCGGGCGATCGCTGATCTGTTTGATGGCGGCGACGATCTTGTCGGTGAGGGGCGCGAACTGGGAATCCACCATCAACACGCCGTCGGGACCTGTGAGCACACCAATCGTGCCGCCGGACCCTTCAAGCGTGTAAAAGTTCGGGCCGACTTTGGTGGTCTTGATCTCGACCTTGCTGTAGTCGGTCGGCGTTTGCGCGGCCGCCGGGACGCTCAGTATCGCCACAGCGCAGGCCGTCAGGATCCGTTGGAGCTTGTTCATCTCGTGAATATAGCAGCTAACGCTAGCGAGCCACTTCGGTGACGCTGATCTGATATTTGAAGGCGTCCGGCGACAAGCTGTCGATCGGGCCATTCGCGGTCTCGGCATGCGGATACATGAAAAATGGGAGCGGTTTACTGCTCGAGCCAGGCAGCGCCACGTCGTTCGCGAAATTGTAGGCAAACCAGTTCATTTCCCACGACCCGAACAACCGGGCTCTCGCGCTCAGCACCCGCTCATCGTCCGGCGCCAGGTGGCCCGGCGGTTCCTCGAGCATTACTTTGGCGACGTCCGCCGGATCGACCGGCACCCAGCCGTAGCCTGTGAGGTAGACCTCGGCGCGGCAGTGCTGGGCTCTGGTGGCGTCGTCAGTGGACAACCCGAGGCTGCGGACCCCGGCTTTGGATTTCGCGACGCGCAGACCGTAGAGATCGCGCGCTGGAATGCCGGCGGCGCGAACGAGTCCGACAAACAAGGCGTTGAGATCGGCGCACTTGCCGCTCAAATCCTTCGACTCGAGCATGTAGCGGATGTCGCCGAGGCCGCAGCCCGGAGTGGCGGGATTGCGATGCGTGTTGTCCACAATCCAGTCGTAGATCGCGCGTGCGCGTTCGAGGTCGGTGCCAGCGCCGCGCGTGATGGTGTCCGCCGTACTCTTCACGATGCCGTCGGTCGGAATGAGCCGCGTGGGGCGCAGGAAGCGCGAGAGTCTGTCGATGTCGACCGGCGGGACAGTCGGCTTCGTCAGATCGGCGGCGTGACCGGTCGTCGCCACCCGGCTCGTCAAGGTCAGTACGGCCGGGTCGCCCGCTGTCCAGGATGCCGCGAGGATGTCCGGGTCGTTGGCGTTGGTTTCGATCATGACGACGTTGCCGGCGCCTGCGACGTAGGTGTCGCCAAGCGTCTTCTGATACGGCGTCTCAGGCATTGGCGTCGGCAGCCACACACGGGTCATACCTGAGGGTTGCAGCACTTCGACGCGAGTCGTGATTTCGAAAACCCGCCACCGGTCGGTCGCCGTCGAAGTTTGCGCCAGCAGGGTGGAAGGATCGAGAAAGGCGAGACCCGTGGCGGCGCCGGCTCGGCTCAGAAAATCGCGGCGATCCATGGTCGCTGATTGTAGCGCGGCCTGCGGCTAGTCGTCGCCGCGGCGGGCGCGGCCACGAGCTGACTTGACTTCGCTGCGGCGCTTCTTCGTATCGAGACGTTTTTCCTTCGAGGCGCGGCCGGGTCTGGTCGGCCGTCTCGTCTTCGGCCGTGTTGCGGCCTGCTGCAGGAAGGCCACAAGACGCGCCCGGGCCGCCTCGCGATTCTGCGCTTGGGTCCGATGTTCGCGGCTGTCGATGAGCAAAACACCCTCGTCGGACATGCGGCTGCCCGCCAGCATCGTGAGTCGCTGCTTGACGTCGGCTGGCAGCGACGAGGCGCGCACGTCGAAACGGAGTTCAACCGCCGTCGACACCTTGTTGACGTTCTGTCCACCGGGACCCGACGCGCGGACGAACCGTTCGTCGAGTTCGCGGTCCTCGATGACGATGGTGTCGGAGAGACGAATCATGCGGGTAGATGGTAACGCGAGGCGTCAGCCGAGCAGATCGTCGGCCAGCGCCTCAAAAGGATGAGAACGCCAGGAAGGCCCAGCCAAGCAGGAAGGCGAGACCGCCTAGCGGCGTGATCGCCCCAAGCATCGTGATGCCGGTGGTGGCGAGCAGATAGAGGCTTCCGGAGAACAACACGATGCCGGCGACGAAGCACCAGCCGGCGGCCTGCACGAGCCAGCCACTGTTCCGCAGTAACAATGAGACCAGGATCAGCGCGAGCGCGTGATACATCTGGTACTGGACGCCGGTCTGGAACACGGTCAGCATCTCCGGCGACAGGCGGCCGCGTAAGCCGTGCGCGCCGAAGGCGCCGAAGGCAACGCCCAGAAATGCCGCGACCGAGCCCACCAGCAGGAACGTTCGACCCATAGCGAACCATTCTAGCGTGGGAGCCGTCTATAGCCATTGACACTATAACCACAGCGGCTATAGTCAATCGCTATGCTGCAGGCTGCCACCTTTCACATTCTCCTTGCCCTCGCCGACGAGGATCGCCATGGCTACGCCATCATCCAGGATGTCGCGGCCCGGACCGGAGGCGAGTTGAAGCTCAGCGCCGGCACCTTGTATCGGTCGATTCAACGCATGCTCGAACAGGGCCTGATCGTCGAAACCCGAGAGCGACCGGCGCCAGAGGAAGACGACGAACGGCGGCGCTATTACCGGATCACGCCGCAGGGGGCTGCGACCGCCAGGGTGGAAGTGCGCCGGCTCACACAGCTGGTCAAAATGGCGCGAGCGGCGGGATTTGCCGGAGCGAAGGCCTGACGTGCGTTTTTACGACTGGCTGCTGCACTGTTATCCGACATCGTTTCGAAACGAATACGGTCCGGAAATGCGCTTGCTGTTCGCGCGCCGCCGCCTCGAGGCGCAGGGACCGTTCGGCGGTGCGGCGCTCTGGATCTCGACCGTGGCTGAAGTGGCCGGCAACGCCGCGCTCGTTCATCTGGACATCCTCCGGCAGGACATCGCGTATAGCTGGCGAATGGTCCTGAGGGCACCCGGATTTGCGATGACCGCGGTCATCATCGTCGCGCTCGGTGTCGGCGCGACCACGGCCGCTTTTTCTGTGACCGACTTCGTGCTGCTCAGGCCGCTGCCGTTTGCAGAACCTGACCGGCTCGTCAAGCTGTACGAGCGCACGCCAGGTTATTCGCGCCTCGAGCTCTCGGCAGCCAACTACCGCGACTGGAAGCTGGGCAGCACGGTCTTCGAGAGCATCGGGCTGTATCACGACGCTGCCGCCAATCTTGTCGGCGCCGGGGAACCGATGCGCGTGATGGGATCCGCCGTCTCCGCGGACCTCTTTCCGACCCTGCGCGTACATCCCCGAATCGGCCGCCTGTTTACGCCAGGCGACGATCAATCGGGTGCACCCGGCACCATTCTTCTCAGCTATCGATTGTGGCAGACGCGGTTCGGCGGCGACCCGGATGTGGTTGGTCGTCAGATACTGCTCGATGCCGAGGCCTTCACGGTGCTCGGCGTCATGCCGCAGGACTTCAGATTTCCGACCAGCGAGGCGACGTTCTGGACGCCGCTGCGCTTCAGCGAGGAGGCTTACGTCGATCGCAACGACAACTGGATGTACGCCGTTGGCCGTCTC
Source organism: Vicinamibacterales bacterium (assembly GCA_036497895.1). Classification (GTDB taxonomy): domain Bacteria; phylum Acidobacteriota; class Vicinamibacteria; order Vicinamibacterales; family CAVVIG01; genus CAVQFC01. The sequence goes on along the minus strand of DASXIR010000074.1, from coordinate 5,490 downwards.
CGATCCGGCGTCTCCTTCTCGCAGGCGCAGGCCCAACTGGATGTCCTCGCCGCCGCGTCGAGAGCCCAGTATCCGGCGGACAACAAGGATGTGGGCGCGAATCTGATCCGGTTCGGCGACGAAGTATCAGAACAGTCGCGGCTGTTGCTGTACGCACTGAGCGGTGCGGCCGTCTGCGTTCTGCTGATCGCCTGCGCGAACCTTGCGAATCTGTTGCTGGCGCGTGCGCTGCAGCGGCGGCGCGAATTGGCGGTGCGGACCGCGATGGGCGCCGGCCGCGAGCGAATGATTCGACAGTTGATGACGGAAAGCCTCGCGCTGGCGGCGATCGGCGGTGGCGTGGGCATCGCGATCGCCTACGCCTCGGTGCCGCTGTTGAACCGTCTGGTGCCGGTCAGTCTGCCACTTGCGACCACCCCCACGGTGGATCTTCGAGTGCTGGCGTTCGCCACCGTGTTGACGGCCGTCACCGGAATGGCATTCGGCCTGGCGCCGGTGATGCGCGTCGGCGGCGACGCGGATCTGGCCGGATTGCGTGAAGGCGCGCGCTCCGGCGGCGGCCGGAAGGAAGGCGCGCGGTCGGCACTCGTGGTCATCGAGATTGTCGCATCGGTGGTGCTGCTGGTGTCCGCGGGGCTGCTGATGCGCGCGCTCTGGACGGTGCAGGCGGTCAATCCCGGCTTTCAATCGGAAGGTGTCTTGACGCTGCAGACGCCGCTGCCACTACCGCAGTTCGGGAAGGTATCGGTCCGCGAGGCGTTCTACACGCGCGTGCTCAACGACCTGCACGCGCTGCCGGGCGTGACCAACGCGGCTTTCGTCAGTTTCCTGCCGATGGGCACGATGAGAGGCGGCATCTGGCCGGTCTCGCTCGATGGCCGGCCCGTCAATCGATCCGAGAACAAGAACGCGTTTCTGCGCTACATCACGCCGGGCTACTTTGCGACGTTAGGCATTCCGATCAGGAGCGGTCGCGATACGACCGATGCGGACACTCATGATCGCCAGAATATCGCCGTGATCAGCGAGTCGTTCATCCGCCGGTTCTGGCCGAACGAGACCCCTGCTTCCGTGCTCGGCCGAACCTTCAACTTTGCGTTGAAGGATCGAGTGGTTGCGGGCGTCACCGGCGACGTGCGGATGCGCGGCCTCGAGCGCGAGGCGGAGCCGCAGGTCTACCTGCCATTTCGCCAGGTCGACGACCTGTTCATCATCGGGTACATCCCGCGCGGTCTGGTCATCCGTACCTCCACGCCGCCGGCGACCCTGGCCCCGGCGGTGCGCGCGACTATCCAGAACATCGATCCGGCCATGCCGGTCACGGACGTGAACACCCTGGTTGATGTGGTGGAACGCGATACGGCTTCTCGATCGGCGCAGCTGCGTGTGCTCGCCGCCTTTGCCCTGATTGCACTGGTGCTCGCCGGAATCGGCATTCACGGCCTGCTGTCGTTTTCGGTGTCGCAGCGGTCGCAGGAAATCGGCGTGCGGCGGGCACTCGGCGCGCAATCGGCGGATATTCTCTCGATGGTGATCGGCCAGTGCCTGAAGCTGGCCGGCGTCGGCGTCGTTGTCGGCGTGGCGCTGGCTTATGCTGCCGGCCGCAGCATGCAGGCGCTGCTGGCCGGGGTGAAACCCGCGGACGCCGCAACCCTTACGGGCGCCGTCGTCCTGGCGATTGCGATGACCGCGATCGGCAGCCTGGTCCCGACGCTTCGCGCCCTGCGGGTGGATCCCAACATCGCTCTTCGAGCCGAGTAGGAATCAGGACGCGTACGCTTCCGGGATCGCCGGCGGGCGTTCGAGGAACACGTGATCGCTCGTGCCATCGTCCCGCAGCCATTCGGTGACGAGCGCGACGATTTCATGCGCGGCTCCGGCGCGATCGATTGCGCCGGCGACCCGCACGGTGACCTCACAGGCGCGCGGCCCGACAACCGCCAGCTGAACCCACCAATCGCGCTGGACCCGCGTTACGCCGAATACGTACAAATCCCATATGTCCTTGCCGACCACAATCGACAAGGGTTCGTGGCTGGAGCGAAGTTCCCGTTTGACGTCGATGCGCATCGTGTCCCCCATTGATGATTTCGACGGGGGCGATATGTGCCTGGCTTGGCAGAATTGTGAAAAAAGTCTGGCGACCGCGCGGCGTGGTCAGCTGGCGCGAAGCGCCACCGTCGGATCGATCCTCGAGGCACGCAACGACGGAACCAGGCAGGCGAGCGCCGCCACGACGGCAAAGGTCGCGGCAACTCCTGCGTAAACGAGCGGTTCGAGCGGACGAACGTCGAACAAAAGCGTCTGGATGACCCGCGCTGCCACTGCCGCGCCGGCAAGGCCCAGCAGCAGTCCGGCCGCGACCAGCTGCAAACCATTTCGCATGATCATTCGAATCACCTGCCCCGATCGTGCGCCAAGAGCCATCCGAATCCCGATCTCGGCCGTCCGCTGCGCCACGGCATACGCCAGCACCGAGTAGAGTCCGACCACCGACATCGCGAAGGCCAGGCCGGCGAAGATGATGGTCAACGAAGAGGCGATCCGCTGAGTGCCGAGACTGGTCGCGACGTTGGTCTCGAGCGTGGCGAAGAACGAAATCGGCTGATCCTTGTCCACATCCGCCACCGCAGTACGGATGATCGCCTGGAGCGTTGCCGGGTCGGCGGTCGTCCGGGCGACGATGTTCATTCCAGGACGTCCGAGCTGTCGCATCGGGTAGTAGATCTCGTCGGGCACTGGAGCGTTGAGGCCGTTGGTCTTCACATCGTGGATGACGCCGACGATTTCGCTTCTGACGTCAGCGTTGCCGCCGCGCAGCAGGACCTTTCCGATTGCTGACTCGCCGGCAAACACGTGCCGCGCCAGCGATTCGTTGACGATGCAGGCGTTGGCGCCGCCGTCGCGGTCGCTCGAAGTGAATGGGCGGCCCGCGGCGAAGCCGATCCGCATCAGGCGGAAGAAATCGTCACTCACGATGTTGAAGCCGGCGAGCGGTCGCTGCGATAACGGCAGAATGGCTCGTCCGCCGACGCTGTACGGTGCGCGCGCATTGCCGGTCAGCGGCAGCCCTATCGCGGTGGCGGCGTCGGTGACGCCGGGCGTCGCACGCAGCCGTTCGATGACCTCGTTGAAGAAGGCCGCCTGCTGGGCGTTGGTCGGGTAGCGGGTGAGCGGCACGCCGACGAACGCACTGGCCGCTCCAGCCGCTTCGAATCCGGGAGGTGTGTGTTGCAGCTTGATGAAACTGATCAGCAGCAGGCTCGAGCCGACCAGCAGCACGACCGAGAGTGCGACTTCGGTGACGATGAGCGTGGACCGGAAACGGCGGCCGCGCTCGCTCGATGAGCCGCGGGCGCTGTCCTTGAGGGCGTCGACCAGACGCGTCTTCGAGGCCTGAATAGCCGGCGCCAGGCCGACGAGCAACGCGCACGCCGCGGTGACGCTGGCCGTGAACCCGAGTGCCCGCCAGTTCAGTGCCAACACCGTATTCGGCGGCAATTGCGAGGCGACGATTGACGTGATCGCCGACAGCGACCACAAGCTCGCGAGCACACCGAGGGCGCCGGCGACGGTCGAGAATACCAGGCTTTCGATGAGAAATTGGCGGACGACCTGCGCTCGCGTGGCGCCGAGCGACTGGCGCACGGCGATCTCCTTGTGCCGCGCGGTAAGTCGTCCGAGGAAGAGCGATGCGACATTGGCGCACGCGATCAGCAGGACGAAACTGACGGCCGCGATCAGCGTGTAGAAGGCCGGCTCGAGATTGCCGACCAGCGACTGAATAAACAGATGCGGCTCGCTCATCGTCGTGGCGTCGAGCTTCGACGCAAACGACTGCTTGTATGCGCCACTGAGTGCGACGAGCTCCGTCGCCGACTGCGTCAGTGATACGCCGGGCTTCAGACGCGCGATCGGCTGCGCGTAGCCGGCGCCGGCCTGGATTTGGACGGCGGTCAGCCCGCCGATTTCGAAAACACGAGGGGCAAACACCTGCACTTGTCCGAACGGCTGACTGAGCCGGGGTGGCAGGATGCCGACGACCTGCCACGACTGTCGGTTGAGCATGAGGGTTTCGCCGAGCAGATTGTCGCGTCCGCCGAATCGCGTCTGCCAGAGTTCGTGGCTGATGATGCAGACCGCAGCGCCGTTCGGCTGATCTTCGTCGATGGTGAAGTTGCGACCGCGCACGGGCATGATGCCGAGCGTCGGGAAGAAACCGGCGCTGACGCGCAGGCTGTTCAATTGCTCCGGATCGCCGTTGCCCGTCAGCGTGAAATTGTCGAACGCCGAGATTCCGATCGAGCTGAACGACGTGGCGTGATCGCGAATCTGTTCGTAGCGCGACCACGACAACGCCGGCGCGTTGAAATTGAGTTGCGGGTTGTTGGCCCAGAGCGCAACCAGCGACTGCGGCTGCGGGATCGTCACCGGATTCAGCACCAGACGGTCATAGACCGAGAACAAGGTCGTATTCGCAGCGATGCCGACGGCGATCGTGATGACGGCGACGGCGGTGAACGCTGGACTTGTGCGCAACGCGCGCAGCGCGGCTCTGAAATCGGACATGGTGTGGCGACAACAGGAGCATTGCGTGTGCCAACGCCGCCGCGTCGTAGAAACGCGTCGAGCCTGCGCAAGGCTGCTCGTTATCGAGACGCACGAATCCCGGTAACGGACAGTTATGTTTGCTATTTGCCGTCAGACGTCCCCTACGGCAGCGCGAATGCGACCACGCTGCTGCCGGACGGTGCGCCGTTCTTGCCGCCGCCGCAGACGATGACGATGTACTGTTTGCCGTTGAGCGTATAGGTGGACGGCGTGGCGTTGCCGGCGGCCGGAAGAACGGTTTCCCAGATCAGCGTTCCGGTCAGCTTGTCGTAGGCATGGAACTTTCGATCGAAATTCGTCGCGCCGATAAAAACCAGGCCGCCGGCAGTGACGATCGGGCCGCCGTAGTTGTCGCTTCCGGTGTTGGTCAACCCTCTGGCCGCCAGCTCCGGGAACTCGCCGAACGGAATCTTCCAGCGAATCGTTCCGGCGTTGAGGTCGATGGCGTTGAGCGTGCCCCACGGCGGCGTAATCGCTGGATAGCCGTCGGGATCCTGGAAGATGCTCTCGCCGTCGCTGCGATACTTCAGCCAGCTCGGATCCTTCGTCAGGTTCGGATCCGTGCCCTTGTCCTTGCCGGTGATGATGAAGTCGGTGACGTCGCTGATGTTTCTCGCACCCATGTCAGGGAATGCCGGCATGCGGCCGGTGCCCTGGCGGATCAGGGTCGCGATCTCTTCCCGGGTATGCCGGTCGCCTACACCTTCGAGCGAAGGCGCCGATGGGGAGCCCTTGCGGTCCTCACGATGACAGGTTGCGCACTTGCTGTTGTAGAGCGAGGTGTCGTTGTTCGGGATCATCTTGACGATCCACGGCATCTCGTTCGAGTTGACGTAGAGCAGCGCTGAGTCCGGATCAAATGCTGCACCGCCCCATTCG
>DASXIR010000073.1:0-10625 GCA_036497895.1 Vicinamibacterales bacterium | reverse complement strand
CTCAAGGAGCCGTTCGGATCCTTTCCGGTGAACCTGGTGTTTCCGATTGTTCCCGCCGGCGCCGGCCCTCGATTCGGCGATCATCCGATCGGCACCGGGCCGTATCGCTTCGTGAGCTACTCGTCTGACGACCGCATCGATCTTGCGGCGTTCGACCGGTACTTCGGCGGTTCACCGAAAAATGCCGGACTCGTCTTGCGGGTGGTGCCGGATGACATCATGCGCGGTCTCGAACTGCGAAAGGGCACGATGGACATCGTGGTCAACGACCTTGCCGCAGACATCGTGCATCAGCTGCAGGAGGATCCAGATCTGCAGGTCGTGCAATCGCCGGGCACGGATTATCAATACATGGGCATCAACCTGCGCGATCCGATCCTGGCGGACGTGCGGGTGCGGCGGGCGCTTGGGTATGCCATCGATCGCAATGCCATCATCGAGTACCTCCGGCGTGGTCTCGCCACGCCGGCCGCCGGTCTGCTGCCGCCGGTGTCCTGGGCGTTCGCGCCAGACGTGTTCATGTTCAGCTACGACCCGGCAAAGGCACGGGCGCTGCTCGACGAAGCGGGTTATGCCGACCCCGACGGCGATGGCCCGGAGCCACGATTTCATCTGTCATTGAAAATCTCGAATGTCGAGTTCAATCGGTTGCAGTCGTCTGTCATTCAGCAGAACCTGCGAGCGGTCGGCGTCGCGCTGGACGTGCGCACCTACGAGTTCTCGACGCTCTATGCCGACGTCCTGAAGGGTAACTTCCAGCTCTTCACGCTTCAATGGGTGGGCGGCGCAGTGGCCGATCCCGACATCCTGCGCCGGGTGTTTCACTCGGCTCAGGTGCCGCCGTCCGGTTTCAACCGCGGTTTCTACCGCGATCCGCGCGTCGATCGATTGCTCGATGCCGCGGCGGCGGCGGAGGACGATCAGAGCCGGAAGCCGTTGTATGCCGACGTTCAGCGGATTGTTGCGGAGGACGCGCCGTACATCAGCTTGTGGTGCAAGACCAATGTCGCCGTCGCCAGCCGATCCTTGTCTGGCATCCGAATTCTTCCGATCGCGGATTTCACGTTTCTCAAAGATGTCGAACGCCGGCCGGCGGATCACCGCACTGCTCGGCGCTAGTGCCCTGCTCGCTTCGGTGGTGGCAACAGCCCACGCCGCGACGCTATTCGATCCGGCACTGAAGTTCCGGCGCCTGCCAACGCAACATTTCGTCATCTACTATCACCAGGGCGAAGAGCGCATCGCGCAGCGGCTGGCGGTAGTCGCCGAGGAGACCTGGCGAACCATCGAAGCTCCGCTTCGGATTACCTTGCCCCGTCTCACCCACGTCGTCATCGCGGATCAGACCGAGCTTGCAAACGGTTACGCTACGCCGCTGCCGTACGACACCATCGTCCTGTATGCCGTAACCCCGTCCGGCGCCGAATTCGACTTCGACGACTGGCTCCGGCTCACGTTCGCCCACGAGTTCACGCACATCGTCCATCTCGATCGGTCGGAGGGCTGGGCGCGCCCGGTGCGCTGGGTGTTCGGACGGGCGCCGATTGCCTTTCCCAATCTGTTCCTGCCGAACTGGCAGATCGAGGGACTGGCGACATACGAGGAAAGCATCATCACCGGCGAAGGCCGGCTCCATGCCGGAGACGTTCGCGCGATTGTCGGCGAGGCGGCGCGCGCCCGGGACCTGGAACCGCTCGATCGGGTCAACGGAGGGCTGACCGACTGGCCCGGCGGCTCGACCGTCTACGCCTACGGCGTCGGGTTTCACGAGTACCTGGCCGATCGGTTCGGCGCCGAGAAGCTCGCCGCGCTCGCCGACGCCACAGCGCGGCGTCTGCCGTACCTCGGGTCGCGCGCCTTTCTTTCGGTCTACGGCGAGTCACTCGGCTCGTTATGGCGGGATTACCAGGAACAGCAGATCGCGGCGTATCCGGCAACTTCCACAGACCCGAATCTGACGCAGCTGACACACCGCGGCTTTGTTGTCACCGGCCCGCGGTTCGATCGCTTCGGCGGTGGTGTCATCTATTCCGAGGTCGATCCGCGAGGTTTTCCCGCGTTGTACCGCGTCGAGGTCGATGGTTCTGCGCCGCAACCGATCACCAACCGGTATCTGGGCTCGACGACGGCGATCGGCAGCACTGAGGTGTACTTCGATCAGATGGAGTTGCGTCGGAACGTCGCACTCTACAGCGACCTGTATGCATGGTCGCGCGCGAGCGGCATCGTTCGGCCGTTGAGCCGCGATGCGCGGCTGTTCGATCCGGACCTCTCGCCCGATGGCCAGACACTGGTCTGCGTCCAGAACATCACAGGGCGCCGGAGCCTGATGCTGGTTCGCGTCGGACCTGGTACGAACGCCGATCCGATTCCTTCGAACGCAATCACGACGCTCCTGAGCGAGGCGGACACCCAGTTCAACGCTCCAAAGTGGTCACCCGACGGCCGTACTATCGCGGTCGAGCGCCAACGCCTCGGCGCGATGCCGGAAATTGTTCTCGTCGACGTCTCGACGAAGACAGCTCGCGTACTGGCGTCCGCGCCGGACACCCGCTTCGCGACGCCGGCGTGGCGTCCCGATGGCGAGGCGGTGGTCGCTGCGATGGCTCCGGGTGATGACACCTTCAATCTTGTCGAAATCGAGATCCGCGACTCGACGCTGCGGCCGCTGACGCACACGACCGGCGGCGCCACGTGGCCTGACGTGGCGGCCGACGGCTCGATGATCGTGTTCGTCGGCTACACCACCGCGGGCTACGACCTCTTTACGATGCCGTATCCGTCCACAGCTTCAGTGACTCGGACCCTGACACTTCAGAACCAACCCGCAGGGCGGGACGAAGATTCAGCGACCGCCTCGACCCTCGACTATTCGCCCTGGCCGACATTGAAACCGACGTCCTGGTCACCTGTAGTCGACGCCGCGAACGGGAACGAACAGATACGAGTCGGCGCGGCGTTCGCTGGCGCTGATGTCCTCGGCTACCATTCCTACGGCGTCAGCGCCACGTGGCTGGTGTCCGGTCCCGCCGGCGCCATCCAACCGAGCGCCGCGGTTCCCGACTGGCAGGCCGAATACGTCTACAGCCGCTGGCGGCCGAGCCTTTACCTTGCTGCCTCCAGCGCGACCTCGTTCTTCGCCGGCCTCGCCAGCGATCTGGTGACGCCGGCTGACGTGACCAGACGCACCCGCCAGATCGAAACCGGCATCCTGGTCCCGTTTAGCCACATTCGCGTTCAGCAATCAGCGCTCGTCTCAATTGGACGCGCGTTCGACGATTACACCCTCGCGACGAATTCGTTCACCAGAGATCGCAGTCCGCTCCGGGCCGCCTGGCAACTCAACACGTCTCGAAGCTATGGCTACTCGATCAGCCGGGAGGATGGCGTCAGCATCGGGGTCACCGGTGAATGGGTCAGACAAGCGCTCGGCTCGTTCGCCGATGCCACGACGGTGACGGCCGACGCCCGCGCGTATCTGCCAGGCTTCGGGCGCCAGCAGGTCGTGGCGATCCGGCTGGCCGGCGGCGGTTTGAGCGGCGAACCGACTGCGGGCCGCACGTTCCTGATGGGCGGCGACTATCCAGGCGCCGGCAACGTGGACTTCGACAGCCGTGCCATCAGCTTGATGCGCGGCTTTCCCGATGCCTCATTCGCCGGCACCCATGTCGCGCTGTTGAACGCTGAGTACCGATTTCCGATCGCCAGACCCCAGCGCGGTGTCGGCACATGGCCGGCGTTCCTTCACACGATTCACGCGGCGATCGTTTCCGACGTCGGCGAGACCTGGACGCGCGCATTCAGCAACGATGCGCTGAAGGTGTCCGCCGGCGCCGAAGTGTCGGCCGACATCATCGCCGGGTACTCCTTGCCGTTCACGTTCACCGCCGGCGCCGCCTGGGGACATGACGTCAGCGGCATCCGTGTTGATGGTGTGACCGGCTACTTCCGAGTCGGAAAAGCGTTCTAGGTATGATGTAATTGTGCTCGAATGAAAAAGGAAGTGTTTACGGTTGGACTCGTTCAGGATGCCGCGACTGCAGACGCGCAGGCCAACATCGCCCGAGCCGAAAGGCTCGTGCGAACGGCCGCCGGACGGGGCGCGCAGATTATCTGCCTGAAGGAATTGTTCGACGCCCCATACTTCTGCAAGTCGCAACAGTTCGAACGTTTCGATCTCGCGGAGCCAATCCCGGGTCCGACCACTGACGCGATGGTCAGACTCGCCAGGGAACTGGCGGTGGTCCTGGTCGTTCCAGTGTTCGAACGTCAGGCAGCCGGTGTCTATCGGAATTCGGCGGTCGTAATCGATGCGGACGGCAGCATCCTGGGCGTGTATCGGAAGATGCACATCCCTGACGATCCGATGTTCAACGAAAAGTACTATTTCACGCCGGGCGACACGCCGGGGTTCCGCGTCTGGCAGACCCGGTATGCCACGATCGGCGTGCTGATCTGCTGGGATCAGTGGTACCCCGAAGCCGCGCGAATCACCAGCCTGATGGGCGCCGAGGTGTTGTTTTACCCGACGGCGATCGGCTGGCACCCGTCCGAGCAGGACGAATGGGGTGCGGCGCAGGTTGACGCGTGGCGGACCATTCAGCGCTCTCATGCCATCGCCAACGGCGTGTTCGTCGCGTCGGTGAACCGGATCGGACACGAGGACGAGCCGGGCACAGACGGACTGACGTTCTTCGGCCGATCGTTCATCGCCGATCCGTTCGGCCGTTATCTCGCCGAAGCCGGCGACGCGGAAGACGTCCTGATCGCCCGCTGTGACCCGGCGCTCATCGAAACCGTGCGACGCAACTGGCCGTTCCTTCGCGATCGGCGGATCGACGCGTACGGACCGATCCTTCAACGCTACCTGGGATGACCGCCCAAGTCGACGTCTCCCGCCGCCACATGCCGGCGGAGTGGGAGCGGCATCGCGCGACCTGGATCGCGTGGCCGCATTTCGAGCCGGATTGGCCCGGCAAACTCGGCCCGATTCCGTGGGTCTACGGCGAGATCGCGCGGGTACTCGCCGATTTCGAGCCGGTCGAGATCCTCTGTCACTCGGACGTGGTCCTCGAGAATGCGCGGTCTGTGCTCGACGGCCACGACGTGCGAAAGGACCGCATCCGCCTCCATCTGGTGCCGACCGACCGGACATGGCTTCGCGACAGTGCGCCAACCGGCGTCGTGGACGCGAACGGCGCTGTGTCGCTGCTCAACTGGTCGTTCAATGCCTGGGCGAAGTACCCGAACTGGCACCAGGACGCGGAGATCGGCCGTGCGATCGCGGGCATCACCGAGTTGCCGCGGGTCGAACCGCGTCGGGCCGACGGTAGCGGACGGCTGGTGCTCGAGGGCGGCGGCATCGACGTGAACGGCGCGGGGTTGCTGCTGGCGACCGAAGAATGGCTGCTGAGCGACGTGCAGGTCAGAAATCCAGGAATGACCCGATCCGATTACGACGCGGCGTTCGGCGAGTGGCTCGGCATCCGCCGGACGATCTGGCTCGGCGAGGGGTGCGACGGCGACGACACGCACGGCCATGTCGACGACATCGCGCGCTTCGTCAGCTCCGATACGATCGTGCTGGCGGTCGAAGACGATCCGCGCGACACCAATCACGAGCGTTCGATGGACAACGTGCGCCGGCTGGAACTGGCGTCACAGGACCCGTCGGTCGGACCACTGCGCGTCGTGCGGTTGCCTTATCCCAGACGCGTCATCATGGATGGCGAGCGGCTGCCGGCGAGCTATGCGAACTTCTACATCGGGAACGGCGTGGTGCTGGTGCCGACCTTCAACGATCCGAACGATCGAATCGCCTTGAACGTGCTGGCGGAGTTGATGCCGAAACACCAGGTCGTCGGCATTCACGCCGTGGACCTGGTGTGGGGGCTCGGCACCGTGCACTGCCTGACGCAGCAGGAGCCGCTCGGATCGCGGCCGGTCTAGATCGTCGAGCTCTTCTTCAGGGTCTCGAGCACTTTGCGCGCCTCGCCGTTGAACGGCGATTCCGGATACTCGTCAATCAGCCGGTTGAACGTCTGCTGCGCGTCGGCGGTCTTGCCGGCGTCCACGTACAGACGTCCCAGTTGCATCAGGAGTCCGTCCACCGGCAGCGGTCCGTCCTTGTGCTGCGCAAGCTCCTTGAACGTATCGATCGCCTTGTCGGCCTGCCCTGAGCCCATCTGCGCTTCCGCGAGACCAAGCTTCGCCATCTGCCCGTAGAAGCCGTTCGCGTTGCTGGCGATGACCCGTTGGAAGGCCTCGGCTGCGCCCGTCGGCGTACCCAATGCGAGCGACGTAGCGCCTTCCTGGTAGCGCGCGTAGATGCCGGCGTCGGTGGACGGATACGCATCCGCCGCGATCTTGAATTTCGTGAGGGCAGCCTGAGCGCGTTCGCGTTCGGTCGGGAAATACAAACCGTTGGCGGGAGTACCCGGCGCCGGTGGCGGACCGATGCGTGCGTCCTGCACGGTCATCGCCTCGGCGAGCAGCGCGTGCGCCTTGGTCTGGACGTGCTCGCGCCAGCCGTAATAGCCGGTTGCGAGGACCGCGGTCACGATTACGGCAACGGTCCCAGTCAAGGTCTCGCGGCCGCGTGTCTGAAATACCTCGCGCGCTTCGCGTGCCAGGGTTTCAATCTCGTTTTCCTTCAGGTGGTGCCGTTCGCTTCTATTCATCAGAACTGCTTTCGGTGGCGCCGATTTTCAATCAGAAATCGTCTCGTGCACTAGAGATTGTCGGCGATTTGCCGCCAAAACCGCAAGCCGATCTCACGGCGGGCGAGGAGAGGAACCGGCGGTCGAAAATACGGCGTGAGTGAGCCGTCTTCAATCGGTCGAAAGTCGTGCGCGTCTGCCACCCGCCGCGCCGGCGAAGAGGATACTGGCAGGAATCGCGACAAATGTGATCGCCGAAAACCAAAGAAGGCCGAAGAGCCAGATCGGGTTGCCCGGATCACGGATCCAATCCTCGGTTGCGCTGCGCACGTACGGCAGCCGTTGACCGACTTGCGTGATCACCAGAAGAGTCAGCACCAGGCCGGTCTGCCGCGGATACAAGCGAGTGAGTATCCATGACACAACTGCAGGAACGGCGCACGACGCGATTTCTGACGTCCATAGATACGGTTTCAGCCGGTACGCCCACGGGTCGGTCACCATCCAATGCCATCTCGAGTTGATGAGAGGCCGGTACCACAAATGATCGAACCTCGCCACCCACACCCACACTCGCGAGAACATGTAGATGTCGGGTAGGTACAGGCCGAGCACTGTGACGGCGGCCGCGAGCGCTTTGTGTTGCGAGATCTCGGCGGTGAAGCTGATCGCGATCGCGCTCACGGTCTGTCGCCAGTACCAGGCCGCGGACCGGCCGCGTTGATACTGTTCGAGCATGTCGCCAACGAGGGCTTCTCGCTGTGGGCCGGAAATACCGCGTTCCAATAGCCATTGTGCAAGGCGTGGCGGCTTCGATGAGCTCATGCCGATCCTCCTTCAAACTGCGGCACACCGTCCCAGAGGCGGATCAGTGTTCGTCGCGCCTGGCGCACCTGACGAAGCCCCGCGGCAGTGATGCGGAAATAGGTCTTGGCGCGTCCGCCCCGTGCGGCCGTAGGCTCCCCGAGTCGCGAGGAAACCAGTCCCTTGGCCTGAAGGCGGTCGAGCGTAATGTAGACGCTGCCGATCGCGACTGCCCTGCCGCTGCTCTCCTCGATGGCGTCGGAAATCGGAACGCCATACGCTTCCTCGCCGACACGGATCAGGGCCAGCAGCACGAGCAGTTCGAAACCGCCGGGAAATTCGCGCTTCGCCATTTAGTAAACAATACTGATTAAATGAGGGCTCGAGAAGGGGTCGGATCGAAAAAGTGGTGCGCCCGGAGGGATTTCTTGCAAGTTGCACCGACGAAATTCTCCGGAATTATCGTGATCGCGGCCTGATACGGCGCGGTGGAACGGCCGGCCGACGCGCCGAACGCACACGAGCGGCGTTCCCGGCGTCAGGAGCTCGCAGGCGAGGCGAACGGCCGGCCGGCGACCGTCTGACCGTCCGGCGGCGCGCCCGCGCTGGAGCCGCTCCGGCGCCGCTGGCGATCTGACCGCCGCGCGGCGTAGACTGCCGGCCGGGCGCATTTTTCTCTCGTGGGACTCCGCCCCCCCCGGCTCCTCGTTTCGCGGGGCCCCTTCGCCCCGCTCCATTTCGTCGCTTCGCGCTCCCGCTCGTCTGTCTCATGGTGTCTAATCGTCAGGGGAGACGGATGCCATGCTGCTTGGGTTGCTTCTCTCGACGCAGATCGTCTGCCAGAACGGCGTCATATCGACGAATTACTCCCGGATTCTAGGCGTTGAATTCGCGTCATCGCTGACGTGTGCTGAGCTTGAAGCCGCGCCGCGGTGGACCGAAACGCAGTCGAATCCTCCGCTGTCAGCGCGGGACGCGCTAGCCGCTGCCAAGGCTGCCCTGCCCAAGATTGTCGAGAATCCAGCTATGTGGGATTTTGGAGCCTTGGAGCTTCGACCGATGATCGTGCCAGACACGTGGGTCTGGATCGTGCAGTTCTATGTCCGCCCCACGGGCCCTCTCGGCGGTGTTTCCCAGAGTCTGCGCATCGTGGTGCTGATGAACGGACACGTGATCGAGCCAGTCCGGCGCTGATCGCCAAAGGAACACTAAGCGGCAATCCCTGAGAATTTCGTGGTTGCAACCTTGGACGAGCCCCCCCGGCGGCAGGGGCCTGCAACCCCGGCCGGGTCTTCCGCAACCCGGCCTGCCGCCGATCTTCACGCGGAGCGGTTCGAATTTGTCGGTCGACTTGGACGACGAATTCGCGGAGGACCGAATGGCGACGACTCGTTACGCCCACACCGTGCGCGCCGTCAGCGCGCAAGACGCGCAGGATCACACCCGCGTCCGCGTCGCCTTCCTGCGCGACGTGATCCCCGACTCGCGCACCGAGACGCTGTTCGCGTACTGGGCGCACGAGTGCGGCCTCGACTTCCTCGATCAACTGGCCCTGAACCTCGACACGGCGGCCACGCGCGCCGGCTTGCCGCATCGGTCCGCCTTTCGGCCGCTGCGACAGTCGGATGGCGTGGACGCGCGCGACCGGCTGGTCGACGCCCTCGGGGTCGCGCTGGCTCCTGCCCTGCGCCTGCTGGGGCAGATCGACACGCGGCTGGCGGAGAGTCGGCCCGCACGGCACCGCTTCGCGCAGGGGTTCGTCGTCGCGGAACTGTTCGGCGCGACCACCGATGAAGCGGTGCCGATTCGCGCGTGGTTGGCGGACGACCTCGTGACGATCTTCGATGAGATGGTCGCCAGCCGTATCTACGGGACACCGGTGCGGCTGATGGCGGGGCCGCCGGATCGACTGCCGACCGCGCCGTCGGGTCGCCGCGGCAAGCGCGCGGGCCCGCGGCTCGAAGACTACGCCCACTGGTACTACCGCACCCGCGTGGCGCAGCCGCGTGCGAGCGAAGAGCGGATGGCCAGCGACCGTCTGAAAGCGCTGGGGAAGCCGATGCAGCAGCGCGAGGGTCGCCCGCGCCGCCATACGACGTGGTGTCCGACGTCGGTGCGCGCGATTGTGATGCGGCCGCTCTATCGCGGCGAAATGATCTACAACCAGACGCAGAAGCGCGATCAGTGGGGCCAAGCGAAAACGACGGACCGGCCCGCGCGCGAGTGGATTCACACGCCGATGCCCGCGCTCCGGATCGTGTCCGACAAGGTCTGGTACGCCGCGCAGGCTCGGCTCAAAGGGATCAACGCGCAACTCTCGAACGCCCGCGGCGGCCGGCCGAACCGGCGGCGCGATGTTGATTCGCGCTACCTGCTCACCGGCTTCGCCCGCTGCGCCAGCTGCGGCAGCGCCCTGTGCGTGACGGACCGCAAGCGGTATGTCTGCATCGGGTATCACAAGCGCGGCGCCCGGGTCTGCGTCAACGGTTTGCGTCCGCGGACGGAGAACGCGGATCAGCAGGTGCTCGCCGCGCTCGACAAGCTGCTGCGACCCAGAGCCACGTTCGCCAAGCTCGTCTCCGGCGTCCGCGACCAACTCGCGCCCCGCACACGCGCAGCGACCGTCGATCACGCCCGCGCTACGCTCCGCACGGTCGATGACGAGATTCGCCACCTGACCCGCGCTATCGCCATCGGCGGCGATCTCGATTCCTTGGTTAGTGAACTCCGCGAGCGTGAGAAACAGCGGCGCCAGTTGCTCGCGACCATCGCCGCCGGCGAGACCGCCGGACCGTCGGACCGTCGGTCCATCGAGCAAGCGGTGCAGGACTCGATGGTCTGGTGGCGCAAGTTGGCGGCGTCCGCGCTGGAAGGCGACATCGTGCAGGGTCGCGAGTTCCTGCGTCGGGTGCTGGTCGGCCCGCTGCTCTTCACGCCGGAGAACGGACGCTATCGCTTCGAGGGAAACGCCGGACTACTCAGCGGCGTGATCGACGTGCAACCTGTGTGGTGCGCCCGGCCGGAATTGAACCGGCGGCCCCCCGCTTAGGAGGGCGGGGCCCACTGCTATAACCGGCGTGTTTGCAACACATTAGTCACTGCACCCCACCATGCTTCAAACCACCCCGCGTCCACCAGCTACAATCACTGCGAGAGGTGCCC
>DASXIR010000072.1:0-2078 GCA_036497895.1 Vicinamibacterales bacterium | reverse complement strand
CCATGCTCGCCGTACATCACGTCGGCGACCGCCGTATCGTCTGTCAGCGATGACAGCACGATGTCGGACGAGGCGGCGACGTCGCGCGGCGATTCCGCAACCTGCGCGCCTCCGCCCCGAAGTGCTTCGGCGCGAGACGGGTTACGGTCGTAGATCGCCACCTGATAACCAGCCGCCAACAGGCGGGCAGCCATTCGACTGCCCATCCCGCCGAGACCGATGAATCCAATTGCGGGGCGCTGGGACAAGATCGAATCAGCCATGAGCCGACGAATAGCAATTGCCAGACCATTCGAGCATTCACGAGCAGAGCCGAGCGGCTGGGTGGCCGACTGCCCGTCGGCGGAGTGGCACGCCACTTCTGCGTGAACACATCTGTCCAGCACTGCGCGACAACCCTAGCTCCGATTGACTCGCAACCGCCATGCGGCCAGCCGCGCGTGGCACCACCCTTGCGCTGCTCATGACGCGAGGTCGAGGTTCACATGGCTCCACTACCACTTCACACATTCGGTCGGACGGGAATGCACATCAGCCGGCTCGGATTTGGCTCGTGGGCCGTCGGCGGCGGCGGCTGGGCGTTCGGTTGGGGACCGCAGGACGACCGTGAGTCGCTGGCCGCGATGCGGCGTGCGCTCGAATTCGGCGTCAACTGGATCGATACCGCGGCGGTGTACGGCCTCGGGCATTCCGAGCGGGTCGTCGGGCAGCTGCTTCGCGAAATGCCCGCGTCCGAGCGACCGTTCATCTTCACGAAGTGCGGTCTGGTCTGGGACGACAACGATCGCATGACCCCACCGCGGCGCGTGCTGACGCCCGACTCGATCCGCCACGAATGCGAAGCGTCGCTCCAGCGGCTCGGCGTCGAGCGCATCGACCTCTATCAGTTTCACTGGCCCGACGAGACCGGCGCGGCCGTGGAGGATTCCTGGGCCACGATGGCCGAACTCGTCCGCGAGGGCAAAGTCCGCGCGGTTGGCGTGTCGAACTTCGACGTGCACCTGCTGGATCGGTGTGAGGCGGTCCGTCACGTCGATTCACTACAGCCACACTTCTCCTTGATCAACCGCGCCGCTGAGCGAACGATTGCCTGGTCCGCGGCGCACGAGACGGGCGTGATTTGCTACAGCCCTATGGAGTCGGGTCTGCTGACGGAAAGCTTCAGCGTGGAACGCGTCAAGGCGCTGGCGCCCGACGACTGGCGCCGCGGCTCGCCCTCGTTTCAGCCGCCGGCGCTGTTGCGAAACGTGACGCTCCGCGACCTGCTGCGCCCAGTCGCGAAGCGGTACGGCACGACGACGTCGGCCGTCGCCATTGCCTGGGTCCTGGCCTGGCCCGGTGTGTCAGGCGCCATCGTCGGCGCACGCACGCCGCAACAGGTCGAGGGCTGGATCGGCGCCGCATCGCTCGCACTGACGGCAGGCGATCTCGAGGACATCGCCGCAGCCCTTGAACATACTCAGGCTGGCACTGGACCAATGCGTCCGGCGATTCTCGGCCAGCACGCCGGCAGTCCACAGTAAAGGAGAACAGCATGCGAAATCGTCTCAGCCTTGTCATCGCCGCGTCCATGTGTTCGCTCGTCGCCATCAACGCCGGCGCCGGACAGAGGGGCGGCGGTCATCCGGGCGGCGGCGGCGCCTCCCGCGGTTTCGGTGGCGGATTCGTACCCTCGCACGGCCCGAGCCCGTCTCGAGGCGAGCCTCACCGCGGATCGTTCGTCGATGGTCCCGGACATCCGGATGCGCCGCACGTGCACACCGACGGCCGATGGGTCGGACACGACATGGGTCGCAGCGACGCGCGCTTTCACCTCGATCATCCGTTCGAGCACGGACGCTTTCCGGGTGTGATCGGACGCGACGACGGGTATCACCTCGCAGGCGGAGACAGAAGTCGGTTCTTGTTCGGAGGCTTCTACTTCGGCATCGCGCCGTTCGACTATCCGTACGTCGGCGACTGGCTGTGGGACAGCGATCCGATCGTGATCTACGACGATCCGGACCACGACGGGTGGTATCTCGGGTACAACTCGCGGCTGGGCACCTACGCGCACGTGCAATACCTCGGTGGAATGT
>DASXIR010000071.1:0-12314 GCA_036497895.1 Vicinamibacterales bacterium | reverse complement strand
GTCGCAGCAGGTGGGACTCAACAGGACGCCGCCGGCGCCAAACGCGGCGGCGTTTCGAAAGACGCCGCCAACGTTGTCGGCGTTGGTAACGCCCTCGAGAATCACCAGCGACCTCGCCTCTCGCAACAGATCGGGCAGCGTCGCAGGAGCCGGCCTTTCCACCAGCGCCAGGCATCCGCGGTGGACGTCGTATCCGGCGATCGCGTGCAGCGCCGCCGCACCACACAAGTACACAGGCAGGTGCTGGGCGTGCTCTTCGAGGGTTGGAGAGAGATCTTCAAGCGCCGCGTCGTTCACGACCACGGAGTGAACGGCGTAACGTGGATCCTCCAGGATTCGATGAACGACCAGCCGCCCTTCGGCCATGAACAGGCCGCGAGCACGCAGCAGGTCGCCATCTCGAACATCGCGGTAGGCGGCGACTTTCGGGTCGTCTGCTACGAGGATGCGTTCAACCAACATCGCGCCAATTCGGTCAGCGCCGCTCGGAACCGGTCTTCGGCGTTTCTTCGACGATGGTGAGGTCGTAGACGCCGCCTTCGTTGCTGACAGAAACCTGGAGCCAGACGTGTTTGCCGTCAACCACCATCTCGGCCACGGTGGTTCCGCCGCTGTCGTCCACCTCGTCGACCAGCAGCGTCCCGCCGCGCCTGGTCACCATGTCGGCATAGCGGTTCGCGATGTCGATCGGATTCATATTCCTGGCGTCCGGCGAGAGCGAATACAGGATCTTCCAGAACCGGCCGACGACCTGCGTCCGTGGATGGGTGTTGATCTCGGCAGGAAAAGAATCCTGCGCATCGTAGGACTCGATGAAATAGCCGGGGACGCGCGCGAACAGCGGATGGTCCTTCGACCCTTTCACATCGGTCTGGGCCGTCGCCGACGCCGCCGCCAGGCATATCGCGGCAGTGAACAGCCAGATTCGCATCACTCCTCCTTGCTCAAGAGACGCTGAATCGCGCGCCGATCCAGTCGCGGCGCGATCCGCGACGGTGCGTCGGCGATGGTCCAAGCCGTCAGGGCAACAGTGGCCGCCGCAATCGACACATTGCGAGCATCGACGCGGTCGATCGTGTCGGTGACCTTGTGATGGATGTCCTCGTACTCGGTATCGTCGGCATTCAGATCGAGCAGTGGGATGCCGGCGACGAGAAACGGCGCGCCATCGGACTGAAATGCGTAGCGCAGGCTCTGGTCGATCTGGTTGGAGCGCATGCTGGTCAATAGTGCATCAGCGAACGGCTGGAGCGCGCGCGCCACGTCGGGCCGGCCCGGTGAGGTCCAGCCGATGGTTCGGCCCGACCCCGCATCGGTGTTCAGCATGGCCACGCCGCACGCCAGTTCGCGCTCATGTTGCGCGACGTAAGCCGTGGAACCGAGCTGACCCTGTTCTTCGCCGCCGAACAGCACGAAGCGGATCGAGCGCCGCGGCGGACGCGGCAGCGAGGCGATCGCGCGCGCGGCCGCGAGCACCTGAATGACGCCGGTTGCATTGTCCTGCGCACCGGTCGCGAAATCCCAGGCATCGAGGTGCGCACCAACCAGCACCCATTCGTCGGGCGTCTCGCGACCTCGAATCTCGGCGACGACATTAGGCGCCGTGATCGGGCCGTCGGACACACGGTTGTGGATCTCGAGGGCGACGCGGACGGGTCCTCGCTCGAGCAATCGTCGAATCGCCACTGCATCGTCTCTGCCGATCTGCGCCGCGGGCAGGGCGCCGAGATCGGCGTTGAATCCACGCCAGCGGGCGCTCAGCTCGTTTCCGGGGCCGCCGTCCGGCGACAGAATCGCAAGCGCGCCGGCAGTTCGCAATTCGTCGTCGATCTTCTGGTGACTACGACTGCGATCGTAAGGACTTCCGTACGGCTCGCCCTCCGGCAGCAGCGCGATGCGCCCTTTCAGCGACGCCTGCGCCGCGATTTTGTCCGGCCTGAGATCGTGGAGCACCACCACCTCGGCCTCGAGTCCACCATCCGGCGTCGGCGGCATCCAGCCGAGCGACGCGATCTGCAGTGGTCGCTCGATCGGAGCCACGACGCGACCGCGCGCCGATTCGCGTTGCCAGCCGCGCCCGATCGCAAACGGCTCGAGCGCAACAGCGGCGATGCCTGCGTCACGGAACTGACCAGCAGCCCAGGCGGCAGCCTGATCGTAGCCCGCGGTTCCGGTGAGACGCGTGCCGGCGGCTTCGGTGAGCACCGTGACGTCGCGGAGCGATCGGGCGTCATTGACTGTCGCCGCGGTGAGCGCTCGCGCCAGGCCTGCATCGAAGGACGGCTGCGCGGCGGGCACGGCGGCGGCCGCTGCCGTGAGCCAGAGCGCCAAGGCTCCTCGCTGCCACCACATCGATTCACCATGCCCCAGCGCCAGCGACCTGTCAACCGTTGAGGCCTCGCTCCCGTCTAAGAGACGGGCATCGATGCAAATCATCCGGAATCTTCGCTACGCCGTTCGCGGCCTGGCCCGCTCGCCTTTGTTCACCACGGTTGCGCTGCTGTCCATCGCACTCGGCATCGGCGCCAATACCGCCATCTTCACGCTGGTTGACGAAGTGTTGCTACGCGGCTTGCCGGTCAAAGACGCCGAGCAACTGGTGCTGTTCAAGGGCGCCCGCAATCACTACGGCAACAACTCGGGCGGCGACATGCTCTCGTTCACGATGTACGAGGACTTCCGCGACAATTTCGTCGATCGCGGCAGCGATCCGCCGCTCGCACGTGTCAGCCTCCCAGTTCCCAATCCGGCGCCGACCCCGAAAATCTTCTCCGGCATGTTCGCCCGCCGGCCGGTCGCGATCACGCTCGGCGTGGACGGCTCCACCGAACGTGTGCCTGGCGAACTGGTCACGGGCACCTACTTTCACGTCCTGGGCGTGGGCGCATCTGTCGGACGGCTCATTACGTCCGACGATGACAAGGTTCGGGGCGCGGGAAACGTGGCGGTGCTGAGCTACGACTACTGGCGGAACCGCTACGGTGCGGATCCGTCGATCGTCGGAAAGACCATCACCGCCAACAACAATACGCTGACCGTGATCGGCGTCTCGCAAAGCGGATTCACCGGTCTCGACATCGGATCGGCGACCAGTCTGTTCGTCCCGGTCTCGCTCAAAGCGCAGATTACGCCGAACTGGGACGACATGGACAACCGTCGCAGCCGCTGGGTCAACGTGTTCGCGCGCCTCAAGCCAGGCGTCAGTCAGGAACAGGCTCTCGCCGTCCTGCAGCCGTACTTCCACGGCGTGCTCGAGCAGGAAGTTCAGGAATCCGCGTTCGCCAATGCGACCGCTTACACGCGCGAGCAATTTCTGAAGGGCACGATGAACCTGCTCCCGGCCGGTCAGGGCCGATCGCCGATTCGGGTTCAGCTGACGCAGCCGCTGTGGCTGCTCTTCGGCATCGTCGCCGGCGTTCTGTTGATTGCGTGCGCGAACGTCGCCAGCCTGCTGATCGCTCGCGCCACGGCGCGACAGAAGGAAATCGCATTGCGTCTCGCCATCGGTGCGAGCCGGACACAGATCATCAGCCAGCTGCTGGTCGAGAGCGCGATGCTGGCGATCGTTGGCGGCGCGCTCGGCCTGGTGATCGCGGCGTGGACCACGAAATTCCTGCTCTGGTTCTTACCGACGTCGGATTCGCCGCACGTGATCACCGGCAGCATGGACTGGCGTGTGCTCGCCTTCAACTTCGCGCTGTCGCTCGCGACCGGGTTGCTGTTCGGGCTGATCCCGGCCTGGCGATCGACCAATCCGAATCTTGCACCGGTGCTCAAGGATCAGGCCGGTTCGGTCGTCGGCGGCGGCGTTCGCTTCCGCAAGGCGCTGGTCATCGTCCAGGTGACGATTTCGATTCTGCTGCTGATCAGCGCGGGCCTGTTCATCCGGACGCTGCGCAACCTTCGGCTGCTCGACCTCGGCATCAAGACCGAGAGCGTCGTCGCGTTCAACATCTCACCCGGCCTGAGCGGTTATACGCCGCCGCGAATGCTGATTCTCTACAAGACCCTGGTCGATCGTTTCCGAGCGCAGCCGGGCGTGCGCGACGTCGGGTTCGCCACCATGGGCCTGCTCGAGGGCAACGAGTGGGACAGCACGGTGACGATCGAGGGCTATCAGCCGCAACAGGGCGAGCAGATGAACCCGTACTGCAACTCGGTGAGCCCGGGCTACTTCGCGATGCTGGGCGTACCGGTGCTGCTGGGGCGCGAATTCGACTCGCGCGACGAAGGCGCAACCCCGCCGCCGCCAGCGAACGTCAATACCGGTGACGGCAACGGCTACCGTCACGTAATCGTCAACGAGAGCTTCGCGAAGAAATACTTCAGGGACCGGAATCCGATCGGCCGTCACCTCGGCTTTGGCGGCAATCCGGGCACGCCGACGCCGATTGAGATCGTGGGGGTGGTCCGCGATTCGAAATACACCGGTGTGCGCGACGACATTCCGCGTCAGCTGTTCTTCCCGATGCTCGAAGAGCGCCAGCCGGGTTCGGTCGTCATGTACCTGCGCACCAGCGGCGATCCGACGGTCGGCTTCGCGGCAGCGCAGCGGACGATGCACGAACTCGACGCGAAGGTGCCGGTATATAACCTCCGCACGCTCGAGCGGCAAATCGATCGTTCGCTGCTGGTCGAACGGTTCATCGCAACACTGTCCACCGCATTCGGGGTTCTGGCGACGATACTTGCGGTGATTGGTCTCTACGGAGTGATGGCGTACACCGTGGCGCGCCGGACGCGGGAGATCGGCGTGCGAATGGCACTCGGCGCAGTCCAGAACGACGTGATCTGGCTGGTGATGCGTGAGGTGCTCATTCTGGTCGGCAGCGGCGTCGCTCTCGGTCTGGTGGCAGCGTGGGGACTGAGCCGCGTGGTCGGTAGTCAGCTGTACGGCGTCACCGCGAGCGACCCGGTGACCGCGGCCGGCGCAGCGGGGCTGCTGGCTGGGATCGCGCTCCTGGCCGGATACATTCCGGCCCGCCGGGCGACGCGTGTAAATCCAGTCCTGGCATTGCGTTACGAGTAGCAGTAGGAGCCGTCCCAAACCATCGAACCTATTCGCGACGGATCGCGTATCTCATGACGTGCTCGCCCCCCGCCCTGAGCAGCTGATTCGCTGGTTTCGATCGAACTGCCTGGGTCTCCCGGAGTCGCCGTGGGAGCGCCTGAAGATGGACATTCCGGCGATCGCCTTCGGGCCGGGCTCGCGCTGTCAGTTCGGGCACTACTTCGAAGGCCGAAGCGCGGTTCCGGTCGCAAGCATCGATGACATCGTCGACTGGCTGAACAGCTGCGAGTACGTGTCGGATGCCGAAGAGTTCAACGATCGCGATGTCTGGCAGGAGCCGTGCGCCTTCGAGCGCCGCCGGCGCGGCGACTGCGAGGACTTTGCGCTGTGGGCGTGGAGAAAGCTCGGCGAACTCGGTATGGATGCGGAGTTCTTCGTGGGCCGGGTCATCTGCGAAGGGAATCCCGCCGCGTCGGGCCAGCACGCATGGGTGGTCTATCGCGTGCGTCGCCGCGCGTTTCTATTCGAGCCCGCGGCGCGCGATCGGCAACGGATGATTCGCCCGCTCGAGGAAGCTCAGGATTGCTACGTGCCGCACTTCGCGGTCGACACCCGCCTGGTCACGAGCGCGTTCGTCGGGTGCGTCCTCGACCCGTGTCCGGCATCACCTCAACCCGAAGCGTAACGACGTAGCCGTCGAGCCCGGCTTGACGGCGCCGTACGTTAACATTGGCCGCCGTGATACGACGTGCGTGCCTGCGATTTCTCAGTGTCGTCATCGCAACGATTGCGGCGCTTGCAGCGTCACGAAGCGCCGACGCCCACCCGGTTCCTTTCAGCTTTGTCGACCTTCGTGTGCAGCCGATGTCGATCGACGGCACGCTCGTCGTGCATATGTTCGACCTGGCGCACGATCTCAACATCGACCAGGCGGAGCGCCTCCTCGATCCGACGGTTGCAGCCCAGGAATCGCCGACGATCGTGGCGCTGTTGTCACCGCGTCTGACCGTCCGCGTCAACGGCCAGACGTTGACGCCGCAGTGGTCGAGTGCCGAGCCGCTCGTGGATCGCCAGTCGCTGCGGTTATCGATCCACTACACGTTGGCCGGGCCACCCGCCACGATGACGGTCACGACCAACATGTTTCCGTACGACCCGGTCCATCAGACGTTCGTCAACGTCGCCGAAGGAGGTGCGCTGACACAGAGCATCCTCGATCAGGGCCGAAGCACGTTCACCTACTACGCCGGCACTCCCGAGGGCGCGCTGGCGGTGATGCGGACGTTTCTGGCAACCGGATTCGAGCACATTTTCCTGGGACCGGATCACCTCATTTTTCTGCTCGGGCTGCTGATGCTGGGCGGCAGCCTGCGTCAACTCACCGTTATCGTGACCGCGTTCACGCTGACGCACGCGGTGGCGCTGACGCTCGCGTCACTCAATGTCGTCCAGCCTCCGGCGCGGCTGATCGAGCCGGCGATCGCGCTCAGCATCATCTACGTCGGTGCGGACAACCTGCTGATCCGCGGTGGACGCGACGTCCGGGTTTGGATTGCCGCGGCGTTCGGCGTCATTCACGGGTTCGGGTACGCAGGCGTGTTGCGCGAAATGGACCTGCCCCGCCGGGCGCTCGGCTGGTCGGTGCTGTCGCTCAATGCCGGCATGGAAATCGCTCAATTGCTGGTCGTGGCGGTGATCGCCACGGCCCTGACTGCATTAAGATCGCGCAACGAAGCGGCGGGCCGTCAACTGGCGTTCGTCGGGTCGGTCGTGGTGATGGTCGCAGGTACGTTCTGGTTCATTCAACGCGTGTTCTTCCCTGGAGGCATTTCATGAAGCGTGGCATCGCGCTCGGCGCATTGATCCTGATCGGCGCTCTGTCGCTCGGCGTCAAGGCCTATCAGCCGCCGGCGGCTGACGCACCGAAGGTCATCGAGGTCGAGAAGGTCAAGGACAACCTCTACGTCCTGCGCGGCGGGGGCGGCAATACGGCAGTGTTCATCACCGCGGCAGGCGTCGTCGTCGTGGACGCCAAGAACCCGGGCTGGGGCAAGCCGATTCTCGACAAGATCAAGACGCTGACGCCGAAAGCCGTCACCACCCTGATCAACACCCATACACATGGCGACCATGTCAGCGGCAACGTCGAATTTCCTGCGACGATCGACTTCGTCGCCCAGGAAAACACCAAGGCGAACATGGAGAAGATGCCGATCTTCAAGGAACACAACGGCGTCGGCATGGCGAAGCGGACGTTCAAGGACAAGATGACACTCGGCAAGGGCGCCGATCAGATCGACCTCTACTACTTCGGCCCCGGTCACACCAACGGCGACGCGTGGGTCGTGTTTCCGGCGCTGCGCGTGATGCACTCCGGGGACATGTTCGCAGGCAAGAGCGTGCCGCTGGTCGATGCGGCCAACGGTGGCAGCGTGCTGCACTACGCCGAGACACTCAATAAGGCCTACAACGGCATCAAGGGTGTCGATGTGATCATCAACGGCCACACGCCGGCGAATACCACCTTCGCTGACCTCAAGGAATACGCGGACTTCAATCAGGACTTCCTGACCTGGGCGCAGGGCGAACTGAAGGCCGGCAAGACGCCGGCGCAGGCGGCGGCCGAGTGGAAGCTGCCGGCGAAATACACCGGCTATTCGCCGACGGTGGCGGCAATGATGGGCGGGCTCGAAGGACGCATCCAGCGTCTCGCCGAAGAGATGAAATAGATTCGGTCGAGGTCGTAGGGGCCGAGCTTGCTCGGCCCCCGCGCTCTATTCCGAGCGAAGCGCTTCGAGAGGAACGACGCGCGTCGCGCGTCGCGCCGGAAGGTAGCACGCGAGCATCGCCGCCGCGAACAGCGCCACCGCGGCGAGCGTCAGCACAGCCGGATCGAACGGGCTGACACGATACAACAGGCTGCTGGCTAGCTTCCCGAGCGCTACAGCCAGTGCGAGTCCCGCCACCAGACCGATTGCGGTCGTCCGCACACCCTCGCCGAGTACCAGCCGCTGAACGTCGCCGCTCGTCGCGCCCATCGCCATGCGGATGCCGATTTCCTGGGTTCGCGTCGACACGTCGTACGCCTTCAACCCATACACGCCCATCGTGGCGAGCAGCAATGCCAGCGCGCCGAACGCCACGAACAGCACCGCCGCGGCACGCACGCCCCACATCGAGATGCTCTCGTCGCGCTGGGCGGTCATCGTTCGCGCCGTCAAAACCGGCAGCTGCGGATCGAGTGCGCGCAGCTCCTTTACCGCTGCCTCCAGTAGCGCGCGCTCCGGCACGCCGGGCGCCGCGCGCAGGTGCAGCGTCATCATCGTGGTGGAGCGTGAGCCGTACGGCAGATACACGTGCGGCTGGGCCGGCATTTCGAAGAGATCGTGCCGAATCGGCGGCGCTACGCCGACGACATGGAAGGATTGCGGCGCATCGGAGCCGCGAACGCGCAGCTCGAAGCTGCGACCAACGGCGTCGGCCTCGCCGAACAGCAGGCGTGCCAAGTGACCGTCAACGATCGCCGGCGACGCTCCGGTCGCGGTAGATTCCTCCTCGCTCGTGAACTCGCGGCCGCGAATCACTGGCGCACCAAGCGTCGTGAAGTAGTCGGCGCCGACGACGTCCATTCCCGCTTCGATCTCGTCGTCGGTCTGGCGCGTGCGCACGCGCGCGCCCATCTGGACGTCGCCGAACGCCACGGTGGAGGCGACCGACGCACGTGAAACCGACGCCAACCTCCGGACCCGCTCCAAGACGGCGCGGTAGGTCGCGCGTGTCCGCGCGACGTCGTAGCCGGCCAGGCTCGGATCCAGGCCGATCACAATCTGTCCGGTCAGCGGATAACCGACGTCGGCAGACGACGCCGCGATCGCACCGCGCGCGAACAGGCCGCCGGCGGCGACGAGCGCCAGCGACACGGCGATCTGACCGACAACCAGCAGCGATCTGCCGAAGGTCCGGCGCGCGCCTCGCCCGGGCGCGAGCTTGAGATGCTCGGTCACGTCGAGACGCGAAGCGGACCACGCCGGTCCGAGCGCGAAAAGGATGGTACTCAGCGCGGCGAAGGCAACCGCAGCTGCGAACAGCCGCGACGAGGGTACGATGACGATGTCGATGCCGAACGTGAGGATCGACGACAGCCACGACGTCAGCGCCGCCGTCGTCCACCAGCTGACCG
The DNA here is from genome assembly GCA_036497895.1 of Vicinamibacterales bacterium. Lineage (GTDB taxonomy): Bacteria > Acidobacteriota > Vicinamibacteria > Vicinamibacterales > CAVVIG01 > CAVQFC01. Next base: position 3,123 of record DASXIR010000071.1, on the reverse strand, counting down.
CGATCCCGACCGCGGCGCCGAGGGTGGACAGCGTCAGGCCTTCGACGACGATCTGCTGCACGATCCGGCGCCGGCCGCTGCCGAGCGCCTGCCGAATCGCGAACTCGCGACGCCTGGCCGCGCTTCGAGCAAGCAGCAGGTTGGCGAGATTGAAGCAGGCGACCGCAAGCACGAGCGCGGCCGCAAGTGCGAGCAGCGCGCCGACGAGCACGAGCGGTCCATTGCTCTGCGGTCTCGAGCTGATTCCCATCCGTGGCAGCATCGTCGTCGTGAACGTGCGATCGCGATCGGTGTCCGGATAGGCGTCGCTCAGTCGCTTCGCGAACGCGTCGAGCACGGGCGCCATCGCCGCCTGTGTCACGCCCGACTTCGGCGCTCCTGCCAGATTGAGCGCGTGGTTCGAACGAGCGGCGAGGCCGGCGTCGCTCTCCTTGAAAACTGCGTTCGTGATGGTGTCGTAGGACCCGAGCGGCAGCCACCACTGCGGCGAGACGAACGCGAACGGTCCGGCAAAGCCTTTCGGCGTTACCCCAATGACTGTGAACGCGGTTCCGTTGATGCGGACCGTGCTGCCGATGTAGTTCGGGTCGAATTCTCGACGCCGCCACTCTGTGTACGACGCTATCGCCACCGATGCCGTGTGGCCCGGACGCTCCTCGTCAGGCGTGAACGGACGTCCGGCGGCGAGTGGCACCCCGAGCGTCGTGAAGTAATTCGACGATACGAGCGTCGCGAACGCCTGCCGCGTGACCGCGCCGTCGCGAATCCCCACCGACGTGAAGCTATGGGCGAGCAGGCTCTCGAACAGGCCGCTGCGATCCCGCAAATCGACATACGTCGCGTACGAAAAGTTCCGGTAGTCCGGTGTCGTCCGATCGCGGTTGAAGACAGCGACGAGCTGGTCGATACGGCCTTGCCGCGGCTGCAGAACGAGGGCGTCCACGAGCGTAAAGACCGCCGTGTTGGCGCCGATGCCGAGGGCCAGGACGAGGACCGCGACGGCGGTGAACCCGGGCGTGCGCCGGAGCAGGCGAAGGCTGTGACGGAGATCGGCAAGCATCTCTGTCTAATACGTTGGTGGCCGGCGGAAAGTTGAATCTTCCGCCGGCGGGTCCGAGTGCGACGTGCTGGGTGCTAGGTGCCGACCTTGAAAGCGACCGATGCCATCTGGTTGCCCCATACGAGCGCCAGCGAGCCGCCGGCGTCGGTCATGTCGACGAACTCCCATGTCAGCTGCTCGATCGAGTGCGGCAGCGCCTCGAGTTTCATCGGCGTCCGCAGCACGTCCTTCGCCGTGGTGTAGTTGTAGGCGCCGAACGTCGCGACCTTTTCCTTGGGGTCGTATTTCGGCTGGAACGGCAGCGTGGACACGACCAACGTCCAGTTGTGTTCCTTGAGGTCGATGAACAGGCTGTACTCGCCTGGTGCGAGGGTCTTGCCGCCGATCGCGAGCGGCAGTTCGGTCTTCAGTCGCGTCGTGACGTCGGCGCCGGCGCGCCAGATCGGCGCACCGACCAGCGAGCTCTTGCCGTATTCAGCGCCGGATCCCCATAGCTCGCGGCCACGCTTGAGCGGTGCTCCGTAGGTGACCTCGATCCACTTGCCGCCCTGATACGTCTGACCGCCCAGCGTGTAATCAGTGGCGCCGGCCGGCTTGACCCACTTGCCACCGATTTGCGTGGCGGCAATTCCTCTTGGGCTCATCGGCTTATCTCCCTGCGCCGCCAGAATCGTCGCGGCGGCCGCGGCGGCCGCGAGCAGGCATCCGATCGACACCATCAGCTTTCGCATCATCTGACCTCCAGATGTGCAATTTGCCGATGGCGTCACTCGGGTTGCAGGGTTCAGACGCGTGGTTGCAGCCCTGCGTCACGTTCGAAATCGAACGACTACATTCCGATCTTGAACGGCACCGACGCCGCGGTCTTGTCCCAGGTCATGGTCAACTTGCCGCCGGCGTCGCTGACGTCGGTGAACTGCCACGACATCTCCTCGACCGAGAACGGCAGCGTGCTGAGCGTCATCGGCGCGCGAACCACGTCCTTGTCTGCGGTGTAGCCATAGGCGCCCCAGATTTCCGCGGTGTTTTTCGGGTCGTAGCGCGTCTGCGCTTTCCAGTTGGAAACGATGAACGTCCAGTTGTTCGGCTTGAGGTCGATGAAGATCGTGTAGGTGCCGGGCGCGACCGTTTTGCCGTTGATGGTCAGCGGCACTTCAGTTTTCAACTGGGAGGTGAGATTCGCACCCGCGCGCCACACCGGGGCGTCCGGATTGGCAACCTTGCCGTACGAGGCGCCGGTTCCACCAAAGACGTCGCGACCACGCTTAATCGGGCGGCCGAAGGTCATCTCGATCCACTTGCCGCCCTTGTACTCAGGACCTTCCGGTCCGGTCTCGAACTTGCCGCCGACCTGGGCGGCCGCCGTGCCCGACGGGCTCGCGGGACGACCGCCGTCCTGAGCAAATAACATCGCGCTCAGCGCCAGGGTCATCGAACTGGTTGCGATCAATCTCCGTGTCATCTGCCATCCTCCAGTAGAATTTTGACGTGTCCGGCTCTCATGACGACGACCTGACAATCGCGCCAACATCGGGCCTGGGGAAACTCCCGACCACGTCGGGGCGTTCCTCAGGCAGGTCCGCACCCGGCGCTTTCGCCCCGGGATCCATTATCGCCGGGCGCTATCGCCTGGTCGCGCTGCTCGGCCGCGGCGGCATGGGCGAGGTTTATCGGGCCGACGACCTGACCCTCGATCAGCCGGTCGCGCTGAAATTCCTGAACCAGGGCGTGGCCGCCGACGAAGCCCGGCTCGCTCAGTTCCACAACGAGCTGCGGGTCGCGCGACAAGTGTCGCACAAGAACGTCTGCCGGCTCTACGACCTCGGTGACGCCGATGGCCGCCGCTTCCTGACCATGGAGTATGTGGACGGCGAGGATCTGGGCGCGCTGCTCCGTCGCATCGGCAGGTTTCCCGAGGACAAGGCGATCGACATGGCGCGGCAGCTCTGCGCCGGCGTCGCCGCGGCGCACGAACGCGGAGTCCTCCACCGCGATCTCAAGCCTGCCAACGTCATGCTCGACGGCGAGGGCAACATCCGCATCACCGATTTCGGGATCGCCAC
>DASXIR010000070.1:0-32606 GCA_036497895.1 Vicinamibacterales bacterium | reverse complement strand
GCGGCGTGCGCCCAGTCATCGAGGATGAGCAGGGCGCGGTCGAGCACGCCCGGTATGTCGGTCGGCACCCGCAGGGTGTACTGCGTGTCGTCGTAGCTCGTCGCCGCGTTCGCGTCCGCACCGATGCTCAAGCCGAGCGACGAAAGAAAATCCACAATGCTCTGCTTGGGGAAATGTTCAGTGCCCTCGAACTCCATGTGCTCGACGAAGTGCGCCAGCCCCTGCTGATCGTCGTCCTCCAGGACCGAACCGGCCTTGACGACGAGCCTCATTTCGGCGCGGCGGCTGGGCTTGCCGTTAGCGCGGACGTAGTAGCGCAGGCCGTTCGGCAGGGTGCCGAAGGAGACCTCGGGATCCACCGGCATCTGCTGCGGCAGGCCGTAGGAGGCGACCGACGCGGCTGACGTCTCGCGGCCGGCAGGTGTCGTCTGCGCGGAAGCGCCGACGGCCGTTACAAAGACGGCGGCTAACGCAGTGGATACGGCGACGTGGAAACGCGACACAGGCATACCCCTATCGTAGCGGACACCCGGGCCCGGACGAGTAGGTTAGGCGGATGACGCGCATTCTTACTGTTTTCATACCTATGCACGCGTCGCGCTACGGAGGGAGGCAGCTATGGCTTCGCGCGCTCCTTGGCCAGCTGCTCGCTGTACGTCTTCTCGAGCTGTTGCACGGAGGCTTTGAACCCCTGAGGATCGACGAAGCGATCGGGATTGTACGGATCGCCTGGCTTGTACTTGTCGTGCAGCTTGAACTGCGACGCGTGCGACGCCAGCCAGACGTCCACCGGCAGGTCCTCCAGAAGCTTGAACGAGCGCGCGTAGTCCTCGGTGATGCCGGGGTAGTTGGCCATGCCGCTGACGGTGACGCCCGGATTGATGGACGGCATGTTGGCGATCACCACGCGATACGTCTTGCCGCCGTCCTGCACGTTGAGCGTGAAGGTGGTGGCGCCCTTGGTGTGGCCTGGCGTGAGGTGCGCGGTGAGGATCGTGCCGCCGAGCGAGATCGAGTCGTTGTCCTTGAACGTGCCGTCCACTTTGACCGGCTCGAACTGCGCCGAGGGCGTGTTGCCAAAACGGAAATCCGCCTTGCCACCCGACTCGAACAATTCGCGGTCCGGCGCAGACACCACGAGTCTTGCTCCAGTCATCCGCTTCAGCTCGGCCATGCCCGCCGCATGATCGAAGTGGCCGTGCGTGGCCGTCAGAATCTTGGTGTCCTCGATCTTGAAGCCGAGTTGTTCCACGCTTGCCTTGATCCGCTTGGCCGTGTCGCCAACACCGGTATTGATCAGGATGTGTCCCTGTGGCGTGGTGATGAGGTAGGTGGACAAGTCGTACGAACCGACCCAGTAGACGTTGCCGATGAGGCGCAGCGGCGGAAATGGTTTCGTCCAATTCGGGTCGTTCTGCGCGAGACCGTAGGAAGCCACGCCAAGGCAGCCACACAGTACGAGCGAGGTCAGTCTGGTCAGCATGATGGCGGCATTGTACGCGGCTGCGGGCGATTACGTGAGCGGCGGCGGCGCGGTGGCCGCATCGCGGGCGACCGCGCCCATGACGACCCGTATCGATCGTGGCCGGCCGCCGGTGTCGAGCGGAATCGGACCGTGGTGCTCCTTGCCGTCCACCTCGATTCGGACCACGCCTGTCTGCACGCGGTCCGGGTTTTCGACGACGATCTTGAACTGCGCGCCGTTGCGGGTCAGCGTCGCCTCGAACCGTGGCCACGTTCGCGGGATACACGGTTCAATCGAGAGCGCGTTACGAATCAGGGTCAGGCCGAGGATGTTTTCGACCGCAATTCGGTACATCCAGCCCGACGATCCCGTGTACCACGTCCAGCCTCCCCGTCCGGAGTGGGGAGGGACCGAGTAGACATCGCCGGCGATGACATACGGCTCGGTCTTATAGCGCTCGAGGCTCTTCCGATCGCCGGTGTGATGAATCGGGTTGAGCAGCGAGAACAAGTCCATCGCGCGGTCACCGTCGCCGAGCTCGGTCAGCGCCAAGATTGTCCACAGCGACCCGTGCGTGTACTGGCCGCCGTTTTCGCGAATGCCGGCCAGGTAGCCCTGGATGTAGCCGGGACTCGGCACCGAATGATCGAAGGGCGGCGCCAGCAGCTTGAACAGTCCGCCTTCACGATCGGTCAGGCGCTGCAGGCTCGACTCCAACGCCTGCCGCGTCCGTGCCGGATCGCCGGCGCCTGAGATCGCGGCCCACGACTGCGCAATGGCGTCGATCTGACACTCCGCGTTGCTCTTCGATCCCAGCGGCGTCCCATCGTCGAAATACGCGCGGCGGTACCATTCGCCGTCCCAGGATTGTTCGAGTGCGGCTGCCAGCTGATCGGCTCGTCGGCGATAGGTCAGTCCCCGGGCACGTTCACCCCGCATCTTCGCGACGTCGGCGAACGGCCGAAGAACCGCGATCAGGAACCAGCCGAGCCACACGCTTTCGCCATGCCCCTGCGGACCGACCAGATTCATGCCGTCGTTCCAGTCGCAGGTTCCAATCAGCGGTAATCCGTGCGCACCGGTCGCCAGGCTGACCTCGATCGCGCGCACGCAGTGCTCGTAGAGCGGGGCGTGCTGCTCTGACCGGGTCGGCCGCTCGTAGATTTCCATTTCGGCCGGCGACAGCGCGCGGCCTTCGAGGAACGCGACCTGTTCGTCGAGCACGGCTTCGTCACCGGTGGCGCGGATGTAGGCGAGCACGGCGTAGACCAGCCAGAGCCGGTCGTCGGAACACCTGGTGCGGATACCTTCGCCCTCGGGCTCGTGCCACCAATGCTGCACATCGCCTTCGAGGAACTGACGAGAGGCCGCGTGCAGGATGTGGGCGCGGGTGATGTCAGGCCGCGCGAACAGCAGTGCCAGGACGTCCTGCAGCTGGTCGCGGAAGCCGAACGCTCCGCTCGACTGGTAGAAGCCGGTCCGCGCCCACACCCGGCACGCCAGCGTCTGGTAAAGCAGCCAGCGGTTCACCATGAGGTCGAACGATCGATCGGGCGTCGATACGGCGATCGTGTCGAGTGTCGTGTTCCATGCGGCTTTGGTCTGGGCGAAGGCCGATTCAACCGTCTCGACGCTGCGATACCGGTCGATCAGCAGGCGGCACCGCTCCTCGCTCCGTTCGTCGCCGACCAGCACCACCACCTCGCGGGTCTCGCCCGCGGCGAGGCGGAACTTCAGCTGGAATGCACCGCACGGATCGAGTCCGGCGCCAGTACGGCCGGAGAGCGACTCCCCGCCGAGTGCGGCGGGAGCGGCGAGCGTACCGTTGCGGCCGATGAACTCGCTCCGATCGCCGGTGAAGGATTGTTCGTCCGGCTCCGCCGTCGATACGTGGAGGAAGGCGATCCGTTCGCCGTAAGGCTGCCTGAACGCGTTGTGCGCGAGAACCGCGCCGGTGACGGGATCCTGGCTGGTCACGACTTGAGATGACGTGCGCGTTCGATTCTCGCCGAGCACCCACTCCACGTACATCGTCACCGAGACGCGTCGCGGTCTGGCCGAGACGTTCCGTATCCGCAGCCGCATGATCTTGAGCGAATCGTCCACCGGAACGAATGTCGAGAGCTCGCACTCGAGTCCATCGCGCACGTGATCGAACCGGCTGTAGCCGTGTCCGTGCCGGACGGTGTAGACGGATGCGCCCGCCGGGACAGGGGTCGCCGACCAGAATGCCCCCGTCTCTTCGTCCCTGAGAAAGAGCACTTCACCGGATGGATCGGCGATCGGGTCGTTCTGCCACGGCGTCAGCCGGTTGTGGTGGCTGTTGCCGGACCAGGTATAGCCAAGTCCGGACTCCGTCACCACCGTTCCAAATTGCTCGTTGGCGATGACGTTGGCCCACGGGGCCGGCGCCGTTCGACCGGTGGTGTGATCGACGACGATGACGTACTCGCGTCCGGTGTCGGCGTAGCCGCCGAGGCCGTTGAAGTACTCCAGGTCGTTGGTCCTGGGGCTCACGCCGGTCGTTAGCTGAGGCGGTTGCGGCGACGATGGCCGGGAACGGCGCGGCTCCGGCGCCGCGAGCCCCACGGGCAGCCAAGGCAGCCGGCGTTGAAGCCCTTCGAGAAACGGCGGCGGTGTCGCTTCTGCTTCGTCGTTCTCGACCAGCGGTGGCACCGGCGCGAACGGCACCTGCAGCCGCTTCAACTGCTCGTAGAGCGAACCGAGCGAACCTTCGAGCACCGCTTGTGCTGCCGCGAGCAGCATCGTCTGCTCGTCGGGGGACAACGCGTCGATCTTTCGGAGGAATACACCGCCGGGCCGATCGATCCACCCCTGTTCGGGTCCCGATTCGACCAGCTGCTGCAACTCGTCGTGCAGTTCCTGCCGATAGCCATCGGCGTGTTCGTTCACCAACACCAGATCAAACGTGAAGCCCTTGCGACGAAGATACTCGTGCGCCTGGAGCAGTTCGCGGCAGAGCGGTAATTCCGACCCGGCGCCGATCCTGGCGACGAGAATCGGAAAATCGCCAGAGATCCCATGTTTCCAGAGTGCCTGGAGCGGAAGATGATTGCGCGCGATCGCCGCCGCGTTTCTGAGGCGGCTGTCACCGAACAGCAGACGCCCGCCGAGCCGTTGAAAGCGAATCGTCTCCGCGGTTTTGAGGCCGAGGTGACGCAGTTCGATGTTGGCGTGGGTACTGGCCAGCGCCATCGTCCGCGACACCGCCCGGCGATCGCGATACTTTTCGATCAGCTGATGGGCCCGTTCTTCGCTCGGCGCGACGCCGGTCGCAAACGTCAGGCGGACGATTTCGCCAGGCGGAACGCGGACCTTCTGACGCAGACTGACGATGGGATCCAGGACCGCGCCTGTCGTCCTCGACAGCTTCGCGGACGGCGCCAGCGCGGCCGGCTGCCGCACCGAGCCACCGCGACCGATGAACTGCGCACGATCCGTCTCGAAGGACGCCGGCGCGCTGGCACGGCTGCGGCCGCCGAGAACGTGAAACATGTATACGCGGGCCTCGTCTCCTCCGCGCGGTCGCCTCGAGCAGATGATCGCCTCGCCATCAGCAGTCACGGAGGTTTCCACGAACAGCTTGCTGAATGCGGGATGCGACAGGTCGGATCCCAGCGGCCCGAGCACGATTTCGGCGTAGCTGGTGACATCGAGGTCGTATGGCTTCGACCCGTGATTGCGCAGCGACACCCGCCGCACCTCGACGTCGTCCTCGGTTGACACCGTCAACTCGGTGTAGATCTCGAGATCGAAGTCGCGCCGGCGGAACACTGCCCGATCGGGCGCAAAGGTTACTTCGAACTCGAGCGGTTCCCGCCCGATTGGCTGATGCGTGGTCGACCACACCTCGCCGGTGGTCAGATTTCTGACGTAACAGAACATGCCCCAGGAATCGGTGGTGATGTCCTCGCGCCAGCGCGTGACTGCCAGCTGCCGCCAGCGACTGTAGCCGCCGCCGGCGTTGGTGATCATCACGCTGTACGAGCCGTTGGATAGAAAATGCGCGCGCGGGCTCAGGGTGTGCGGCGTGGTGTAGCGCCGGACCGAGTCAACCGGCAGCCGGCGTGTTGCCGGAACGTGCTCAACGGATTCGACCGGAAGGTCGGTCAGCGGAACGAGTTCAGGGACTTTTTCCTGCAGCAACAGATCTGCCGCCTGCACATGCGGGTCGGCGTGGAAGCGCCGCGGCATCGGATCGTCGTTGAGGCAGTTGTCGAGCGCGATCAGCGACATGCCCTGGTGGTGCGCCATGTAGGTACGGACGATGACGCCGCCAGAAACGCCAGGTGGCATGCGTTCGGCGGTGTAGTCGATCGACTCGTAGAAGCCGTACCGATCTTCGAGCCCGGCCGCCGACAGCCGCGCCAGATTTCTGATCGCTTCGTGCGGACGCAGCGGTGTCGCGATCAACGTGGCGTACGGGGCGACGACCAAATCGTCGGCGAGGCCGCGCTTCAAGCCGAGTCCGGGTACGCCAAAGGCGCGGTACTGATAGTTGTGACCGAGGTCCTGAACGTTGTACGCCGACTCGGAGATGCCCCACGGTACGCCCCGGTCGGCGCCGTATTGGATCTGTCTCGCGATGACCGCGGAGTAGGTTTCGTCGAGCAGCGTCTCGCGATACGCGTGCATCACGAGCAATGGCATCAGGTACTCGAACATCGACGCGCTCCATGACAGGAGCGCGCGTGAACCGGCCGTCGGGCACAGCGATCGTCCCAGCCGGAACCAGTGTTCGGGCGTCACCTGGCCAAAGGCGATCGCCAGAAAACTCGCGAGCCGCGCCTCGGACGCCAGGGTGTCGTAGTACGACGCGTCGAGGCGACCTTCCGGCACGTTGTAGCCGATAGCGAACAGCTGGCGCTGCTGATCGAACAGGAACGTGAAATCCATCTCCTTCAGCAGTTCGTCGGCGCGGTTCGCGATGCGACGGGCGCGTTCGATGAGGTCGACCGCCCGTTGCCGAGTGGGCTCGATCCACGCGCTAATCGCGCGATCGCTGTCGGAGCCCGGTTCAGATAACTGCCGATCGCACCAGGCGATCAGGGCGGGCAGTCCCAGCAGGCGGTCGGGCAGTTGCGGGTGCGCGGGCTGGGTCGCTTCCAGCCACGGCGCGAACTGGGTCAGCGTGGTCTGACGCTCGGCGAGCGAAGTCGCCGCCCGCTCGATCCAGTCGTGGGCCTCGCCCAGCGCCTGGACATCTGATTCGGACGAGGCCCGAAGTTCTTCGGAGTTGTGGATATCCGCAGCGACCTGGGCGAGGCGCTCGCCAACATGGCCGAGCAGGCGATGCCAGCCGGAGACCGTCAGCGGCGCCCGCAGGCCCTTGAGCTCGGTGCGGAGCGCCGCGAGATCTCGCCGGAGTTTGAAGAGATCGTCCCGGCTGCGTCCAAAGCTTCGACCGAGCGGATCGACCGCCTGCTCTGCCAGGCGAATGGCGTCGCCGACCGCATCGAGCGACGCGAGATCGATGAACGGCTGTTTCTCGACGAGTTCGAGAACGGCAATTCTCAGGGTGACGAGGTAGCCGGCGAGGTTGCCGCTGTCGACAGTCGACACGTATGCGGGAGAGAGAGGCAACAGCGATCGGGTGTCGTACCAGTTGTAGAAGTGGCCACGGTAGCGCTGCAGCTGACCGACCGTCTCCATGGTGCGCTCGAGATGTTCGATTGCGCCCGCGCTGCCGAGATAGCCGAAGTCGGCGGCCGCAACGGTCGCGAGCAACTGCAATCCGATATTGGTCGGCGATGTCCGATGGGCGATGACGTCGGGCCGGTTCTCCTGATAGTTGTCGGGGACCAGCCAATGGCCGGTCGGCGTCACCACGTCCTCGAAGAATCGCCAGGTTTTGCGCGCGATGTTGCGGAGACGATCGCGGTCGTCGGCGGAGACGACGCGTTCAAGCGCCTCGTACGGGCGAGCTGTGAGATAGGCCACGACCGGCGACAACAGCCACATCACGGCAACGGGAACTGCGATCCACAGCCGTCCGGCGTCGTGCACGCCGACGAGGATCAGAAGCGTCACCGCGATGACCGGCGCCGCCCACATTTCCTGCGCGATCGTGACGAGGTCGCGCGTCGATCGCGAGGCGGTGTCGGCGGTCACCCATTCGAGCAGGTGACGGCGGGTCACGCACAGGCGGAACCCGGTGCGGACGATGGCGTCGAGCATGACGTAGGCCTGATGCGCCAGGAACGTCACCGAGAGCGACACCTGCGCACCAGCGATCGAGAGCCGGTGCCGCTCGGTCCGCAGATGTTCGCGGACGGGCACGCCGCGCACGCGATTCGACAGCGACAGCACGGCCTGCACGTACGACGGAAAGCCGAGGACCAGCAGCGCCACGAGCATCCACGCCAGCGGCGATCCGGGCAGGACGGTCCAGCTGCCAACAAAGAGCAGCAGGAGCGACGGCGCCAGCAGGCTCCGTCGCAGGTTGTCGAGGATCTTCCAGCGGTCGATGACCGGCAGGGTATTGGGAACGGATTGTCCGTCGGCATTGGGCACCGTTCGCCACAGCCATCTGGCGATCTGCCAGTCGCCGCGGGCCCATCGCTGCTGGCGGGACGAATAGGCGAGGTAGTTGGTCGGATAGTCGTCCACAACCTGAATGTCGGTGCACAGGCCGACGCGGGCGAAAAATCCCTCGAAGAGATCGTGGCTGAGCAGGGTGTTGTCGGGAACGCGGTCCTCCAGCGCGCGGTGGAAGACATCGACGTCGTAAATGCCCTTGCCGACGTAGCTGCCTTCGTGAAACAGATCCTGGTACAGGTCGGAGACCGCCGTCGTGTACGGATCGATCCCGACGTGGCCGGAGTACAGATATCCGAACGGGGTGCGCGCGGCGTTGATCGCCACCCGCGGCTGCAGCACACCGTAGCCCGCCGTGACTCGCTGCGTGTCCGGGTCAAAGCGCGCCTGGTTGAGCGGGTGCGCGAGCGCACCGACCAGACGGCGCCCTTCGTCGATCGGCAGCTGCGTGTCGGCGTCGAGCGTGATGACGTACTTAACCGTCGGCAGGATCGACTGGTCGCCCTCCCGGATCACAAAACTCGTCGCGGCATCGTCCCGGAGCAGCTGGTTGAACTCGGTGAGCTTGCCGCGTTTGCGCTCCCATCCCATCCAGCAGTTTTCACGGGCGTTCCAGCGACGTTCGCGGTGGAAGAGGAAGAACCGATCGTCTCCGTAGCGGGCATTCAGGGCCGCGAGCAACCGGCGCGCCTCGTCCGTGATCGCAGCGTCGCCATCCCGGGTCTGAACGCTTGCATCCGCGAAGTCGCCGAGCAAGGCAAAGTGAAGATGCTGGTCCCGGTTGGCCAGGAACCGCACCTCGAGGTCGTCGAACAGCACCCTGATGCGAGCGATGGAATCGAAAATGACGGGCACCACCACCATCGTGCGGTAGATCTCGGGAATGCCGCTCCGCATCGCCAGCTTGGGCAAGGGGCGTGGTGGAATCTGTCTCGACACGATCAGATTGACGACGCCGATCGCGAGCTCGCTGATCGGAATCAGGCAGACCAGGGCCACGAGCAGTTGCTCGCTGACACTGGCGCCATGACGGCTGGCATAGGCCACCAGACTTGCCACGCCAGCCAGCGTCACCGTCAACAGCATGCCGAGATAACCGACCGTCGGCCGTTTGAAAATGAGCCGGGCGCCCCGCTCCCGCCACGTCGGCCGATAGCCCAGGGCCCGTTCGAGGTGGAAGCGGCCGCGCGAGATCAGGTAATACCCGACGTGGTGTTCGCGCTCGGCGGCCGGGCGCTCGGCTTTTGCGCGGCAGGCGAGATCGACCACTGCGGTCGCAACCGCGAGTTCGGGTGCGCGGGCGCGTTTGGCCAGTTGCTCGATGGAGTGCCGGTATCGATCCCTGGTGGGGAAGTCCATGTCGGCATAGGCGCCGGCGGGGTCGTCGCGGAGCGTGCGCTCGACCACGCTGACGCGTTCGAAGAAGATGGTCCAGTCGACCGCCGACAGCATGCGCATGCTGGTGATGACGTTGCCAATCTCCAGTTGCTCGGCGGCTTCGCGATGGTGCTCGACCCGCAGCATCTCGTCGAGGGATTCGCCTTGTGCCTCTACGTGCTGCTCGAGCGCCTGCCACGCCGGGGCGACGCTCGACGGCTGATCACGCAGCCATTGCAGGACTTCGACCACCAGCGCCGTCGGCAGCCGGCCCGAGCGGGCGATCTCGCCGTCGATCAGTGCGGTGATGTCCGAACTGGTGGGTTGGCCGTCTCGTTCGCCGGCCACCCAGGTCCGGGCCCGTTCCCGTGCATTTCTCGCAACGAGTACGCTGTCCACGAGCCGACTGAGTTCTTCGACCAGCGCCAGACGCACCATGATCGGAATCGCCCACGTCTCGCCGATCGTGAGCGTCGCCTCGCCCTGGTAGGCAGCGACGAAGTCGCTGAGCGCATCGAGGTCGAATCGCCCCGCGCTGTGACGCACGAGCTCGGACGCGATGATGTAAATCTGGGGCAGCCCTTCGAACGGACCTTCCGCCAGCTTCGGCAGCTGAAGGTAATACTGACGCGGCAGATCCTGACGGATCTCCCGAATCTGATCGCGCACCACGTGGTAGTTGTCGCGCAGCCAGTCTTCGGACGGAACCGGAGCGAGGTCGCCGCCACCGGCGGAGAACGTGCGGTGTGCTCTGTCCAGCCCGCGTTCGCTCGCGTCGAGACGAGGAAGCAACGGACGACCGCGACCGGGACGAGACTGGTTGAGGTGGGCCCGAGCAAGCCGACGAGCGTGGGCAGCAAGCTGCTCTTGTGTGAAGGGCTCGGCTCGAACGTGGTCTGAGCCGACACTCCCTTGTTTCAAATCCTGATCGAGTAACGCGTCAGTCAAGTGGCTCTAGTGTGGCAGAACCCGTTGCACCTGCTCTCTGATATCGTTGCCGCCACGCACTATTGATCAGTGCAAGAAGCGTGCGGTGTTGAGAATCAGCGCGCGCTGAGGAGCCGGCTCTACTGTTGAAGCTGGGCTTTACGCATCAGAACTGCGGAGTATACGTGCCCGGTTATCGCGACGATCGGCCGCGACGATCTTTTTGATCGTCACCGAGCGGTGCGACCACAAGCTTGTCAGCTTTGGGATCGAGTACCAGTTCGAGGCGGCAGATATGACAGCGATAACGCGCCTCAGGACGAGGCCGGACTTCGACTTCGCTGTGACGGATCGGTTCGTGGCAGGCCGGACACTTCCATGGCATCAACGAGGCCGAATGGTATCACCGCCGATGGCGTCCGACCGTGGTCAGCCTTCACAACAAAGTGGATCCAGACCGCGAATTGACACTAGCGTTATCAGCGGTTCGGACGCCTAATCGTGCCGCAGGGCCACGGCCGGATCGATTTGTAGTGCATGGCGGCAAGGCGCCTGGCACGCCAGCAGCGCTATCACAATCAGCAGGGCCGGCGCGGTCGCCAGGGTCAATGGATCGTCAGGCGAGACACCGACCAGCTGTGACTGCAACAGGCGATTGACCGCCAGCGACGCCGTGAAGCCCGCGATCAATCCAAGCGCCACGGGTCTCATGCCTTCGCGCAGAACCAGTCGCCGGATATCGCGGGACGCCGCGCCGATGGCGATTCGCACGCCGATTTCCTTCGTACGCTGGCTGACCGAGTACGCAATGACAGCGTATAGGCCGACCGCCGCCAGCAGCAGGGCGATGACCGCGAAGACGGGAGCGACCTTGGCGTGCTTTCCCAGCTCGCTGTGCTCGGCGTCCATGAAATCGCGCGCAAAGGCGAAGCTGTCCTTCATGGTCGCGAACTCTTCCAGCGTCACGTCAGGATCGACAGCCTGAATCGCGGTCCGCACCGCCTCGATGATCTGTTCTGGCGGAGCGCTCGTTCGTGCCAGAAAAAACGAACGGGCCGCGGGCGCTTCCTGCTGGAAAGGGATGTATACGAGCGGTTTGAACTGTTGTCGAAGAGCGTCGTTCTGCAAGACATTCGGCGCCACCCCGACGATGGTTCGCCAGTCCGCTGGCGTGGTGCGATTTACTTCGCGAAGGCGCATGCCGATCGGCGATTGTCCCGCCAGGAACTTGACGACAAAACTCTCGTTGACGATGGCGACCGGCACCGTCGTTGCGCGATCGCCATCGTTGAAGTCGCGCCCGGATGTCGGCGCGGCGCCGACGACGCCGAAGTAGCCGGATCCAGTTCGAAGAAATCCGACCGGCCCTTCGCCGTCCGGCGATGTTGGGCGGCCCTCGATCTCGAACGCGCGCGACGCGCCGCCGTACTTCACAGGAATGGTGCTGGCGATCGATTCGTGCTCGACGCCGGCGGTGTTCTTGAGCGCCGTTTGCGCCTGGTCGAGATACTGCAGCCGTGTCGCGCCGTCCGGGTACTTGTCCGATGGCAGGCGCATCGATCCGACCAGGATGTGTTCGGGATCACGAACGCCGGTCGGAGCGCCAACGATGGTGAGGAAGCTGCGAACCAGCACGCCCGTACCGGCGAGCAGCATCATGGCCAGCGCCATCTGGCCTGCCACCAGTGTCGCCGCCATCCGTTTGCCGCGCAGGCCCTGGGTGACGCCGCGGGCGTCGCCCTTCAAGGCGCCGTTCACGCCGAGCTGCGTGATTCGGCTGATCGGCGCCAACGAACAGACGACAGCTGCCGCGACCGAGATTGCCACCAGATAGGCGATCGTGCCGGCATCGACGGTGTAGTCGAGGACCTGATAGCGGGATGCCGTCACCGCGATCCACGTGCGGACGCTCCAGGTGGTGATCCACCAGCCGAGCATTCCGGCCACCGCCGCCAGCGCGAGGCTCTCCATGAAGATCTGGCGCACCATTCGTGCCAGGCCGGCGCCGAGCGCGATCCGTGTGGCGAACTCGCGCCACCTCCCCATGGTGCGCACCAGCGTGAGATTGGCGACGTTGGCGCACGCGATCAGCAGGACGAACCACGCCGCCGCCCAGAGCGAGCCCCAGATCGTCGCGGCGTCGCGGCCGCTGTTGAACTCGGAATGGGTGGCGATTCTCGGCACCAACTGGTGGTTCGTCGCAGGGTAGGCTTGTTCCAGGCGGCGGTTGATCGTCTCGAGTTCCACTCGTGCCGACTGCAGGCTCGCACCGTCACGAAGTCGGCCAACGGCACCGAAGCCTCGCGCTCCGGTGAAGTCTCTCCGATGCATCTCCGAGGTGACGACGAGTGGCAGCCAGAGGTCGTCCTCGATTGGAATCGCGAAATCGAAGCGCTCCGGCATGACGCCAACGATGGTGGCCGGCGCGCCGTTGATGTGCACGGTGAGCCCGACGATGTCCGGGCGTTTGCCGAACCGGCTTACCCACAGGCGGTGATTCAGGATCGCCACGGGCGCCGCGCCCGGGATGGCATCGGTCGACGTGAAATCGCGTCCAAGCAGTGGCGAGACGCCGAGCAGGCCGAAGGTGTTGGCGCTCACCGTCGTCGCCCGCAGGTCGATCGGACGTCCATTGCCGTCGCGGAGAGCGATCCCGGCGCTGCCGACGAACGCCAGGCCCTCGAAGGCATGCGCCTCGGCCTGCCACTCTTCGAAATCCGCATAGGAGAGGCAGCAGCCGCCGGTCGGCGTGGTTTCCTGCAGAAAGAGCAGTTGAACGCTCCGCTTGACCAGCGGAAAGCCGCGGAAGAGCATCGCGTCCACGATGGTGAACACGGTCACGTTGAGCCCGATGGCGAGCGCCAGCATTCCGATGGCAGCCAGGGTGAACCGCCGATCGCGGCTCAGGCTCCGCAGCGTGAATCGCACGTCGTAGACGAGCGCGTCGAGCCAGGCGAAACCGCGCGCGTCGCGTTGCGTGTCTTTCGCGGCTTCGACCGCGCCGAATGTCAGCCGCGCGAGACGGCGGGCGTCGACCTCGGACATGCCGCGCCGCACGTAGTCGTCGGTGGCGAGGTCCAGATGCGATTGCGCTTCGGCGTCGAACTCGCGGTCGAGTGCGTCGCGCCGAAACCGCGCCGAAAGCCGCGCCCACGCTCGAGCGAGCGCGCTCATCGTGTGCCCTCAATGACCGGTGTCGGCGACGCTCGTCTCATGTGGCGACGCCACATGAATATCACGCCGCGATGTGGCACGTCCACAGGAAGCAGGGACGTGCCGTCAGTCAATCGGGCAGCTTGCCCAGCGGCGATTCGGCCGGACCGGAAATAACGTCTCCATCGGGCGTGAACCGCGAGCCGTGGCATGGACAATCCCAGGTACGCTCGGCCCGATTCCACCCGACCAGACAGCCCATGTGCGAACAGACGGCCGAGTGGACGCTCGTTGATCCGTCATCCGCACGATAGACCGCGGCGGGTGACCCGGAGAGCGTCAATACTTTGCCTTCGCCGGGCGGCACATCGGCCAGCGAGCGTCCTTCGGTGCCGGCAAAACGATCCCGAATCAGGTAGAACGGATAGTCCTTGTTCTCCTTCACGTAATCCCACGCCGCGCTCAGCGTCGTTCGGCCCGGATCGAAGAGTTCGGTCCATGGATTCTTTCGACCTGCCAGGTCGTCGGCCGCCATCATGGCAGTCAACGTGCCGAACGTCAGGCCGTTGCCGCTGAATCCAGTCCCGACGAATTGATGATCAGTGTTGCGTCCGATGTAGGGCAGCCCGTCCGACGTCGCGATCACCTGGCCCGACCAGTGATGGGTCACCTCGATGCCGGGCAGCAACCTGACGAGCGCGTGCTCGATCTCGCGATAGCACTCGCGCGTATCCCGGGATTGGCCGGTCTTGTGATCGGCTCCCCCAAGAACCACAAGGTCGTAATCCCGGTGCGGATCGATCCGCAAATAGTGGTACGGCTGTTCGGTGTCCCACATCAGCGCGTCCGGCACGGTGCTCTTGTTCACGCGGCCGGCGACGACATACGACGTATAAAGCGCCAGCTTGGTTTGAAAGAACGCGGCGGCCGCAGCGCTGGCGTTGCCGACCAGCGGGTCGTGCGTCGCGATGACCATCTCCGAACAGGACAATGTGCAGCTATTGCTGGTGACCGTGAAGGGCTTCGCGCTGAAGGCTTCCGCGGCGCTGTGTTCGTACACCTTGCCACCGTGTCTGACAACCGCTCGCACCAGGCCCGCGAGATATTTGCGGGGATGAAACCTGGCCTGGTGCTCGAACCGCAGACCGCGGCCGCCGATTAATGGAACCTCCTCGATCAGGGAGACATCGAAATCCATCTTCGACGCGAGTTGCACTTCCCGAGGGAAGAGGTTGGTGGCGTCGACGGTGTCGCTCGTCAGCCCTCGATGAACGTAGCCAGGCACCCACGTGAAGTCACACGCGATCGATTCGGCGCGGGCGATCTCGTCGACCTGTGCGATCGCGGCGAGGCCTGCATGCCACACTGCCTGCGCATGATTCTCGCCGAATCGAGCGGTCAGCTCACTGAGCGTCGCATCGGTCACCATCGTCAGATGCGCACTGGTGTGCGCGGTGTCATTCTGTGCGAGGCGATCGCGCTCGAGAACGATCACGGACCGGCCCGCCTTGGCGAGCAGGTATGCCGTTGTCAGCCCGGTGATGCCACCGCCGATGACGATGACATCGGCCGTGCCGTCGGAGACCACGCGAGGAAATCGCGGCAGAGACGACGACTGAATCCAGTACGAGGCGGTCGTCGGTTTGTTCATACTGCTCGGTCTGCATCCTTCATGCCCGGCTGAGTCTAGGGTTGAGAAGCCGTCCATGGCATGTCGCTCGCACCGGGTCGAAAGAAAGGAGCGCTTCAAATGAAATTGTCAGAGTTGTTACTCGCCGAGCTGGATCGTGAAACGCCGCGCTCGCGGCGCGCGCTGGCAGAGGTGCCGGTCGGGAAGTACGACTGGAAACCACACGACCGATCGATGGCGCTGGGCTACCTGACACAGCTGGTGGCGACCATGCCGTCCTGGATCGCGATGGGAATCACGATGAACGAGCTCGACGTGGCGCCGGCCAGCGGTTCGGCGATGCCGCGCGAGAAGCTGGAAACGAGCGCGGCGCTCATCGGCGCGCTCGACAAGAGCGCGACCGAAGCCCGTGCGGCGCTGCAGCGCACGACCGACGAGTTCCTGATGACGCCGTGGAAGCTGCTCGCGCGCGGACAGGTCGTCCAGGAGACGCCGCGATGGGTAATGATCCAGGACACCCTGAATCACTGGGCGCATCACCGCGGCCAGATGACGGTGTATCTGCGACTGGTCGGCGCCAAGGTCCCGGCGATCTATGGACCGTCGGCCGACGACAAAGAGTTCCGCTAATCGTGGCACCGGGCTTGCGAACACTGCCATCGGAGGCAGTGAATGATGAGGTATGCAATCGCGATCGGCGCGACACTCCTGGCGATGAGTGCACGACCGGCCATGGCCCAAACCGCGGCTGGTCATGATGAGAAGTTCGTCAAAGAAGCTTCGGCCGGCGGACACTCCGAGGTGGAACTGGGCAGAATCGCAGCGGACCGCGCGTCAAATCCGCAGGTGAAGGCGTTCGGCCAGCGAATGGTAGACGACCACGGCAAAGCCGGAACCGAATTGGCAACTCTCGCGCAGAGCAAGCATATCGCTGTGTCAGAGCAGGTCGATCCCAAGGCTCGAGCACTGAAAGAGCGTCTGATGACGTTGCAGGGCGCGGCCTTCGATCGCGCCTACATCGACGCGATGGTGAAAGACCATGAAGAGGATGTTCAGGCGTTTCAGACTGAGGCGCAGACGGGCAGTGATCCCGAGATCAAACACTGGGCAAACAGTGCGTTGCCCACGCTGCAAGAGCACCTGCGCCTTGCACGCGACGCCGAGCGTGCGGTAAGCATGTCAGCGCAGAAGTAAGTTCGACCCGTTGTGCTCGGTGGTGGTTGTCGGCCTGTTTCCGACGCCACCATCGCGCCCCGAGACAGCAGCGACCCTTCACCGTCTCACGGACATCCCTCCAAACCGGGTAACTTTTTCAAAAAGGCTGAGTTGGCTTTTCGGACAGACGAGGTGGCCGGCATTCGTCTGTGATCCGTTTTCCCGTTGAAAACGGCGATTTGCCTCTCGGCATCACGCTTGCGGTTGCGCCTAGCTCCAAACCAACCGACCTGCCTCGGAACCGAATCTGACGCTGGTGTGCGCGATCCGAGGAGTTTGTAATGTCTTCGTCAATGAAATCGTTGGCCGCCGTAATCGCGCTCGTCACGCCTTTTCTCGCTTCAGGGACAAGCGTGGGTGCCGCGGCTCCCGACGTCGTCCTCTACGCCGGCGACGCCACAAACCTCCACGGAAACTGGGCGCTTCAATCCGATTCCACGGCCGCTGGTGGACAGTCGATCGCCAGCACGGACAACGGGTGGTCGCAGACTGCCGGACCCCTGGCGTCGCCGACTGACTACTTCGAATTCACCTTCACTGCTTCCGCGAACACGCCGTACCGCCTGTGGTTCCGGCTCCGCGCCGGCGCCGACTCGAAGTTCAACGACTCGGTCTTCGCGCAGTTTTCTGACGCGGTCAACGCCAGCACGAAGTTGTGGGGAATAGGTACGACCAGTGGTCTCACGCTCAATCTTCAAAGCTGCGACGGATGCGCGCTGTCTGGCTGGGGCTGGCTGGAGGGGGCGTATTGGCTGTCGCAGGCATCGACGATCACCTTTGCCTCTACGGGTTCACACACGCTGCGCATTCAAACCCGGGAAGACGGGGTTGCGCTCGACCAGGTCGTGCTGAGTCCATCCACTTATTTGTCGAGCTCTCCAGGCGCCGCGGTGTCGGACCACACCATCGTCTCGGAGACCACTGGCGCAGTGTCGGCTCCGTTCTCTGGGACGCCGGTCACCCTGCCCGGAACGGTCCAGGCCGCCAACTACGACCTCGGCGGCGAAGGCGTGGCCTACCACGACACGACTCCGGGAAACAGCGGCGGCGCCTTTCGCGCTGACGGAGTGGATCTCGAAGCAGCATCCGAGGGCGGCTACGACGTTGGATGGATCGCGGCGGGCGAATGGCTCAACTACAGCGTCAACGTGACGTCGGCCGGTAACTACACACTACAGCTGCGGGTGGCGTCGCCGAGTGGTGGCTCGATGCATCTCGGATTCAGTGGATCCGCCGGCGGTGCAGCCACCGTCTCGGTCCCCGCGACCGGCGCGTGGCAGACGTGGACAACCGTTTCGGTCCCGGTCACGTTGACCGCCGGGGTCCAGACGATGACGCTGACATTCGACACGAACGGCTTCAACATCCTCGCGATCGCCGCGGCGGTGTCCACCGGAGGCGGTACCGGTGGGTCGGCTCCGTTCTCGGGGACGCCGGTCACCCTGCCGGGAACGGTCCAGGCCGCCAACTACGACCTCGGCGGCGAAGGCGTGGCCTACCACGACACGACTCCGGGAAACAGCGGCGGCGCCTTTCGCGCTGACGGAGTGGATCTCGAAGCAGCATCCGAGGGCGGCTACGACGTCGGATGGATCGCGGCGGGTGAATGGCTCAACTACAGCGTCAACGTGACGTCGGCCGGTAACTACGTACTACAGCTGCGGGTGGCGTCGCCGAGTGGTGGCTCGATGCATCTCGGATTCAGTGGATCCGCCGGCGGTGCAGCCACCGTCTCGGTTCCCGCGACCGGCGCGTGGCAGACGTGGACAACTGTTTCGGTCCCGGTCACGTTGACCGCCGGGATCCAGACGATGACGCTGACTTTCGACACGAACGGCTTCAACATTCGGGCAATCACCGCGGCGTCGTCCACCGGCGGCGGTACCGGTGGATCCACGATCACCGTGCAGGCGGGAGGTGATTTGCAGAAGGCGATCGATGGTGCCTCTCCTGGCGACACCATCCTTCTTCAAGCCGGCGCGACGTTCGCGGGTTCGTACACATTGCCGGCAAAGAGCGGGTCGAGCTACATCACGATTCGATCGGCGGCTCCGGACGCCTCCTTGCCGCCTGACGGCACACGTGTGTTGCCGTCGAATGCGGGACAGCTGGCGCGCATCCAGGGTGGAGTTGCCGGACTGCCGGCGATCATCACCGCCGTTGGCGCCCATCACTATCGTCTGATGTTCCTGGAACTCGTCAACACGTATGCGGCGAACGACATCGTCGAGCTCGGTGACGGATCAGCGGTCCAAAGCACGGCGTCGAGCATCGCGCACGATCTAGTCATCGATCGGTGCTACATCCACGGCAATGCGACCGCAGGGCAGAAGCGCGGTGTCGCCCTTAATTCGGCCTCGACCAGCATCCTCAATTCCTATATTGCCGACATCAAGTCGTCGCAATCAGACGCCCAGGCGATCGCCGGCTGGAATGGACCTGGGCCGTACACCATCACCAACAACTATCTCGAGGCCAGTGGTGAAAACATCCTGTTCGGCGGGTCGGACCCCTACGTCCCGAACCTGGTACCTTCCGATATCGTGATTCAGCAAAACTACATCACCAAGCCAACCAGCTGGCGCGGGCAGAGCTGGACCGTCAAGAACCTGATCGAATTGAAGAATGCGCAGCGGGTAACGATCGACGGTAACATCATCGAAAACTGCTGGTTGGCCGCTCAGGACGGATTTGCGTTCATGCTGACACCGCGCAACCAGGACGGCACGGCTCCCTGGTCGGTGGTTCAGCAGGTTCAGGTGACGAACAACATCATTCGTCATGTCGCGTCGGGTTTTGACATCCTTGGAACCGACGATATTCATCCAAGTCAGCCGCTCAACGGCATCACGATTCAAAACAATCTGTTTCTTGACATCAGCACGAGTTGGGGCGGGCAGGCGCGCACGATCATGACGCTCGGCGGATCGAACATCAAGTTCGACCACAACACCGTCTTCAGCGACGGTGCGTCGGTTCTGTACGCGGACGTCACGCGGGTGACGGGATTCACGTTCACCAACAACATCGTGCCCGATAACGCCTGGGCGATCATGGGGAGCGGGGCGTCACCAGGAAATGGCACAATCGCGATCTTTTACCCCGGTGCGACCTTCAGCCGAAATGTGTTCATCGGCGGCAACTCGTCGGCCTACCCGACCGGTAATTTCTTTCCAGCGAACGTGTCGGCGGTCGGTTTCGTTGACGCCGTCAACGGAAACTACGCGCTGACGTCTGGCAGCCCGTATAAGACGGCCGCGACCGACGGGACCGCGATTGGCGCGGATCCAACCGTGATCAACGCCAGGGTTCCTGCGATGTAAGGTGCTGACGGTCCGGAGGAACGACGGCGGCTACGCCTGATGATGGTCGCCCCAACGGACCTCGTCTCGCGTCCGAAGCAGGATCTGGCGCAGGTGAAGGTAGTGGACTCCACCGAGCCGCTTCGACCATTTCAACACTTTCCACGCCAGCGCTTGCCGAGAGACCGGAAGCAGGTGGCCCGCGGCCAGACCAGCCGCGGTCTGCGGCTTCGTCCAGCGGCGGATTGCGAATCGCCCGACCAGCGTCAATCCGAATCTCCGATCGACGCTCGTCATCGGCTCCGAAGTGAAGAGCGTGTCGTAGCCAGCCAGCGCGGCGGCGCTGGCAACCGGCGGAGCGAAATCACCGCCAGGCGCCGACCCCGAACGGACGTCCGTCCCGACGATGTCGGCCAGGATCGCCCGGCTGTCGGTCCACTCGGCGACCAGCTGGTGCCATTCGCAATGGCCGATCCGGAGCGGATGCGAACACGAGTGGCTGCCGATGGTGTGGCCGCGCCGCGCGAGTGTGCGGATCCCGGAAGCATCGAGAAAGCCGGCGGTGCCGATGTAATTCGTCGTTATGAAGAAATGGCCGCGCAGGCCTCTGCGCTCCAGTTCATCCGCCGCCAGCAGTGCGCTCACTCCGCCATCGTCGAAGGTGATCACCACGTCCTGGCCGGTGGATGCTTCGGGCAGTACGGTCAGAATGGCGTCGAGATGGGCGGCAAATTGCTCTGGCCCGACCTTGTAGAGAGCGGGGCCGCGTCCGCGAAAGCCCGAGCGGTCGGCATCCTGCTCGCTGACGACATCGTGATACATCAGCGCGGTCATGGGCGCATCGTCGTGGCGGGATTGCGGGGCCGGAGCGTCCGGCCTGGTACGCCTCGGTTCCTGTTGAACAAGGCCGTCAGCCACGGTTGACCCCAGGTCGCCGAGGAGCGGCCCGCAGTCACGATTGGCGAGGCCAGTCCGGCGTCGATGTCCCGAAGCTTGTCCCGTATGGCGTCGAGATTTTCGGTCACTATTCGGTGCTGGGTCACGACGTGCGACTCCGCCAAGTCGACGCCGACGCGGAAATATCCATAGACCGGCCCCGTGTCGACCCCCTGATCGACACGCAGCAGCGTCATTCCCACGTTCTCGTTGTCCCCGCGAGCCATGGCCCAGAAGCAGCCGTGAGCATTGCGGTACTCGGGACAGATGCCCGGGTGCATGACGAACGTACCGAGGCGGGCCAGCGAAAACACTCCTGGCCGAAGCAGGGTCTTGCAGCGGGCGACGATCAGATCAGGCTGGCAGTCTTTGATGAATGCCTCGGTCTCGGTCGAATTGGGCGAGGCGACGTGAAGTTCCGGGCTGCCGGGCGAGTTCGGAAAGCGAGCGCGAAGGCGGGTGAGTTCTGCGGCCGCCCATCGCTTGTCGCGGGCCGCGGAGGTGAAGTGATAGTAAATCCGGAACGCCAGCACATCGAGAAAGCGAAGAACGCCGACGCGACGGACTTCGCGCACGACGCGCTTGCGCCATCGGCCGCCGGGCTCCGAGATCACGACGACTCCGGAGAGCGTTGAGAAGGACGCGAGCCACCGCGTCAGGCCATCGCGATCCATCTCCGCGTCGTGATGGCAGATGAGGAGCGTGCGCATCACCAGCAGATTCCACGGTAGTCGGACTTCAGCTCCGAGGTGGCGAGCGGCAGTCGGACCAGGTCGATGACGATGTGATCCGGCCGGCAGGATCGGACGGCGTCGGCAAACTCCGGGGCCTGGTTGCCCACGACGATGACTTCGGAATCCTGCACGACCTCCTCGATCGTGTTGCACAGCAGCGACGACAGGTGCGGAATCTGCTGTTCGATGTAGTCCTTGTTCGCGCCGACCAGCCGGGCTACCGACACGTTCTTGTCGTAAATCTTCAACGAGAGCCCCTTGCCAAGCAGCGCCTCCGCGAGGATGACGATCGGACTCTCGCGAAGGTCGTCGGTGCCGGCCTTGAAGCTGAATCCAAGGAGGCCGACGCGTCGCCTGCCGGTTTCGAGCACCTGTTCGACGGCGTTCTGAACCTGTTGCCGGTTGCTGGGCAGAATCTGAGAGATGAGCGGCAGGTCCAGATCGGCCTGCTTGGCGCGGTACTGCAGCGCACGGACGTCCTTCGGCAGGCAGGACCCTCCGAACGCGAAGCCGGGTTTGAGGTAATACGAAGAGAGGTTGAGCTTGTGGTCGCGGCAGAAGATGTCCATCACCTCATGGCTGTCCACGTCCAACTTCTTACAAACGCTCCCGATCTCGTTGGCAAAGACGACCTTCAACGCGTGCCAGGTGTTGCTCGCGTACTTCATCATTTCGGCGACGCGAATGCTCGTGCTGACGAGCGGCGCATCAATCGAGCGATACAGCCCGATCGTTCCGGTGGCGTCGGCGGCGTGGTTGTGGCCGACCAGCGTCAGCGGAGGGGTCATGAAGTCCTGCAACGCCGTGCCCTCTCGCAGAAATTCGGGGTTGACCGACACGCCGAAGCCATGTCCGTAGGTCTTGCCCGATGTGCGTTCGAGCGCCGGAATCACGACGTCATGAGTGGTTCCCGGCAATACCGTGCTTCGGACAATGACGACGTGATAGGTCGGCTTGTCCTTGAGCACGACGCCGATTTGCTCGCTGACGCGCTGCAGGTACGACAAATCGAGGCTGCCATTACGGTGGCTCGGCGTGCCGACGCAGAGCAGCGAGACGTCGCTGTCGTGGACCGCGGTCGCCGTATCGGTCGTCGCTCGCAGCCGCCCCGCGTTCACGCTCTCGGCCAACACAGCATCGAGTCCCGGCTCGACGATCGGACTCCGGCCGTGAGTAATTGCCTCGACTTTGTCGGCGTTGACATCGACGCCGATCACCGTGTGTCCGTCACGCGCGAACGATGCCGCCGATACGCAGCCGACATATCCCAGACCAAATACTGACACTCTCATAAGGAACGACCATAAGGCCTGGCATTGACGTCCACCCGAGGCCAGGTAGGGAGGGGATTGATATTCTGGACGCGCCCCGCAGCAAAGCGCAGCAACGCGTGTTCGAGTGAGCCAGCGACTGCGGACCAGTCGTAGCGATTGACCACCAGCGCGCGCGCGGCGTCACCGAGCTGTTTGCGGCGCGTTTCGTCCCGGATCAACTCCACCACCGCGCTTGCGAACCGCGAGGGTTCGTCCGCGAGTGTCAGATGCTCTTTGTCCGCGACCGGCAGTCCCTCGGCACCGACGGTGGTAGAGACGACCGCCTTGCCCATTGCCATCGCTTCGAAAATCTTGAGCCGCGTGCCGCCACCGATCCGCAGTGGCACGACATAGACGGCAGCGTCCCGCACGAAAGGGCGGACATCGTCGACGCGACCGGTGACGTGGATGCCACGATCGTTGGCGAGCCGGCGCACAGCCGGTGTCGGAGCGCGACCGACGATCGACAGCGTCACGTCGGGGATTTCGGCGCGGATGAGCGGCAGGATCTGCTCACAGAAGTACGACATGGCGTCTTCGTTCGGCAGCCAGTCCATCGATCCCGTGAAGGTCAGGTGCGGTCCGGCCGACTGCGCCGGCGAGGGAGCGAAATACTCGGTATCGACGCCGGTCGGGACGACATGGACGGAACCTGCGATGGCGCCGGGATAGAGCTGCTCGAAGGCCCGGCGGTCGGCCTCTGACACCGCGAGTACGCCATCGAAGCGGGCCAGCGTCCTGGCTTCGTAACGCAGCATTCGCCGGTACTGCGTGCGATACAACCACTGGCGCAGCCGGCTCGAGGTGGTTTCGGCGTGACGTCGCCAGATCTCGGACTCGACGTTGTGGGTAAAGAGCACCGCTGGACAGGGCAGCTGGTCCCGCAGGTTGACGGCAGGAAAGAGGAAGTCGCAGACGATGAGATCGAAGATTTCCTCGTCGAGGAGCTCGTCGAGACCCTGCCGGAAGTCGCGCGACCGGTACTTCGCAACCGCGTACGGCAGGCGGCCAACGACGTGACGCGCGGCGTCGGCGTAGAAGCGAAGCGATCCCTTGGAAGGATCGGCGCGCGCAATCGTCCCGATGCTGGTTGCGACCTCCCGCATCCCTTCCATGTCGGCCATCGGTTGCCCGGGATCGCGGAACGAGAAGTACGTGACATCGTGCCGACGCGCAAGATGGCGAAGCAGATGCCAGGTGCGCAGCTTGCCGCCCTTGTCAAGCGGCAGCAGCAGGTCCGACTTCAGCCAGAGAATCCGCATGGGGGAGTGTCTGAATTCCTTCCTTGTCGATGAACGTCCGGTGCCACAGTTCCAGGTTCAACAGACTCCAGATCCGATCGGCGCCATCGGTCCGGCCGGCGGCGTGGTCGTTGAGCAGAGTGGCGACGGCGACGGGATCGAGAACGCCACGTTCGCGGGAGCGGCGGTCGAGCAGGACCTCGCGGGCGACGCTGTTCCATCCGCCTCGTGTCCAGGTACCGAACGGCACCGGGAATCCCATCTTCGGCCGGTCGAGGATCTTCGGCGGCAGGACACCCTTCATGGATTCGCGGAGGATGCGCTTGGTGGTCCACCCGGCGAGCTTCCAATCGTCCGGCAGAGCGGCGGCGAACTCCACGAGATGGTGATCGAGAAACGGTACGCGGCTTTCGATCGACGCCGCCATGCTCATCTGGTCCTGCTTCATCAATAGCTCGACCAGGTAGGTCTTGATGTCGGTGTAGAGCAGTCGATCGAGGAGCGTGCTGCCGGCGCCCGGGGCGTCGAACCGCAGCAGCGACTCGTGGTAGGCCGCCGCACGGGTCGCTGCCGCGCGCAAGTCCGGCGCCAGCAGCGATCGCTGATCGGCCAGCCGAATCGCCGCAAAGTTGTCGAAACACATCGCCTCTGCAGAGCGATCCATCGCGAGAAAGGAACGGCGCGCATATCGGCCGACCCGGGCGGGAAGCCTGGGGATCAATCCGTCGGCGATGGCGGCTCGCAGACGCGCCGGCACCATCTGTTCGTAGACGGATCCGGCTCGCCAGTTCCAGGCGACTCGCGGGTATTTGCCATAGCCTGCGAGCAGCTCGTCGCTGCCTTCGCCCGTCAGGACCACCGTGACCTGCTGGCGCGCCAGCTGTGCCACGAAATACAACGGCACGCTGGAGGGATGCGCGATCGGCTCGTCCTCGTGCCACAGCAGCCTGGGCAGCGCGCCGAAGAAATCGTTGTCGTCGATCACGATTTCGTGCGATTGCGCCCCGATCGAGTCCGCGACCTCGCGCGCGAAGGCGATTTCGTTGAACGCACGTTCCTTGAACGCGACTGAGAAGGTCTGAAGCGGTCGATCGAGCATGGGCGCCATCAACGCGGCGATGGCACTACTGTCGATACCGCCGGAGAGAAACATGCCGAGCGGCACGTCCGCCATCAACCGCAGCCGCACTGACTCCTTCAGCAGCTCGCGGAACTGACCAACGACGTCAGCGGGCCTGGGCGTTCGGCTCGTGCCCGTGACCTTACCGAAGCCTTCCCCGGCTTCGTCACGCATCGGCACTTCCCAGTACTGCCGGGTCACGACTCTCCCCGCCTCGAACACCAGCAGGTGTCCCGGCGGCAATTTGTAGACGCCGCGAAACAACGTATCAGTGCCGGCGAGGTAGCGAGTGCTCAGCAGCTCGGGAAAGAGCGGGCGGTTGGCGACCGGCTCGACGAGATCGCTGGCCAGGATGGCTTTGATCTCTGATCCGAACAGCAGGTGATGGCCCGACCTGCTCCAGTAGAGCGGTTTGATGCCGAGCCGATCGCGAACGAGGAGCAGCCGTCGTTTCGGACCATCCCAGACCGCGAACGCGAACATGCCGCGAAAGCGCTGCATGCAGGCGTCGCCCCACTGTTCGTAAGCGTGGACGATCGTTTCGGTGTCGGACTTGGTGCGGTAGACGTGGCCGTGCGCCTCGAGCTCGCGCCGTATCTCGGCGTGGTTATAGATCTCGCCGTTGAAAACGACCCAGACCGAGCCGTCTTCGTTCGACAGCGGCTGCTGCCCACTGGCCAGGTCAACAATGCTCAAGCGCCGGTGCGCAAGGACTGCGTGATCGTCGCAGTGGAGGCCGGCTTCGTCAGGGCCGCGATGCGTCAGCACGTCGCGCATCCGTATCGCCCTGACTGAAGCGTCCTGATCGAGCCGATCCGACGACACCATGCCGGCAATACCGCACATGATCAGGCGGCCTCGCCGCTGGTGACGCGGAAGGCGTCTGTTTGTGAACCGCTGGAGTCCACATACTGGCGGAACCAGAGCTCGAGCATCACCAGGCTCCAGAGACGATGACGGTGATCCGATCGCCGCTGACTGTGTTCCTGGACCAGTCTCGCGACCGTTCGCTGGTCGAAAATGCCGCGATCGCGGAGCCGTCCGTCGAGTAACAGGCTGTCGACCATCGGCGCCAGCGGACCGCGCAACCATTCCCCGACCGGAATCTCAAACCCGTGCTTTGGCCGATCGACGATGGCTTGCGGGATACGTCGCGCCAGGAGACGCCGGAGCAAATGCTTGCTGCGTCCGCCTTTCAACTTGAGGCTGGTTGGAACCGAGGCGGCGAACTCGAGCAACTTGTGATCGAGCAGCGGTTCGCGAGCTTCGAGTGAGACGGCCATGCTCATGCGGTCAACCTTCGTCATGATGTCGTCCACGAGGTACGTCTTCACGTCGAGGTACAACGCGCAGTCCAGCGGATCACGCGACGGACAGCCGGCGTAGGCCAGCCTGAAGGTGGTGAACGGATCGGCGTCCCGAACGGCGGAGGCGAAACCGTCGGAATAGAGCTCGCTGCGCGAGCCTGGTTCGAACAGTCCGAACGCATGCTTACGCGCGCAGGCGTCGGCCGGCGCCAGCGATAAATGCCGAAGCGAACGCGCTCCTTTGATCTGAAGCGGCAAGTACTCGCCGACGCGGCCGGCCAGACGACTGCCACCGGGGCCCAGCCAGCGGCGGACCCGGATTTCCATCTGCTCGACGCGGTGCCGCGCATATCCGGCCCAGAGCTCGTCGCCACCGTCGCCCGACAGGGCAACCGTCACATGTTCCCGTGCGGCCTTCGACACGTAATAGGTCGCCACGGCTGATGAATCGGCAAACGGCTCATCGAAGTGCCAGGCGAGTTTGGGCAGAAGATCCGCGATGTCGGGTCGAACGATGGCCTCGTGCTGGTCCACGCCAAGGTGCGTCGCCACCGCCCGGGCATATGTCAGCTCGTTGAAATCGTGCTCGTCGAAACCAACCGTGGTCGTGACGACTCTTCCAGGACAGGCTTCGGCCATCGACGCCACGACCGCGCTCGAGTCGATGCCTCCGGACAGAAACGCACCCAGCGGCACATCGCTCACGAGCCGCAACCTGACCGACTCGTTGACCAGCGCGTCAAGGCGTTCGAGGTATTCCTCCTCACGTGCGGCCTGACCGTCGCCGCGGAAGGTCAAGTCCCAGTACTTCCGGATCGTCACTCGTCCGCCCTCGGCGACGAGCGTGTGACCTGGCGGCAGCTTCGAAATCGCCCGGAACATCGTCTGTGGACCTGGCACGTACTGCAGCGTGAGGTAGGCGTCGAGCGCTTCGGCGCTCCAGTCGCGTGGCACGTCCGGATTTTGCAGGAGCGACTTCAGCTCGGATCCGAAGACGACGCCCGAGTCGGTGACGCAGTAGTGCAGCGGCTTGACGCCCAGTCGGTCGCGGACGAGAAGGAGACGATGTTTGCGGCTGTCCCACAGCCCAAACGCGAACATCCCGCGGAACCGATCGACGACGCGATCGCCCCACTGCTCGTAGCCGTGAACGATGACTTCGGTGTCGGTATGGGTTCGGAAACGATGGCCGAAGCACTCCAGCTCGGCGCGGATATCAGCAAAGTTGTAGATCTCGCCGTTGAAGACCACCCAGATGGTCCGATCCTCGTTGGTCATCGGCTGGTCGCCGCTCGAGAGATCGATGATGCTCAGACGGCGATGGCCAAGTCCGATTCCAGCGCCGACGAAAATGCCGCCGGCATCCGGACCGCGATGCATGACAATCGAGGTCATCGCCTCGACGCGTTCGCGGTCGACGGGCTGCGCCGGATCAAAGTTGAACTGTCCTGCAATTCCGCACATCAGGAGGCCGCCGCTTCCAGGTATCGAAGTGGCATGGCGCCGCGCCGAACCAGTTCTGTGATGTAGAGGGAATCGAACGACGCGACCATCCGACCGAACGAATAGCGGTCTTCGACAAGGCGGCGGGCGGCTGCGCCCAGGCGTGCGGCCGTCAAGGGTGACACCATCAGCCGGTAGAGAGCGTTCGCCAGTGCAGGCGCGTTGCCCGGCGGCACGAGCAGTCCGGTCCGGTCGTCGTCCAGCAGTTCCGGGATGCCACCGACCCGGGATGCCGCGATAGGCAGGCCGGCGCCCATTGCTTCGAGCACCGAATTTGGAAACGCTTCAGACCGGGACGGGAGCACGAAGATGTCCGCCGCCTCGAGACGGGCCGGTACGTTGTCGCAGTGCCCGGCGAACGTGAAGGCATGACGCACACCACGCGCGTCCGCTCGAGCGACCAGCGCACCAAGCTGTGGACCGCCGCCGACGATCTCGAAGGTTGCGTCGGGCACGAGCGGTAACAGCTCGGCGGCGGCATCGATCAGCACGTCGTGACCTTTTTCCGGCCGCAGATTCGCGACCACGACCACCTTGCGTGGGCGAACGACGCTTCGAATAGAGGCGGGGCGGTTTGCGTCCAGGCCGTTTGGAATCACGCAAATCCTGTTGACCGGCACACGCTCGGTCACCAGGCGGTCTGCGGCGGCCTGTGAATTTGCCACCACCCGGTGCGCGCATGAGTAGGCCGCACGCTGCATAGCGATCTGGGCAGTGGACTTGTCCGGGTTGAGCTCGCGCCGATTGGCGATCCGCACAGGCACGCGGGCGAGAGCCGCGCCAGGCAACCCGAAGGTGTTGGAGTACAGCTCGGTCGTGTGCACGACGGCGATGCGCTGACGCCGACACCAGTCGGCGAATGCCGCCAGATGACCGAGAACACTCGGATGACGAAATGAGGTGACAGGAAATGCGGCGACCGAAACTGCCGCTTCTTCAGCTCGCGCGAACCATACGCCGGCGGCTTTGAAGCAGGCAATGTGTACGGCCCAGCGAGACGGGTCGAGTCGCCTGGCCAATTCGATCATCTGGCGTTCCGTTCCGCCTGGCTCGAAACTCGTCATCACGTATGCCAGGGGAATCGGTCGCCGCACGCAACCATCTGAGCAAGCGAAATGCCAGTCGCGGAAATGCTCTCGTCATCCTCATCCGGCGGCAACTGCCGTCTCGGCCGGAAAACTTTGTCGATTAATGGGTAAAGGGTTTCCGATCGTGCGATCGACGTACTGCTGATGCCATCGTTCGAAGACCACGAGCTGCCACAGCCGCAGCGAGTGATCGCGTGTGCCGGCGAGGTGCTCGGCCACTAACCGCCTGACGAAGGACGGCTCGAAGTAGCCGCGCTGCAGAGTCCGCCTGGACAGGAGCGTGTCGGAGAACAGACCGCGGAGGTTGCCGCGGAACCAGCTGTCGAGCGGCACGCCGAAGCCCTGCTTCGGACGGTCCAGGATATCCGCCGGAAGCAGCGACGCGGCCACTTCTTTCAGGATGTGCTTTCTGCGCGACTGCCGAATCTTCATCGAGGCCGGCAGCGCACACGCGAAGGCGATGACCTCATTGTCGAGCAGCGGAACCCGGGACTCGATCGAATGCGCCATGCTCATCCGATCGACCTTGGTCAGA
The DNA here is from genome assembly GCA_036497895.1 of Vicinamibacterales bacterium. Taxonomy (GTDB): domain Bacteria; phylum Acidobacteriota; class Vicinamibacteria; order Vicinamibacterales; family CAVVIG01; genus CAVQFC01. The sequence goes on along the minus strand of DASXIR010000070.1, from coordinate 3,202 downwards.
ACATCTTCGGGCAGGTAGGTTTCCGCATCGAAACGCATCATCTGGGACGCCCAGGGCAGCTCCCCAAAGCGATCGAAATGCCGGCCCAGCCGCCCTTCGGCGTCGGCTGAGCGCAACCGGCGTTGCACATCGGCGCTGAGCAGGCCCGGACGCTCGTCGGCGCCGAAGAATCGAATAGCGTCCAGGTACCGGCCGCGTTGGTCCCGGCCGATATGGCGCAGGAAATTCTTGCCGCGGACACCGTCTGGCAATCGCTTCGCTGCGAGCGCGGCTACTCTCCGAAGCGGACCCGAGCTGTACCGATCGACGGTCGCCACGCGCGGATTCGGCAGGTACCGGTCGTAGCCCCCGAAGAGTTCGTCGCCGCCATCACCGGACAGCACCACCGTGACGTGTTGCCGCGCCAGTTGCGACACGTACCAGGTCGGAATCGCAGAGGAATCGGCGAATGGTTCGTCGAAGTGCGCGATCAGCGTGTCGAGGATCGCGATCGCATCGGGCTTGACCACGAGCTCGTGGTGGCACGTCCCGAAGTGCTTCGCAACGCGGCGCGCCGGCCCCAGCTCGTCAAAGGCCGGTTCGTCGAAGCCGATGGAAAACGTGTTGACCGGAGTGCTGGATGCCTCGGCCATGAGGCCGACGACCAGGCTGGAGTCGATGCCGCCTGACAGAAAGGCGCCGAGCGGTACGTCGCTCATGAGGTGACTACGGACGGCGCCAGTCAACACGTCGCGGAGTTCGTGGACCGCATCCGCCTCCGAGCCCTCGTAGGTCTCGGCAGCCGGCAGCTGCCAGTATTGTTCGACGACGATCCGGCCGCCGCGCCACGTCAGCAAGTGCCCGGGCGGCAGTTTGCTGATGCTGGTGAAGATCGATTGGTCGCGCGGCGTATAAAGAAACGAGAGATAGTGGTCCAGAGCCTCGAGGTCCAGATCGCGTGACAGACCCGGCACCTCGAGCAGCGACTTCAATTCGGAACCAAAGTACAGCCGGCCCCGATCGGTCGCGTAGTACATCGGCTTGATGCCGATTCGATCACGGGCAACCAGCAACGACCTGGTGTTGGAATCCCAGATCGCGAGCCCGAACATCCCGCGAAGCCGGCCGATCGCCTCCGTTCCCCACTCTTCGTAGGCGTGGACAATCACCTCAGTGTCAGTTGCGGTGTAGAAACGATGTCCTGCAGCCTCGAGTTGCCGGCGTAATTCTTTGAAGTTGTAGATCTCGCCGTTGAAGACGGTCCAGACCGTCTTGTCCTCGTTGTGAATCGGCTGGTGTCCGGTTGTCAGATCGATGATGCTCAGCCGGCGCATCCCCAGCGCGACGCCCTGCTGGGCCCACACCCCCTCATCGTCTGGTCCGCGATGGCGGATTACGTCGCACATGCGTCGGACCTGCTCGCGGCAGGTGTCGAGTGGAAGCGCCTCGGTTCCGGCAGCACTATCTACGAAACCGGCAATGCCGCACATGGACGATCCTCGGTAAATGGCAACGGACGATGAACGTCTGCTGCGAAGAAGGTGGGGACGCGATGGGGAAGATCCAGATCGAACGGCTGCGGTCCGGCGGTATGTATGGCGGACCCGTCAACCAGCGCCACGCACTCGACACCCTGTGACCGGCTCCGGCGATGGAACAACATCGCGGCATCGGTGCACATGTCCCCGATGCGATCGACGGGCGAGGCCGGGTCGGCGATCGACAGTTCGTCGGTCGAACCGACGCGGCCGATCCGGAGTGCCAGCGAAAGGCCGCTTCGCCTGGCAGGAAGAATCTGCACGCCGGTGACGGCGTTGTGTGGATCGAGCCCGAACACGCTCACCATCCAGAAGGGTGTAGCGTCACGACGAGACACGCGCAGGGTGGTAGTGCCCTCGATGCGGCCGTAGACGGGCGAATGCCATCCCAGCCCCGACTCGGTGTCCGCGAAAAACGATTCGATTGCGCCCTGACTGACGGTCAGCGTCACGATCCGCTGACCTTGCGTGAAGACCGCGTTCGCGGAGCCGATCTCCAATGTCCAGCGTGGATCCATTTGCCAGTAGGTGGCTGCGGACGGCACACCGGGGCCATCCACCAGGTCGGCGACGATGAGCAGATCGTCGTGCAGTGACAGGACACAGCGCCGATGGGCGAGCGGCCCGAAGCCATCGTGCGTACCATCGAAATAGTCGAAGCGCTGGTGCGTCCGCCACCGCCGGACAGAACCGTTGGCGATGTGCGACCAGTGGAACGGGCCGTTCGGAATGGATTGCGGCCGATCGTCAATCGTCAGGGTGTTGTGGAGCGCGGTCGATCGGAACCGATCGCGGACCGCCGGATTGGTCGTGTAACAGCCGGTGCCGGCATCGATCAGCAGCGGCAGGCCGCCGACCGAGAACGTGATCGACAACGCGTCGGCATGGGCATGACCGGCGTTTTGATAGCCGTGAGCGCCGCCATCGATCACCAGATGATCTCCACTCGCCGTGCGTGACACGTAGTAGCCGGTGTCGGCGAGAGCGACTGATCCGATGAACGCCGCCGGCGATGGAAGCCCTGGCGTTGATGCGGCCGTCGCCTCGGTGTGGCTGAGCATCCAGTGCACCTCTTCCGGACCGCGTCCGACCGCCAGTTCAGGGCGATTGACGAGCGACGCTGCGATGGCAAGGCTGTCCACTACGTCGTCCGCGCTTCGTCCCGTCATCGGCATCAGCATCCCGCCATCGTCGTCTCCGATGTGCGGCAAGCGTCCCTGGTCGTCGGCAAGCACGCGCGCGGCGAATCCAAGTCGTGAGACGGCTTCCGCAAAGGTGTCGGCCGCCGGATCGTTCGTAATTCGCGCCACCGCCAGCGCGAGCATGTAGAAGTCCAGGGTGTAGCGGTGGTAATGGGTCGAGCGTTCGAGATGGCCGCCGTCCTTCGCGATCTGACGATCGATCTCGGTCAGAAGCACGTGGAGGCCGACCTCTTGACGGCGCCGACTGGCGGCAAGCTCTGGCAGCACCGCGCCGCTTACATAAAGAGCCAGACCCTCACCGAGCAGGTGCGTGTTCGGGCTGAAGTAGCGCGATAAATTACGTTCGATCTGATTCAGCTGGCGGTCGATCGCGAGCATCAGATCCAGGGTCCACGGCCGGGAGTCCGGTGGCGCGCCGGCGTCCACTGCAGACGGATCTTCGACGAAGAAGTGGAGCGCCCAGATCCAGGAGAGAGACCGCAG
>DASXIR010000069.1:0-5538 GCA_036497895.1 Vicinamibacterales bacterium | reverse complement strand
CAGGACAGCGTTACGGCAAAGGTCTTGATCGTCACGGCGGGCATTCAGTCCAATGAGGCGGCTGAGCTGATTCGCCGCGGCATCTCCGGGATCTTCCTGAAGCGAGATTCCGCCGCCTCGCTCGCACAGAGCATTCGCGACGTTATGGCAGGAAAAGTTTCGTTCGAGCAGGGTGTCTTCCAGCAGGCGATGACAGAAGTTGCGCCCATGAACCCGGCGCCCGGAGGTGAGAGGTTCACCGAACGAGAACGCCAGGTGCTGTCGTACGTGTTCGAAGGCCTTGCAAATAAGGAAATCGCCGGGCGCATCGGCGTCTCTGAGAGTTCGATTAAAGCCGCCTTACAGCAACTCTTCGCGAAGACCGGCGTTCGCACGCGAAGTGAGTTGGTTCGCATAGCACTGGAACGATACAAGAACGATCTATAGCTCTGAGCGGCGGCAGCCGAAGTGCCTCGATCATGTTCCGTCCGCTTCGGCGCGCTGGTAGGAGTTGATCAGTACTCCCGATCGGAGGGCGCGGGTCTCGACCAAGGTGAGCCTGGCGGGCGCGAACCCGTCCGAGAACAACTTCTTGCCGCTGCCGAGCACGAGCGGGTAGACCGCGAGCCGGTACTCGTCGACCAGGTCGTGTTGGGCGAGCGTCTTGACGAGCTCGGTGCCCCACACGCGGATCTCGCCGCCCGGCTCCGCGCGCAGCTTCCGCACCGCAGCTGGCACGCCCGGGCCAAGCAGGTGCGAGTTCTTCCAGCCAACGGTGGTCAGCGTGCGAGAGGCGAAGTACTGCGCCTCCGTCCTGCTCTCCCACTCTTCGATGATCTTCCGGCCCTCGTCGACCTTATCCATCTGCTCGTCATAGTCCATCATCCAGCCGCCGTGCGCGAAGCCGCCTTCGCGGTCCTCGTCCGGGCCGCCGCCGGCCTGGACGACGCCGTCGAGCGTGATGAACGCCTGCACCACAATCTTCATGTTCGGTTCTCCTGGCCGTGGTTCGGGGTCTTGTCTTCTCCACGAGTAGTCTGAATGCTCACAGGAACACAAGCCAAAGTACCCCGACAGAAGAGGTTGTCGTGAAACGGCACAATGTCTGCTCTCAGTGTGAGGCAACGTGCATGGTTGAAAGGAGGGTTTCATGATCTGCAGAGTCTCCCTGGCAGCGCTCGCCGGGCCACTCGCGGGGATCGCGCTCGTGGCGACAATCGCGGCGCAGCCTCCTTCACCAGCCCTGCCCGAGCGTCTGGATACGTACATCATGAAGGACGCGAAGTTGACGTCTGAGCAGCGGACGCAGCTGCTCGCGGGCAAGCCGGTGACGCGTCTGCTCGACGCCGATCCGTCGCAGGAAGTGGCCGTGCTGGGCATGGTGTGGGTCGCGGCGCCGATTGAGCGCTACCTCACAGCGGTGAGGGACATCGAGCAGTTCGAAAAGGGGCAGAGCTTCCTCATCACGAAGAAGATCAGCAGTCCGCCACGCCTGGAAGACTTCGCCGCGCTCGGGATTCCGTCTGACGATGTCGACGACCTGGAGTCCTGCAAGCTGGGATCGTGCGAGCTGAAGCTGGGTGAAGATGCGCTGGTCAGGTTCAAGAAGGAGATCGACTGGTCGAAACCGACCGCGAAGGGCGACGTCGATCGGCTCGCGCGACAACTGATGCTCGAGTACGTCAACGCCTATCTGCAGGGCGGCAACTCTGAGCTGGCCACCTACCGGGACTCCAGCCGTCCGACCTTCGTCGGGCAGGAGTTCGTGTCGATGATCGATCGCATGCCGGAGCTGACCGAGTATCTTCCCGATCTCAAGCGATATCTGATCGGCTTTCCGAACATCACACTGGCGAATTCCGATTCGTTCATCTACTGGCAGGAGGCGAAGTTCGGTCTGAAGCCGACGATCCGGATCAACCATCTGACGATCGTGCAAGAGCCGACGCACGCGATCGTCATGTCGAAGATGCTGTACGCCAGCCACTACTTCTGGACAGCGATCGAATTACGCGTCCTCGTGCCGGATCCTCAGCGCGGTCCCGGCTTTTGGTTCGCCAGCGTGAACCGCAGCCGCTCGGACGGCCTGAGCGGGTTCACGGGGACGCTGATCCGCGGCAAGGTACGCGGTGAGGCGGAGAAAGGGATGGTGGCGGCACTCCAGTCCACGAAGTCGAGGCTCGAGCGACCCTGAACACTCGGCGAGTTCTTCCAGCCGACCATAGTCAGCGTGCGAGAGACCACGTACCCAACCACGTAAGATGAGGTCGATTGTAGTCAGCCCGAACAGGTTCGCCTTTCCTGATCTGATATGTGATCAGGCGTCTAAGTTCATGACTGGCAAGAAGCTCCGCCGATGCACCGTTTCATGGCCCTCCCTTTGCTCCACCCGGTGGATGAGGAAATTGTCATGATGAACCGACGATTAGCTCTGCCTTTGTTTGCCTGCGCAATCGGCGGCCTGGTCGCGTGCGGTAATTCCAGCGCACCGTCCTCGAGCAGCGCTTCGTCGCCGACCGCACCTTCCTCGGGGCCGTCCCCCGCAGCGCCCACGGGAACAGCGACGTTCAGTGTGATGCTCACGGATTCGCCGTTCACCGATGCGAAGGCGCTCCTTCTGACATTCTCCGAGGTGAGTGCGCATTCGACCGGCGGCGACTGGAAGACATTGGCGTTCGTGGGCGGCGCCACGAGCCGGACGTGCGATCTCAAGAAACTGACCGGACCGCAAGACGTGCTCGGAACCGGCCCACTGGCGGCCGGCCATTACACCCAAATCCGCCTGGTCGTCGCTTCGGCGGTGTTGTACTTCGACAATCCCTCCGTCGGGCCTGCGTGCGCGCCGGCGATTGCGTCGCCGGCAGGCAAGAGCGCGGACGTGACGATTCCCTCGGGAGAGGTAAAACTCAATCGCGAATTCGATCTGACGTCTTCAAACGCGACGACCATGGTGCTCGACTTCGATGGCGATCAGTCAGTGCACGAGACAGGGAACGGCCGCTACATGATGTCGCCTGTCGTTGGCATCGTCAGCGTGCACTAGTCGTCTGGCGCGCCGATCGCACTGCTTTGGAACGACCGCCCCGGTCCGAATTTTGTGGGTCGGCCCCACTGAGCTGCCCACTCGATGGCGGTCACAACCGAGAAGTCGCGTTGCACGCAGCGTTTCCGTCGAAGAAACAGCGCGCCGTCATCGTTTCGCGCGAACGCGGCGCATACGGATGTTGAGCAGTTCGACGGCGACGGCGAACGCCATCGCGAAGTAGACGTAGCCTTTCGGCACCTCGTGGCCGAAGCCGGCGGCGACCAGCACACCACCGACCACCACGAGAAACGCGAGCGCGAGCATCTTGATCGTCTGGTGCGCGGAGACGAAGCGGCCGATGGCGCCGGCGAAGACCATCATCAGCGCCACCGAGGCGATCACTGCTGCGATCATCACCTGAAGCTCCTTTACCATGCCGACGGCGGTGATGATCGAGTCGAGCGAGAAGATCGCGTCGACGAGGATGATCTGCATCAGCACGGCGCCGAAGGTCGCGCCCGCGCGCGTCTCGTGCGCCTGGCCGCTGCCTTCGAGCAGCTCGTGAATTTCGATGATGCTCTTCCACAGCAGGAACAGGCCGCCACCGAGCAGGATCATGTCGCGGCCGGAGAATTCCTGACCGAACACCGTAAATAACGTCGCGGTGAGACCGATGATCCAGGCCAGCGTCAGCAGCAGGCCGATGCGCATGAACATCGCGCCGAACAAGCCTAGCCGCCGTGCCTGCACTTGCTGCTCGTTTGGCAACCGGTCAACCAGGATCGAGATGAAGATGATGTTGTCGATGCCGAGAACGAGTTCCAGGGCCGTCAGCGTGGCGAAGGCGATCCACGCCTGAGGGTCGGTGAGGAGATGCATGATCGCCGCATTTTAGTTCGCTTCCGGGCCGAGCTGCGTGGACCCGTTGCCCGGGGCGCGGAGCAACGCGCTCGGCGGATTAATTTAACAGTTCATGTTCCAAGTCTAACTTGCCAGATAAACTTCCAGTTTATGGTAGACTGCTTCCACGATGACGCGCCGCGCCCCTGACGCTTCGCTCACTGACTTCGGCCAGGCGATCGGCCTGCTGTTTCGGCGGCTCCGGGCACTCAACAATCAGCACGACCTCTCGTGGACGCAGAGTGCGGTCTTGAGCCGCCTGGCGAAGGACGGTCCGGCGACCACCGCCGACCTCGCACGCGCCGAAAGCATGAAGCCGCAGTCGATGGGATCGGTCGTCGCATCGCTCGAAGAACTCGACCTGGTCGGGCGTGCACCTCACCCCACCGACGGGCGCCAGGTGCACCTCACGCTGACCGCGAAGGGCGCGGCACTCCGAAAGCGGCTCAAGGAAGCCAAGTGGGAATGGCTCGCTGACGCGGTGGCGAAACTCGACGAGAAGGAACGCGACACGCTGTTCGAGGCTGCTGACATCATCAAGAGATTGGCGGGTTCATAAATCATGGCACTGACCACCATCGACCCGGTCACCGCGCTGATCGTCGTCGATCTCCAGAACGGACTTATCGGACTGCCTACAGCACATCCCCTCGATGGCGTCGTGGCCAGGGCGGCGACGCTGGCAGCCGCCTTCCGCGATTTGAAACTTCCAGTGGTTCTGGTCAACGTGACAGGCGGCGCACCCGGCCGTACCGAACAGCCTCGACGAACCGTACCCACTTCTGCCGGCTGGTCCGACTTCGTGCCCGCACTGCAGCAACGAAGCGACGATCACGTCGTCACCAAGCAGACCTGGGGCGCGTTCAGCGGGACCGACCTGGCGGACTATCTCAAGGCAGCCGGCGTCACCCAGGTGGTGATCGCCGGCGTCGCGACCAGCGCCGGCGTCGAGTCGACGGCTCGGCAGGCACACGAACTCGGATTCCACGTCACGCTCGTCGTCGACGCGATGACCGACATGAACCTCGACGCGCACCACAACAGCGTCGCTCGCATCTTCCCAAGACTTGGCGAGACCGGGACGACGCAGGACGTGCTCGACCTGCTGTCGAAGGAGCACCACCCGCGATGACTTTGTTCCTGTTCTCCTATTTCGTCGGCGGTGCATTCTTCGCCAACGCCATCCCCCACATCGTCGCCGGCATCATGGGCCGCGCGTTTCAGAGCCCGTTTGCCACACCGCCTGGCGAGGGTCTCTCTTCATCGACGGTCAACGTGATGTGGGGGTTTTTCAACGCCGCCGTCGGTTATGTGCTCGTGCTCCGAGTCGGACGTTTCGATCCACGTTCCACGACTGACGTGACCGCGTGCGGTTTGGGTGCGTTTGTCCTGGCAGTGATGATGGCCCGGCATTTCGGGCGTTTCAACGGAGGCAACGCGCCAGGGCAGGCGTGAAGCGCCGATGAAAAAGACCTTTCGATCGCTGACCACCTTCAACTACCGCGTCTGGGCGGCTGGCGCGATCGTCTCCAACGTCGGCACGTGGATGCAGCGGACGGCGCAGGACTGGATCGTCCTAACCCAGCTGACGCCTCACAACGCGACCGCGGTTGGGGTGGTGATGGCGCTACAGT
>DASXIR010000068.1:0-15022 GCA_036497895.1 Vicinamibacterales bacterium | reverse complement strand
GGCGCGACGGTGATGCTGTCGCCGGTGTGGACGCCCATCGGGTCGATGTTCTCGATCGAGCAGATGACGACGAAGTTGTCGGCGCAGTCGCGCATCACCTCGAGCTCGAATTCCTTCCAGCCGATGACCGATTCCTCGATCAGGATTTCGTGCACCGGACTCAGCTCGATGCCGCGTTCGGCCAGATCGTGGAGTTCGTCAACGTTGTAGGCGATGCCGCCGCCGATGCCGCCCATCGTGAACGACGGCCGGATCACCAGCGGGAAGCCGAGCGTCTTGCCGAGCTCGATGGCCTCGCCCACCGACCGTGCCACGCCACTCTGCGGCACGTCGAGGCCGATCTCGCGCATCGCGTCCTTGAACAGCTGACGATCCTCGGCGACCTTGATCGCCTGAATCGACGCGCCAATCAGCTCGACGTTGTACTTCGCGAGGGTGCCGTTCTCGTGCAGATCGACCGCCAGGTTCAGCGCGGTCTGGCCGCCGACCGTCGGCAGCAGCGCATCGGGCCGTTCGCGTTCGATGATCGCCGCGAGCACCTCCGGCGTGAGCGGCTCGACGTAGGTGCGATCGGCCAGTTCCGGGTCGGTCATGATCGTCGCCGGGTTGCTGTTGACGAGGATCACCTCGAGTCCTTCGGAACGCAGCGCCTTGCACGCCTGGCTGCCGGAGTAGTCGAACTCGCACGCCTGTCCGATGACAATGGGACCGGAGCCGATGATGAGAACGCGTTTGAGATCAGTTCTGCGCGGCATGCCCTAGTTCCGAGTCCCTTCGATGAGTGCCAGAAAGTCTTCAAACAGATAGTCCGCGTCGTGCGGACCGGGCGACGCTTCCGGGTGGTACTGCACGCAGAACACCGGCTGCGTCTTGTGTCTCAGGCCTTCAATCGTTCCGTCATACAAATTCAGGTGCGTCACCTCGACATCATCGGGCAGCGACGCCGGATCGACCGCGAAGCCGTGATTCTGCGAGGTGATTTCGATCTTACCGTCCGACAGGTTTTTCACCGGATGATTCGCGCCGCGGTGACCGAATTTCAGCTTGAAGGTGCTGCCACCCATGGCCAGGCCGAGAATCTGATGGCCGAGGCAGATGCCGAACACCGGCACGTTCGAGGCGACCAGCGTGCGGGCGTTCTCCACCGCGTAGCTCAGCGGCGCCGGGTCGCCGGGGCCGTTGCTGAGAAACACGCCGTCGGGTCTGGTCGCGAGCAGTTCCGCCGCCGGCGTCGCCGCCGGATAGACACGAACGTCGCAGCCGTGCGCGCTCAGCCGCCGCAGGATGTTCCATTTCATGCCGTAATCGTAGGCGGCGATCTTCATGCGCCGCTTCCGGCGCTTCTCGATCGCGATGCCGAACTGGTCCGGATCCTCCTGCGGCCAGTCGAACGCGGCCTTGGCCGTGACACCGGTCACGAGGTCCGAGCCTTCCATCTGCGGCACGGCGTTGGCGCGATCCACCAACGCCTTGACGTCCAACGCGTTGCCGGTGGCGATCACGCCGCGCATGACGCCACCGGACCGCAGTTGCTTGGTGAGCGCCCGCGTATCGATGTCCGAGATCGCGACGATCCGGTTGGCGACCAGGTATTCGCGCAGGGTCATCTCCGAGCGCCAGTTGCTGGCGACCGGCGACTCGTCGCGGATGATGAAGCCGGCAACGTGGGGCGCGCGCGACTCTACGTCGGCGTTCGAGACACCGTAGTTGCCGATCTCGGGGCACGTCATCGTGACGATCTGACCCGCATATGAGGGATCGGTGAGCACCTCCTGATAGCCAGTCATGCTGGTGTTGAACACCACTTCGCCACCGGCTTCACCTTCGGCTCCCGCGGCCGCGCCGCGAAACACCGTCCCGTCTTCCAACACTAGAATCGCTTCCATCACTCTCCTGCCCTGCGCCTGTTCCTATCGCTCCAACGACGCCGTGACCCGATTGGCCTCGGTCGACAGCACCAGGACCGACGACGTCCACGACTGATAGCCGTCAAGCTGGATGCGAACCGTGTGCTCGCCGGCCGGCACCGACGGCAGCGCCAGCGGTGTTACCCCCACCAGCCTGCCGTCCAGGTACACCGAGGCGCCTGCCGGCCGCGATTCCACACGCAGCGGACCGGGGCCGGTCGGCGCGCTGACCGCGGGCGGTGGCGCGACTGCGGCCGGTGCCCGGCGCGACTCCGGTGTCGATGCCTTTTCGCGAACCAGTTCGAAGTCCATCGACCCGGCCGGGCGCGCGGCGGTGACGACCACGCGGCGATCGAGCGTCACGTATCCGTCACGACTGACCCGCACGTGATGTGCACCAAGCGAGAGGTCGCGGACCGTCGCCGGGGTTCGACCGGCGTCGTGACCATCGATCCACACCGACGCGTTGCCAGGCGTCGACCTCACCAGCAGCCGTCCGGTTGCCGGCGCGGACTCGACTGGTGGCGTCGCCGCGGGCGCGGTGGCCTTCGCCGCCGGCTTCGGGGCAGTCTTGTCGGGCTCGAGCGCCGGTGCGGCAGGCGGCGCCTTGGCCGGCTCGGCCACCGCACCGTCCGTGAACTCGCGTCCCGGCGGTGTGGCCGCGGCACTTGCCGGACCCAGACGTTGTGATCCGGTGCCGTAACCGGCTGCGAAGCCGATGGCGATGCCGACCGCGAGCGCCAGCACCAGCGGCCAGACCGCCGACCGCGACCGTTCGAGCACCGAAAGGAACTCGGGTTCGCGATCCGGGACAACCTTGGTCGGCTCGCTCGAAATCGCAGCCGGCGCCGATCGTTCCACGCTTCGAGCATCCTTCCGCGGGGCTGTCGCAACTTCCGAGCGAACCGGCGTCGCTACCGCCTGGCCGATTCGAGCGGTTCCGGCGAATTCGTCCGGCTGGCCCGCGGCCGGAGTCAGATCGGGAGCCGCACCTCGCGTGAACGCGTCGTCGATTTCGGTCGCGCCCGCGGCGGCGCGAATCATCGGGATCTCGAGGTCGGTGTCGAGGGGCAGACGCGGTTCGACCTTCGCCGTGACCGGCTTCTCCGCGGCTTTGCCGCCGTTCTTGTCGCCTGACGATCCCGATCGCGCCTTCTTCGTTCGACGCTCGACGGCTGCGGGCGGCGCCAGCACGATGGCCGGGAACGCTTCCTTCAGCGCCTCGGCGAACTCCAGTGCCGTGTCGTACCGATCGTCGGGATTCTCGGCGAGCGCGCGCGCAAAGGTGACGCGCAGCCGCCCGAGGTCGCCGCCTTCGATCTCGGTCAGGCTTTCAACCGCCCGCGTTCCGGTGCCCGAAACACGCCGCGCCCACAGCAGTTCGTGCATCAGCGCGGCGAGGCTGAAGACATCGGCCCGGCGGTCCCAGGCGGCGCCGGCAATTCGCTCAGGCGGTGTGTACGGCCGTCGCACGGGCGCGGTGACACCGACGCTCTCGAGCGCGTGGGCCACGCCCATGCCGGTCAGCCGGGTGTCGTCCGACGACATCAGCACGTCGCGCGGATGCAGCGCGCCATGGCTGATGTCGACGACGGCGGCGAAGTCGAGCGCGCCGGCGAGTTGTGCCGCAACCCGCAGCGCCTCAGCAGGCGGAGCCGAGCCGTACTCGCGCACCGACAGGTCGAGCGATTCGGCCGCCACGTAGTCCTGCGCCAGAAACGCCGAGACGCCGGTGATGCCGGTGGCCAGCGGCGCGGCCAGCGCGGGGTGCGTCAGATCCGCGGCAATCAGGCGTTCGAACGCCGCAACCAGCTGGTGCCCTTTTTCCGGCGGCAGGTCGAGGTTGAATAGCTTGACCGCAACCAGCCGCTCGCGTTCCGCGTCGTACGCGCGGAACACCGGCCCCAACGTCCCTGCACCGATCTGATGAAGAACACGAAACGGTCCGAACGCGTCAGGAGGCGCAGTGCCGGAAGGTTCCGTGTGCAGTGAAAACTCCTAGAGGAAGGCCCACGAATCGTAGCATTGTACCGGCTCGCGTTCAACGCATCGACGCCCAAAAATCGCGCGCACCGTTCAGTCGGTCGCGCGCGTCTTACTCCTGTTCGTTCAACCGCATAGCGGTCGCGATTGCTTGACAGTCCGCGCAACGCTCTGCGAGAGTAGGCTACCGGTGCAGGTGAACTCAGCCGAATCTACTTCCGAGTCTTCGGTCCGCATTCCGGTCGACGTGCGCCGCTTCCCGTGGATCCGTCGGCTTGCTGCGGACTACGCGTACGCGTTCCCGTCGGTGGCGCCGTTCTTTTCCGGCAATCCTGCTGATCAGGCCGCGTGGGCCGACGCGATTGCGCGCACACAGGCGCACCGGCGGCGCCGCGACGACATCGCCGCCGTGCTGGCGCGCCAGCAGGAGCATCGCGGTGCGCCGGTCAAGGCTCGTGAGGCCGCGCGGCTCCTCGCCGATCCGCGCACGGTCGCCGTCGTGACCGGGCAGCAGGCGGGCCTCTTCGGCGGTCCGTTTTTCACGCTGCTGAAAGCGCTCACCGCGCTCAAGCTGGCCGACCAGGTCGCACGCGATCACGGCGTACCCGCGGTTGCGATCTTCTGGATCGACGCGGAGGATCACGACTGGGAGGAAGTCCGGTCGTGTACGGTGTTCGACGACCAGCTGGAGCCGCAGCGCGTGTCGCTGCCGGCCCGGCCGGGCGTCGAACCAGCCCCTGTCGCCACCGTCCGCCTCGATGAGTCGATTGTCGACGTCCTCGCCGCTGTCGAACAGCTCCTTCCCAAAACAGATTTTCGCGCGTCGGTCATGGACGGCCTGCGTCAGGCGTACGCGCCCGGACGTGGCATGGCCGAGGCCTTCGGCCGGTGGATGGAGAGCGTGCTCGGCGATCGCGGCCTGATCGTGTACGACTCGTCCGATCCGGCTGCCAAGCCGCTGGTCGCCGAGGTGTTCGCGCGTGAGCTGTCGATGCCGGGCCAGACCGCGAAACTGGCGGCGCTGGCCGGGTCGGATCTGACCGCCCGCGGCTATCACGCTCAAGTGAACGCGCAGGACGACAGCCTGGCATTGTTTCATCTCGACAGCAGCCGGCGCGCCATCCGTCAACAGGACGGACGATTCGTGGTCGGCGAGCAGCCGTTCGAGACCGCGGCGCTGGTCGCGCAGGCCACCGAGCAGCCGGCCTCCTTCAGTCCGAATGTCCTGCTGCGTCCGATCGTGCAGGACACGATCTTTCCGACCATCTGCTATGTCGCCGGGCCGAACGAGCTCGCGTACCTGGGCCAGCTGCGCGGCGTGTATCAGCACTTCGACGTGCCGATGCCGTTGTTCTATCCGCGCTCGACCGCCACGCTGCTCGACTCGGCCGCGCTGCGCTTCCTGACCAGGTACAAACTGCCGATCGAGTCACTGCAGGCTCAGGACGAAGCGGCGCTGAACGACTTGCTGCAGGCGCAGATTCCGCAGGTGGTCGAGGATTCGTTCACGGCGGCGGCTCAGGGGATCCAGGCGCAGATGACCCGCGTCATCGACGCCATGCCGGCTCTCGATCCGACGCTCGAAGGTGCGGCGCGTTCGACGCTCGATCGCATGCAGCGCGACCTGCAGACCCTGCACGGCAAGATGATTCAGGCCGCAAAGCGCCGCGACGAGACGCTGCGGCGTCAGTTCATTCACGCGCGGGCCCTGGCCTTCCCCGGCGGCCACGCTCAGGAACGGACAATCGGCTTCCTGTCCTTCCTGAACGAGTACGGCCCGGCGCTCGTCGAACGGCTCGACGAGGAGCTTCCGCTCGACCTCGGGCGTCATTGGATTGTCACGATCTAAAGCGAAAGGCAAACGTCTACGCATCCGGGTCGTCGCAACCTGGCGCAAAGGCTGGGTGCGTCTGGTTGCCCTCGCGCTTGCCATCCCGACCGTCATCCTCTGCGGCCTCGCCACCTACTATTACGTTCGGTTTTCGTATCTGATCGACGCGCGGCTGCATGGCGAGCGCGCCACCACCTTTCCCCGCGTGTTCGCGCGGCCGCTCGAGTTACGACGTGGCCAGGCGCTGACCGATCGACAGCTCATCGACCGCCTGAACGACCTCGGCTACGCGCAGCGCACGGCCATCGGTAAACCGGGCGAGTTCACGACCGGCACCGGTGTGGTGGCGCTGATGGCGCGCGCGCCCGAGCTCAAGGGCCAGATCGTGCGCGTGGTCTTTCAGCGGCCGGACGTGAGGCCGAAGGCGCCGGCACGCAAGCCACCGCCTCCGCCGCCTCGTGCCCGCCCGGCCGATCACGTCCTCGGCCTTGAAATCAATGGCGCGGCGACGGAGCGGTTGACCCTGGACGCGCCGGTGCTGACGACGTTGACGGTCGGCGATCGCGAAAAACGACGGCCGGTGGCGCTCGCGGCGATTCCATCGCGGCTGACCCAGGCGGTGTTGTCGATCGAGGATCGCCGCTTCTACGACCACCCCGGCATCGATCCGATTGGCATCGTCGGCGCGATGGTCTCGAACCTGCGCGGCCGGCGTCAGTACATGTCCGGAGCCAGCACCATCACGCAACAGGTGGCGCGCAACGTGTTTCTGCCGAAGATGTTTCCCGGCATGACGCTGAAAGACGCGCGCGAGAAGTCGGTCCGCCGCAAGCTGCTCGAGGTCTGGGTGTCGCTGATCCTCACGACTCGCGCGTCCAAGGACGCGATCCTCGAGATGTACCTCAACGACATGACGCTCGGCCAGCGCGGCTCATTCGGCATCGTCGGTGTCGCGGAAGCGGCGCGCCTGTTTTTCGGAAAGGACGTCAGCAACGTCTCGCTCGCCGAAGCGGCAACCATCGCCGGGGTGTTCCAATCGCCCTCGGCGCTGTCACCGTTCAACAATCCGGCGCGCTGCCGCGAGCGTCGCAACGTCGTGCTGCAGTCGATGGTCGACGCCGGTTACATCCAGCAGGACGCAGCCGAACGCGCGATCCACGAGCCGCTGCTCGTGGTCCAGCGCGCGCTCGAATCCGAAGCGCCGTACTTCGTCGATTTCGTCGGTCAGACGCTCGACGACCACTATCCGGGTCTGACCACGACCACGACCCAGACCGTCGACGTGTACACGACGCTCGACCTCCACCTGCAGCGACTCGCGCAGGACGCGGTGCGTGACGGTCTCTTGCAGGTGGACAGCCTGCTCGCCAAGCGGAAGCGCGGCAAGGCCGAGGCCGCGCTGATCGCGGTCGATCCACACACCGGCGAAATCCTGGCGTTCGTCGGCGGGCGGTCGTACAACCAGTCGCAATACGATCGCGCGATCGCATCGCGGCGCCAGCCGGGCTCGGTGTTCAAGCCGTTCGTGTTTCTCACCGCGTTCGAGGAGGCTGCGAAACAAGGCCGCGCCGACGTCACGCCGGCGTCGATCACGATTGACGAGCAGGAGACCTTCGAGTTCGACGATCAGCAGTGGACGCCGGAAAACTACGAACACGAGTACGACGGCCCGATCACGTTCCGTCGTGCGCTGGCCCATTCACGCAACCTCGGCACCATTCACGTGGCACAGGCGGCCGGCTACGACCGCGTCGCGAACTTCTGGAAGACGCTGGGCGTCGGCGCGGTGCCGAAGGCGTATCCGTCGATCGCGCTCGGTGTATTCGAGGCGACGCCGTACGAAATCGCCACCGCCTACACGCTGTTCCCTAACGGCGGTGCGATCAGGCCGCTGAAGCACCTCCTGAAGATCGTCAGCGGCGGCAAGGACGTCACCAGAGACAAGGACGGGCAGCCACGTCGGGTCGCGCGGCCGGATACGACCTTCCTCGTGACCAACATGATGCGCAGCGTGCTCAACGAAGGCACCGCCGCCAGCGCGCGTGGACAGGGATTCACGCTCGACGCCGCGGGCAAGACCGGCACGACCAACGATTTGCGCGACGCGTGGTTCGCGGGCTTCACGCCCGACCTGCTCACGGTCGTGTGGGTCGGTTTCGACGACAATCAGCCGGTAGGACTGAGCGGCGCACGGGCCGCGCTGCCGATCTGGACCCAGTTCATGAAGACCGCCCTCGCCGGCCGCGCCAGCGTCCCCTTCGACGTGCCTGAAGGCATTACGTTCGTGAACATCGACGCCGGGACCGGCAAGCTTGCGACGCCTTTCTGCCCGAAAGTGATCAACGAGTCTTTCATCGCCGGGACCGAACCGACGCAGATCTGCGACGTCCATCGATAGCTCCGATCCCTCACGAGGACCCGGAGCGCGCTCTTTCCAGGAGCGCTGAGCAGGTGATGCAGGGCCCCAGTCCCGTATAATCGGCGTGGAGATGAACCGCGAAGTCTTTGCCGCTGTCGCCGATGCGCTCGACCGCGGGGAACCGGCCGCGCTGGTGACAATCGTCTCGACCACCGGGTCGACGCCGCAGCGGGTCGGCGCCAAGATGCTGGTGTTCGCCGACGGGCGGATTGTCGGCACCATCGGCGGCGGGTGCTACGAGAACGACGCGTTCGGAAAGGCGCGCGAGGCGATCCTGAGCCGCGCCCCCCAGTTGATCCACTACGAGCTGTCGGACGACTTCGCGCAGGAAACCGGCCTCATCTGCGGCGGCCAGATGGACGTCTACATCGAACCGATCGAGCCGTCACCCGAGCTCTACATCATCGGTGCGGGCCACGTCGGCTTCCATCTCGCCCGGGTCGCGCAGGAAGTGGGATTTCGCGTCCACATCGTGGACGATCGCGAGAAGTTCGCCAACCCGGAGCGCTTCCCCACCGCCGTCGAGATCGTAGTCGAGGACATCCCGGCCTGGATCGCGCGCACTCGTCTGCCCGCGCACGCGTACACCGTGATCGTCACGCGTGGACACACCAACGACCTCGATGCGCTGCGGGCATTGGCGTCGCGCGAACTGCGCTACCTCGGCCTGATCGGCAGCCGCGCGAAGGTGGCGCGCATTTACGACGCGCTCCTCGACGAGCAGATGCCCGCCGACCTGCTGGCCCAGGTGCATGCGCCGATCGGCCTCGACATCGGCGCGGTAACGCCACAGGAAATCGCGGTCAGCATCCTGGCCGAGCTGATCGCGGTCAAGCACGGCAAGGAACATCCGACGTCGATGCGCTGGACGCCGGCTTCACTCAAGCTGGACGCGAAGAGGCTGAAGTCGGAAGTCCCGATCTGACCCATCTGAACGCAACTCACATTCCCGCATGTCGTCGTTACTGATCCGCGGCGGCGTGGTCGTCACGATGAACGATCGGTTCGAGATCGTCGAGGGCGATGTCTCGATCAAGGACGGCCGGATTGCCGCCATCGCGCCGGCAATCACCGAGCCGCACGGCCGTACCATCGACGCGCGCGGCGGCTATGTCCTTCCCGGGCTCATCCAGACCCACATTCACCTCTGCCAGACGCTGTTTCGCGGATTCGCCGACGACCTGCCGCTGATGGACTGGCTCCGCACGCGGGTGTGGCCGATGGAAGCCGCGCATACTCCGGCGTCACTGCGCGCGGCGACCCGGCTCGCGACGACCGAGCTGCTCGCGAGCGGCACCACCTCCGTCCTGACGATGGAGACGGTGCACGATACGGATGTGGTGTTTGAGGCAGTGGCCGAGAGCGGCATGCGAGCCGTCATCGGCAAGTGCATGATGGATTCCGACGCACAGGTCCCGGCGCGTCTACGGGAACAGACCCGGTCCTCGCTCGATGAGAGTGTCGCGATCCGCGCGCGTTGGGACGGCGCGGCCAACGGCCGGCTGCACGCGGCGTTCGCGCCGCGGTTCGCGGTGTCGTGCTCGCGCGAACTGCTCGAAGCGGTCGCCAGCCTGTCCCAGCAGCATCAGGCGCTGGTCCACACTCATGCTTCGGAATCGCGCGAGGAAATTGCCATCGTGCGTGAACGGTCCGGCGGCCTGGGCAACCTCGAGTACCTGGCCAGTCTTCGCCTCGCCACGCCGCGCCTGTGCGCCGCGCACTGCGTGTGGGCAGACGAAGCCGAGCAGCAACTGCTCGCCGAGCACGAGGTGAAAGTGATGCACTGCCCCGGCTCGAACCTCAAACTCGGATCCGGCATCGCGCCGGTGCCGGAGATGCTCGCCCGCGGCATCACGGTCTCGCTCGGAGCCGATGGCGCGGCTTGCAACAACCGGCTCGACATGTTCGAGGAGATGCGGCTCGCGGCGATCCTCCAGGCGATGCGCTCGCGGCCAGGCGTGCTGCCGGCGAGAGCCGTGCTGACGATGGCGACCCGGGCGGGGGCGCGGACGCTCGGTCTCGGGGGTGAGATTGGATCGCTTGAAGTCGGCAAGCGCGCGGACGTCATCGTGGTCGAGCGGGATCGTCCGCATCTGTCGCCGGGACCCGATCCGTATTCGACCCTGGTCTACGCAGCCCGCGGGAGCGACGTTCGGACGACCATCGTGGACGGCGAACTGCTGGTTGACGACTTCGCCCCCGTCCGAGTCGATCGAGTGGAAGTGGCGGTCGAAGCTCGAGCGGCGGCCCGCGATCTGGCGTCCAAGGCAGGGCTGTAGGGATTCCTCGCGCGATCGCGCGCCGGTCGAGGTCAGTTGATCGTGAAGTCTTTGGTCAGCAGAAGGTGACGCTGGTAACGATCAGCGCGCGGCAGTTCCATGTGCATCGAGTGATCACCCATCAACGTCTGGAACAGCGTCTGCACCAGACCGCTGACGCTGGAGAACCCCCTGAACGCCATCGGGGCCAGACCGTCGAGGGCCCTGAATAAATTTGGAAACCTCGAGAGATAGTTATTGGTCAGGATCGCGGACACGGTGCGCCCCGACAGCCAATACGGATCCTGAAGGTGAAAGAGAATCGCCGCGAAGCTGTTGACGCCGTAGATCAACAGCAACAGTCCGTACACGAAGTTGTACGTGTCCACCGTGAGTGGCTTCCGGGTCTCGTAGTCGGTCTTTCCGATCAGCTGTGCCAGGGCAATCGCAACCTGCCAACGAGACTCGACAATATGAAAGCGGATCGTGCGGGCTCCCTGCGCGGGAATCGTTACACGCAAAGCTGAGCGTGATGTGACTGTCAAACAGTACGGGTGACTTGGAGATGTCGATGCCAGGCTGTTGGGTAAAGCTCGCAGTCCGACGGTTGCGATCTGGACCTCTTACCACCAGGCACTCGTCTTAAGTCGCACAGGAGACGGACCTTCCACGCGAGACGGGCCGGGCTGTTGTATAATCGGTTAGCAGTCTCGCGCGAGGACTGCCAACCAAAACATGTCCCAAGACGCTGCCGATCGGTCGAAGCGGGTCCTGGCGGCCCTGGTCCGCGAGTACATCACTTCGGGTGAGCCCGTTGCATCGTCGTTACTGGTCAGTGCGGCCGGTCTCGGCGTATCGTCGGCGACGGTGCGCAGCATCCTGTCCCGGCTTGAAGAGGACGGGTTCGTCGCGCAGCCGCATACCTCGGCCGGCCGGGTGCCGACCGACCGCGGCTACCGGTTCTACGTGGACATGCTGCTCGAAGCCAAGCGAACCGGACGCACCGCAACAGCGGTCGAGGCGCGTCTTCGCCGCGACAGCCCTGACCGCCTGCTCGATTCGATGCTGCCGCAGGTGTCGCTGATGGTGTCGCAGGCCGCGCGCAGCGTCGGCTTCGCGGTACGGCCGGCGCACGAGGCCGCGACGTTCGATCGCGTCGAGTTCGTGCCGCTCGGCGCGACTCGGGTGCTGGTCGTCATCGTCGCGAGCGGCGGTCACGTGATCCAGAAAGTGATCGACGTCGGCGAGACGCTGAGCGCCGACGAACTGCGTCACGCGGCGAACTACCTCAATGCGGAGTTCTCGGGCTTACCGCTCCACCGCGCGCGTGAGGCCGTCCTCGATCGGATCAACGAGGAGCGTCTGCTGTACGATGCGCTGCTGGCCCGGGCGATGCGCCTCGCGACCTCGACATTCAGCGATCTGCCGGACGACCGGACGATCTTCCTCGACGGCGCCTCTTCCCTTTTGGACGATGCGACGGGGCTGGCGGTGCAGACGCTGCAGGCGCTCATGCTGATGATCGAGGAAAAGCAGAAGCTGCTCGAGCTGCTCAACGAATACATCGACGGACCCGGAGTGACGGTCGTGATCGGCGCTGAACACCTCAATCCGAACCTTCGCCCGTTCAGCCTGGTCCTTTCTACCTACAACGATGGTTCCGGGATCGGGACGGTTGGAGTGATCGGCCCGACGCGCATGCGCTACTCGCGGGCGATCTCCGTCGTGGACGGAGCCGCGCAGGCGGTCTCACGCATGCTCCGGGATCCGAACTAATCGCAACTCTCTGCGTTCAAGGCTCAACTCGAGCTGCTCGAGTTGACCGCGAACGCCAAAGAGTTGACAGTTGATATTGAGAGTTGCCGAAATGCCTGACGAACCGCTGACCGACACCCCCCCGGATGCGACGCCGGAGGCCCCGGGTCCCGAAATCGACGTCCTGACCCGCGATCGCGACGACTACCGGGATCGCCTGCTGCGCAAGACTGCCGAGTTCGAGAACTACCGGAAACGGATCGAACGGGAGCGTCGTGAACAGGGCGATCGGGCGGTCGTCGATCTGTTGCAGGATCTGCTCGCGGTCGTGGACGATTTCGACCTGGCGGTCACGGTCGACGCCGGCGAAGGCGGCGGCGCCTACCGCAAGGGCGTCGAACTGATTCACAGCAAGCTGCGCGACCTGCTGCGGAAGCAGGGGGTGACGCCAATCGAGGCGCTCGGCACCGACTTCGATCCGAATCTCCATCAGGCGGTCCTCCACGAGGTCAGCCCGGATCACCGTGACGGCGAGGTGATCGGCGAGCTGCGGAAAGGCTACAAGCTCGGTGACCGTCTGCTGCGGCCGGCGATGGTGAAGGTGGCAAAGGCGTGAGCAAACGCGACTACTACGAGATCCTGGAAGTCACGCGCACTTCCACCGACACCGAAATCAAGAGTTCCTATCGCCGCCTCGCCATGAAATATCACCCGGATCGCAACCCGGGCGACCAGGTGGCGGAAGAGCGATTCAAGGAAGCGGCCGAAGCGTATTCAGTGCTCGCCGATGGACAGAAGCGCGGCCTTTACGATCGCTTCGGTCATCAGGGCGTGAGCGCAGCCGGCGCCGGCGGGGCCGGCGGATTCGATCCGAGCGTCTTCAACGGTTTCGAAGACATCCTGGGCGGCCTCGGCGACATCTTCGGTTTCGGCGATCTGTTTGGCGGCGGTGGCCGGCGGCGAGGCGGTCCACAGCGCGGCGCCGATCTGCGATACGACCTCGAGATCACGTTCGAAGAGTCCGCGACCGGCGCCGAAACGTCGATTCAGATTCCACGCCAGGAAAACTGCGAGACCTGCCACGGTTCGGGATCCGCACCCGGATCGTCGGCGAGCACCTGCCCGGGTTGTCAGGGACACGGTCAGGTTCGGTTCCAGCAGGGATTTTTCACCGTTGCCCGCACCTGCCCGCAGTGCCGCGGCGCCGGCAAAGTCGTCACCAAGCCGTGCACCGCATGCCGCGGCGCCGGCCGCGTCGCGCGCGAACGCAAGATCACCGTCAAGATTCCGGCCGGCATCTCGACCGGACAGCAGCTGCGGCTGCAGGGTGAAGGCGAAGCGGGATCGGGCGGCGGGCCGTCCGGCCATCTGTATGTCGTGATCCAGGTGCACGAGCACGAGTTCTTCCGTCGCGATGGCCTGAACCTGTTCTGCGAGATTCCGGTCAACTTCACGACGGTGGCGCTTGGCGGCGAAATTCAGGTGCCGACGCTCGATGGACAGGAACGCGTGAAGGTTCCCGAAGGCACCCAGACCGGCACGACGCTGCGGCTCAAAGGCAAGGGGATGCCCGACGTCAACGGACATGGACGCGGCGACCTGTTCGCCACGGTCCAGGTGCGCACGCCGAAAAAACTGAACAAGGAACAGCGTCAGCTGATCGAGCAGCTGACCAAGGCGCTGCCGCCGGAAAAATTCGAGCCCCGTGCGCGGGTTGACGAGTCGCAGGACGAGCGCAACCTCTTCGATCGCGTCAAGGACATGTTCGGCTAGGTGAAGCACTATCCTGCACTCGACGTCCGCACTGCATCGTCCGACCTCCTGCTCGCGATCGTCGACGACTTCGCCCCGATCGCCCTGGACGAAAGCGGCGGGATGGTTCGACTGTTCTTCTCGACCGCCGCTTCCCGCGACGCTGCAGCTGCCGCGATCACCGCGAGCTTCGAAGTACACGCGGTCGATGTTCCTGACGAGGACTGGGCCCGCCGCTCCCAGGACAACTTGTTGCCAGTCACGGTCGGCCGCCTCACCGTCGCGCCGCCCTGGGCGATCGCCGCGCCGAACGCTGCGAACGCCCTCACCTCAACGATCGTGATCCTGCCGTCGATGGGATTCGGCACCGGGCATCACGCCACTACTCGCCTCTGCCTTGGCGCGCTGCAGCAACTCGATCTCGACGGCCGTTCAGTGCTCGATGTCGGCACCGGATCGGGAGTCCTGGCGTTCGCCACTGATCGTCTGGGCGCGGCGCAGTCCGTCGGCATCGACAGCGACGAGGACGCCGTCCAGGCCGCACGCGACAACCTGCCGTTGAACCCGGCGGCGCGTTGCGTGACGTTCGAGGTTGCCGATCTCGCCGCAGTGCCTCTTGCAGTCGCTGACGTCGTGGTCGCGAACCTGACCGGTGCGTTGCTGATCCGGTCGGCCGCGGTGTTGCTCGCTGCCGTGAAACCCGGCGGCCGGCTGGTGGTCAGCGGCCTTCAGTCTCACGAGCGCGATGCCGTCGTCGCGTCGCTGGCCCCGGCAGTCAGCGTCGAACGCGAGCGGGAAGACGAGGGCTGGGTCGCGATCACAATGAAAAAACCGTGACAGTCAACTCGCTCGGTTGGCTTCGCGTCTAATAGATACAGTGATGACGCGTACCATCGCCTGTCTGCTCCTCGCGTTCGCCGCCAGCGTCGGCGCGCAGCAGCAGCCCGCCCGCGACACCTCCGCGCAGAAGGAAGCTGCGCCGGTTCCGACCGGTAGGATCACCGGTCATGTGGTCGCGGGCGACAACGGACGTCCGGTCAAACGGGCGCGCGTGTTTGCGGCCGCCGCTGAACTCGAGGGCGGTCGCGGCATGCTGACCGACGATAACGGCGTCTTC
>DASXIR010000067.1:0-14561 GCA_036497895.1 Vicinamibacterales bacterium | reverse complement strand
CGGCGACCATCAGGCACAGGGCCACACCCAGGTGCTCGTCAACCTGATCGACTTCGGCATGAACGTGCAGGAAGGCGGCGAAGCCGCGCGCGTCACCCACGGAAATAACGGGCTGCAGGTCGAGAGCAACGTACCGGAAGCCGTGCGCGCGGCGCTCATCCAACGGGGGCACAAAGTGTTTTGGAACGCCAACCCCGGCGGTGCGTTTGGCGGATTCCAGGGTATCCTGCTCGACCCGCGGACGGGTGTGCTGATGGGCGGATCGGATGTGCGCAAGGACGGCCTCGCGATCGGATGGTGAGATCAGGCTTTCAGATCCGGAATCCCTCCTTCAACGGATCGTTCTCGTCGACGAGAAACGTATGCTCGCCGGTGATCCATGCCGACCCTTCGATCTCCGGAACGATCGCCTCGAAATCGCCGACCGTCGTTCGTGATGCGACGCGTCCCGTGAAGCGCGTGCCGATCAGGCTTTCGTGAACGAACGGCCGATCTGCGCTCAGCAGGCCCATCGCATCGACCACCGCCATCACCGCGGCCGTTCCGGTCCCGCACGGCGAGCGATCGACTTCCGCATCCGCGAAGATCGTCACGTTCCGGAGATCGGCTCGCTCGTCGCTCGGTGGCCCGGTGAAAATGGTGCCGTAGATGCCGGCTAGACCAGGCTCGACCGGATGGGCGACCGTGACCGCCGCCTCGATGGCGTGTTTGATTTCCATTCCGACGCGGCGCAGTTCCGGCAGGTGGGGCACGTCGATCGGCAGGCCCACCGCTTCGCAGTCGACGATCGCGTAGAACGCGCCGCCGAACGCAACATCCGCCCGAACCTGCCGCGTGCCGATCTTGACGCTCAGACCACCCTCGAACACAAACGACGGCACGTTGAGAAATACGACGCTCTCAACTCGCTTCGCCTCCTCATCCCCTGACTCACCCGACGAAAACCGCGCGCGAGCCCGGATCTGTCCAGCCGGCGAGTCGTAAACGATCTCATTACCGTCGCCGCCTGGCATGATGATGCCGCGCTCGAGCGCGATCGTCGTCACGGCTACGATGCCGTGTCCGCACATCGTGCTGTAGCCTTCGTTGTGCATGAAGAGGACGCCCGCGTGCGCGCCGTCCGACACCGGCTCAGTGAGGAGTGCGCCGTACATGTCCGCATGACCCCGAGGCTCGAGCATCAAGGCGCGCCGCAGATGGTCCGCGTTGGCCTTGACCCACTCACGTTTGGCGAGCATCGTCTTGCCACGCGGCGACGGGAATCCGTCGACGATGAGCCGCAACGGCTCGCCGGCGGCGTGAGCGTCGATTGTCTTGAGTCGCACCATTGGGTAAAACTGTAGCACCTGGCAGGCAGCACCTCGCACCTCGTAATTCTGAATATGAAGGCCTACTACTCCGACACTTTCGTCCTGCCGCTGCCGGACCATCATCGGTTCCCGATGGCGAAGTATCAGCTGCTGCGGCAGCGGTTGGTGGACGAGGGCGTGCTGACACTTGACGACCTGCATGTGCCCCACGCGATCGACTGGGCGGACCTGGGTCTGGTCCACGACGCCGAATATGTCCACGCCGTGGCCGGCGGCACTCTGTCGGCCGAGGCGCAGCGCCGCATCGGCTTTCCCTGGTCGCCGATGATGGTCGAGCGCTCGAGGCGTTCGGTCGGCGCGACGCTCGCCGCGGCAATGAATGTGTTGAACGTCGCGAGCCACAGCGATCCGGCTTCGATGCGTGACGGCCTTGAAGCCGCCACGGCACGCTCGTTCGCGGTCGCGGCAAACCTTGCTGGCGGAACGCATCATGCCTTCCGCGACCACGGCGAGGGCTACTGTGTATTCAACGATGTGGCGGTGACGGCCGCGGTTCTGCTTCGCGACCGCCATATCAGACAAGCTGTTGTCGTCGACTGCGATGTCCATCAAGGCAACGGCACGGCCGCGATTTTCAGTAATCAGCCGGCGGTTTTTACCCTGTCGCTCCACGGCGCGAACAACTTCCCGTTTCGCAAGGAAGTCAGCGACCTCGACGTCACCTTCGAAGATGGCGCGGGTGACGACGAGTATCTATCGGCACTTGGCGAGCACCTGCCTCGTGCCCTCGACCAGCAGCGTCCTGACATCGTCTTCTACCTGGCCGGCGCGGATCCGTACGAAGGTGACCGGCTCGGTCGTCTCAAAGTGACTATCGACGGGTTACGCGAACGCGATCGTCTGGTGTTCGATGCCTGCCGGCGCCGCGCGATTCCGGTTGCGGTGGCCATGAGCGGCGGTTATGCACCTGACGTCAACGCCATCGTCACCATCCACTCGAATACAATCCGTGAAGCGGTGACCGCGTGCACGTCACCGACCGCGGCATGACCGTCGAACGCGCGCGCGCGACGCACCTCGCTCCATGCCACGCACCTCGCACAACGCACCTCGTACCTCATAGGAGCAGCACGTGTCCATCCGATTTCGACTGATGAATGAAGCCGACGTGAGAGCGGTGCTGACCATGGACGACCTCATCGACACCATGACATCGGCGCTCGAGCGTTTCTCCACAGGACGCGTGGTGCAGCCGGTGCGCTCGGTGATTTCAATGGGCGGCGATCACGCGTTCTTCGGGACCATGCCGGCCCTCGTGCAGGCCGCGAAAGATGGCGCAGGAGAAGCGGCGTTGGGCGCCAAGCTGGTTACCGTGTTCGGCGCCAACGCCTCGCGCGGCCTGCCCTCGCACCTCGCCACCATCGTCCTGCTCGATCCTGACACCGGGGCCCTGGTGGCGCTGCTCGATGGACGCTACATCACCGAAGCGCGTACGGCCGCTGTGTCTGCGGTCTCTTCCCGCTTGCTGGCGCGCAAGACATCGGGATCGGTTGCGATCATCGGATCCGGTGTCCAGGCACGCAGCCACCTCGAGGCGCTGGCCCGCGTCCACACGTTGCGCCAGGTGACTGTCTGGAGCCCGAACCAGGAGCGCCGGGATCGGTTCGTTGCCGAGGCCGCGCAGGCGGACGCGTCGTACAAGGTGGCTGCGGTGGATCACCCCGGCGAGGCGGTCGTGGGGGCCGACATCGTGGTGCTGGTGACCGCGTCGCCAACGCCAGTCCTCGAGAACGGCTGGGTGAAACCGGGCGCGCACGTCATCTCGGTCGGCGCCACCCGGCCGAACCAGCGCGAGATGGATCCGGCGCTGGTGGCGCGAGCCCGGGTGTTCGTCGATTCGCGTGTCGCCGCGCTGGTCGAATCCGGCGACGTCGTCCTTGGGATTCAGGAAGGACGATTCGGGCCGGAGCACGTCATCGGCGAGCTTGGCGAACTGATCGCCGGGAAGGCGAACGGCCGTCAGACCGATACCGATGTCACGATCTTCAAGAGTCTGGGGCTGGCGGTAGAGGATGTGACGGCGGCCGACCTGGCGTATCGGCGCGCCGTCGAACGAGGAATCGGGCAGGAACTTACGCTGTAAAGAACGTCCCTACGGCGTAGGCGTCGCTGTGGCCGCAGGCGGGTGCAGTTCCTTTTCCTGCGCGTCGAACCATTTCTGGTAGTCCGCCGCAGTCTGAATCGTGAGGAAGCCGCGCATTCGGTAATGGCCCAGGCCGCACAGCTGGGAGCAGGCGATTTCGTAATCGCCGACGCGGTTCGGGATGAACCACACCGGAATCTGCATTCCGGGGATCGCGTCCTGCTTGACCCGCATCTCGAACAGGCCGAAGCTGTGGATCACGTCCTTGGTCGAGAGATGGACGAGCACCTGGCGGTCGACCGGCAGGTTGAGCTGATTGACGGTCGTGATGTCGTCCTTGGCGTTCGGATCCTTGCGATCGAGCCCGAGCGGGTTGTCGGCGCTCACCAGACTGACATCGGTGCGGCCGAACTTCCCGTCCGGCCCCGGATAGTGCACGTTCCACGCGAACTGTTCGCCGACCACGCGCACCACCACCGCCTCGTTTTCGGCGGGAAACGCCTTGACGCGCTTGGCCCACGCCGGAATCGCGTAGAACACGAGCAGCAGCACTTCGATCAGCGCCACCGCGACCTCGGTGCCCTTCGAGATTTTCCCCTTCGCGCCGCTGTAGCTGGCCTTCGGGTTGGCGCTCTTGCGGAAGCGGAACAGCACGAAGATGAAGTACAAGCCCCAGCCGACGAACAGCACCAGCATCAGCCAGTGCACCAGCGAGATCATCTGATCGATTTCGCCGGCGTGGGTCGACGCCTGAACCGGCAGCCCCAGGTAGTTCAGCATTGAGCGATTCCCTCCTGCGCTGCGACGCGTTTGGCGCGCCGCATCAGGTAGATGAAGAACGACGCGAACCCGCCGAGCACGCCGGCGACGACCACCAGCATGGCGATGATGCCCATGTTGGTCGCGATGGCCAGCGGCGAGTTACTGTCGCCGAAGCAGACCGGGCAGGCAAGCGCTGCCCGTGGCACGGCGAGCAGCAGCATCAGGATGCCGAAGATTTTCCGCATACTACAGCTCCCTCGTTTTGCGCTGAAACGCCGCACCATACATGCTCAGGCCGACCACACCGGCGAGCGAACCCGCCGTAGACAGCACGTAGATCACCTGGTGTGCGGCGCGATACATCCCGACCGACCAGGCAGCGCAGAACGCTGCGAGGACAACCGACAGCGCGATAAACAACAGGTGAAAGGCCCGCAGCGACATCTCAGTGCTCCGCGTGGGGCGCCGCGGCGACGCCCACTGCCTGGCCAGGCGTGCCGATGTGGTCCATGATCGTGAAGATCGGAACAGTCATCAGGATGATGAATCCGACCACCGTCAACAGGAGCGCGCCATAGATCCACTTCTTCTCGTGACTCAGGTGCATGAAGATCGACGCGACCATCGATCCCTTCGTCGTCGCGATAATCAGCGCCACCGCGACCGCTGCCGGCACCGCCAGGTGCAGCGCATTTGCCGCGACCGTAATGCCGGTAAAGACGAGCAGCGACGCACCCACCATCATGTAAGTGCGAATCGATTTCTTGACGGCTTCCGGATCCGAATGCATGCGTTCTCCACGGTCCGCGTCAGCGCGGACGCCAGGTCCGCCCGAAGGCGGACACTACGTGCTACAGCAAGTACAAAATCGGGAACAGGAAGATCCAGACCAGGTCCACGAAGTGCCAGTACAGCCCGGTAATTTCGATCCGGTTCGTGAACTGCTCCGGGTTCTTCTTCCACAGACGAGCGCCCGGCCCGATGAAATACAGCATCACCACCATGCCGCCGAGGATGTGGATCCCATGCAGCCCGGTCAGCGTGAAGTAAATCGCCAGGAACGTGCTGTGCCAGGGCCCTTCGCCGCGGGCGAAGTGATCCGCGTACTCGAAATACTTATTGACGAGGAAGATGCCTGACAGCACGAACGTCGCAATCAAATAGAGCTTGTGCTTGCCGAAGTCGTTCAACTTCAGCGACGCCCAGGCCATGACCATGGTCACCGACGAGCTGATCAGGATCACGGTGTTGATCGCGCCAAGCTTGACGTTCAGCTCGCCATGCGGCCATTCGACGGCGCCCATGCGCAGGATGATGTAGGTCGAGAACAGGGCGCCGAACAGCATGACTTCCGACGCCAGGAACAACCAGACGCCGAGCTTGCCGTTGGTCAGCCCGGTATCCGGACGCTCTTCGACGGTAAACGGAATATTCATGGACTACGCCTTCTCCGGCTCGAACTGGGGAGTGAAGTCTTTCGCGGCGCCCGGCACGCTGTATTCGTAGGGCCCGCGGTAGACGATCGGCTCGGTCAGGAAGTTGCCGTGTCCCGGCGGCGACGGCGCCGCCCACTCGAGCGTCGTCGCTTCCCACGGGTTGCGATCGACCGGCTTGCCCCACTTCATGCTGGCGAAGAAATTGACGATGAACGGCAGCTGGCAGAGGCCCAGCGTCCACGCCGCCATGCCGATCACGATGTTCAGTTTCAGCGGCAATCCGGCGTTGCGCGTGTACAGTGCGCCGCCGTCATACATGCGGCGATTCATGCCGGCCAGGCCCTGAATGAACATCGGCATGAACACGATGTTGATGCAGATGAACGAGCCGAAGAAATGGATGCGCCCGAGCAGTTCGTTCATCTTCTTGCCGGTTGCTTTCGGGAACCAGTAGTAGATGCCGGCGAACAGCGCGAAGATCGTCCCCGGCGCCACCACGTAGTGGAAATGCCCGATGACGTAGTAGGTGTCGTGCAGGTGGATGTCGGAAGGTGCCAGGCCGAGCGGCAGGCCGGTGAGACCGCCGATACCGAACATCGGCAGGAACGCCAGCGCGAACAGCATCGGCGTGGTGAAACGGATCGACGCGCCCAACAGCGACAGCAGCAGCGCCGTCAGAATTACCACCGACGGAATCGAGATGATCATCGTCGTGGTCTGGAAGAACGCGCTCATCGTCGTGCCCATGCCGGTCATGAACATGTGGTGCGCCAACACGATGAACGACATGAAACCGAGGAACGTCACCGAGTACACCAGCGCCTTGTAACCCCACAATGGCTTGCGCGTGTTGTTGGCGATGATCTCGGCGACGATGCCCATCGCCGGGAGGATCAGGACGTAGACCTCGGGGTGCGCGAGAAACCAGAACAGGTGCTGCCACAGCAGCGGGTTGCCGCCGCCGGACAGCATCAGCGGCTTGCCCGAGACCACCAGGCCGCTCGGCATGAAGAAGCTGGTGCCGGCAAGACGGTCCATCAGCTGCAGCACGCCAGCGGCTTCGAGCGGCGGGAACGCGAGCAGCAGCAGGAACGACGTCACGAACTGCGCCCACACGAAAAACGGCAGCCGCATCCAGCTGAGGCCCTTGGCCCGCAACTGCACGATGGTGACGATGAAGTTCACCGACCCGAGCAGAGACGACGTGATCAGGAAGATCATGCCGATCAGCCACATCGTTTGTCCGGGCGAGATGACGGAAAGCGGTGCGTAGGAGGTCCAGCCGGACTGCGCCGCGCCTCCGTGCTGGAAGAAGCTCGCCAGCATGGTGACGCCGCCACAGAAATACACCCAATAGCTCATCATGTTGAGCTTGGGGAACGCCATGTCGGGTGCGCCGATCTGCAGTGGCATCACGAAATTGCCAAAGCCGCCGACCGCCAGTGGCACCACCCCGAGGAACACCATGATGGTGCCGTGCATCGCGCCCAGCTGGTTGTAGAACTCGGGCAGCATGATGCCCATCGGCGCGCGGTCCTGCCCCAGCCAGAGGCCAATCAGCGGAATCGGCCTTCCTGGATAGGCCAGCTGCCACCGCATGATCATCATCAGGGTGAAACCGAACAGGAGAAACAGCAGCGAGGTGATCGTGTACTGGATGCCGATGACCTTGTGATCCTGGGAAAAGACGTACTTTCGCCAAAATCCGAGTTCCTCGTGTTCAGCGTGCGCATGTTCATGAGCATGCGCGGCGCTCCCGTGGCTGATCGCGTTGTCCAACGCCGGACTCCTTATCAGGAAGACTGATCGATAGGAGTGGCGATTGTATGCAGAAGGCACAAGCGGCGCAAGTACTGCCCGGAGGCCCGTTTACGGTTTCAGTCCGGCGGGCTAAGATCGATCGCAAATGGTTTCCGTACGACGGGCGAACGCCGGGTGCGCGCTGGTCTTGATTACGGCGATCGGATGGCCATCGCCGGCCGTAGCCAACCCGGAATCGAGCGCGCTCCGGGCCAAAGCGGCCTTCGCGATGCTCAGCCTCGATCACGACGTCGCGCTCGCCACGTTCCGGCAGGCGGTTGCCGCCGACCCTCAGGATGCGGCGGCCTACCGTGGACTCGCGACCTCACTGTGGCTCAGCATCACCTTCCGCCGCGGCAACATGACGGTGGATGACTACCTGGGACGTCCGAACAAGCCGAGCACCGCGCAACTGCCGCCTCCCCCGCCGGAAACGATCACCGGCTTTCATGAGGCGCTCGACCGCGCCACCGCCATCGCCCGGGCCCAGATTGCGGCCGACCCACGCAATGCCGACGCGCACTTCCAGCTCGGCGCGGCCGTCGGCCTCAAGGCCTCCTACACCGCGACCGTGGAAGGCAGCGTGATGGGCGCGTTCCGCGCGGCGCACGAGGCGTACGACGAGCACGAAAAGGTGCTGTCGCTGGCACCCGACCGGAAGGACGCCGGCCTCATCGTCGGCACCTACCGCTACATCGTGGCCGCATTGTCGATGCCGCTTCGGATGGTGGCGTACATGGCGGGCTTCGGCGGCGGTAAGGAAAAGGGCATGGCGCTAATCGAGGGCGCGGCCGCGTATGGCGGCGACAATCAGTCCGACGCGCGGTTCGCGCTGATTCTGATGTACAACCGCGAACACCGATACGACGATGCGTTGACGCAGCTGCGGCTTCTGCGGGAGGAATTTCCACGCAACCGGCTGGTCTGGCTGGAGACCGGTTCGACCAGCCTTCGCGCCGGCAAGGCAGCGGAGGCGGAACGGTTTCTCAGCGAGGGAATGGCTCGATTCGCGGACGACCACCGGCCGCGGATGTACGGCGAGGACGCGCTCTGGTCCTACAAGCTGGGTGCTGCACGGGCGGCGCTCGGCAAGACCGCCGAGGCGACCACCGAGCTGCAGCAGTCGATTCGCCTGGACGGCCGCAAATGGGTCCACGGCCGCAGCCATTTCGAGCTGGGCAAGCTCGCCCTGAAGACCGGCAACAAACCCGCGGCGGCCAGCGAATTCAAGGACGCGATCGCCCTCTGCGACGAGGACAACGATCCGAACACCGCCGACGAGGCGCGGCGGCTCCTGAAGTGATGCGAACCCGGCTGGCGATCCCGTCGTCTAGATGGATAGCGCCATGAGCGGCACGAACCGGAAAACGTGGATCTCCATCGTCGTCGCCTCGATCATCCTGATCGGCATCCTCGCGGTGGCCGTGGTCGGAGGCACCGCGTATTTCTTCTCGCGACACATCAGGACCGAGGCTGCCGAATCGGACGCCGCGGCCAGGGAATTCGACGCCGCGCGGCAGCGTTTCGCGGGGCAGCAGCCGCTGATCGAGATTCGCGGTCGCGACGATGCCATCGTCCACCGCGAGAGGATCCCGGAATCGATGCCCGCGACCAAGCTCGAAACGCTTCGCGTGCTCGTCTACGATTCGAACGCCGGCAAGCTGGTCCACGTCGCGATCCCGTTCTGGCTGGTGCGGCTGGCGCCGTCGAAGAACCTGTCCTTGGTCAACAACGGAGTCGATTTCGATTCGGATCGGCTGCACCTGTCGGTCGACGATCTGGAGCGCCGGGGTCCCGGGCTCATCCTCGATCATGCCGATCGCCGCAACTCTCAGGTGCTGATTTGGGCGGAGTAGGTCACCGGCGACATGCTTGACCTTCCCCAAAACTAAAAAGCCCCGGCCAACGGCCGGGGCTGGAATGAAGGGAAAAACTGCTGTCGAGTCGATCGAACGATCTATGAATGATGGTAGCGGTACGGGGAATCGAACCCCGGTCCCGTGGCTGAGAACCACGTGTCCTGACCCCTAGACGATACCGCCACTCGCCGTCCCGAACCTCGCATTTTACCAAACTTGTATGATGGAGTCCATGTTCCGGTGGCTCCTTCTGCTCATCGTCCTCGCGGCCCTCGGTTTGGGCGGCGCCTATGCCGTCGCGGCACGCGGCACGCCGCCCGTGCTCGTGATCGTCAAGCCCGAACACGTCGTCGGTCAGACCGGCGCAGTCGAACTGACGGCGGAAGCGCCCAACGCGCGCTTCACGTCGCTCACGGTTTCGCTCGAGCAGAACGGCAAGACTGTTCCACTGTTCACGCTCGACAAGCCGGAGACGGCCACCGTGACACCGGTCAACCGCAATCAGATTCGCATCGCGCGCGCCATCGGCAAGATGAACCTGCCGGAATTGCAGTCAGGGCCGGCGAAGATCCTGGTATCGGCGACGCGGCCGTCGTTTCTCAACCTGACGAAGCTGACCAGCACGGCATCCCGGGAATTTCAGGTGCGGCTCGATCCGCCGCGCATCGCCGTCCTCTCCACTCATCACTACGTGAACCACGGCGGCTCTGAAATGGTCGTCTACAAGGCGACGCCGGCCGACGTCATGTCCGGGGTGCGCGTCGGCGACATCGAATACCCGGGTTTTCCGGCGACCGGCGCCGGCGTCGAGGGCGCCGATCCCGCGCTCAAGGTCGCGTTCTTCGCGCTGCTCTACGATCAGCCACTGAACACGCCGATCGTCGCATTCGCGCGCGACGAGGCCGGCAATCAGGCCAAGGCCACGTTCGTCGACAACGTCTTCGAGAAGCCGTTCAAGAAAAGCCGGATCGAGATAGACGACAAGTTCATCAATCGCGTGGTGCCCGACATCATCGAGCATTCACCAGAGTTGAAGATGACCGCGCCGCCGCAGGACAGTCCGGAGATGCTCGCGGCGTTTCTCAGGATCAACGGCGAGCTGCGCAAAATCAACGCCGACGAGATCGCGGCGATGGCGGCAAAAACCTCGCCCTCCCGTCTGTGGGAAGGACCGTTCACGCAGATGGGGAATTCAAAGGTCGAAGCGAGCTTCGCCGACCACCGCACCTACATCTACAAAGGCAAGGAGGTGGATCAGCAGACCCACCTTGGCTTCGACCTCGCGGTCACCGAGCACGTGCCGGTGCTCGCCGCCAACAGCGGCATCATCCTCAACGCCAGCTGGCTCGGCATCTACGGCAACTGCGTGATCATCGATCACGGCTTGGGCGTGCAGTCGCTCTACGGCCACATGATGTCGTTCGACGTGAAGGTCGGGGACAAGATCACCCGCGGGCAGCTGCTGGGCCGCAGCGACTCGACCGGCCTGGCCGGAGGCGATCACGTTCACTTCACGATGCTGGTCGGCGGGCGGATGGTCAATCCGGTCGAGTGGTGGGATCCGCACTGGATGACGGACCGGGTGGATCGGAAGCTCAAAGAAGCAAGGTAGAATAGTCTGTTGTTCTGACTCACAGTCCTTTTTGTTTTGAGGAGATTTTGAATGCGCCTACGTAACGCTTGGGTCGGTGTCCTCGGAATTGCGCTCGCGACCACCGTCGTCGCGTGCGGTGGTGGAAGTTCGGAGAGCAAGCCCGCCGACACGGCGGCGTCCGCGGCAGCCGGCGGTGGACAGAAGGTTGATCCCGCGACGACCGGAGAAGTAAAGGGCGTGGTTTCGTTCGACGGCACCGCGCCGAACAACGAACCGATCAAGATGAACGCCGATCCGGTCTGCATGCGTGAGAACAAGACGCCGCAGACGCAGGAGACCTACGAGGTCGCGGACGGCAAGCTCGCCAACGTGTTCGTCTACGTCAAGGACGGCCTTGGCAACTACTCCTTCGACGTGCCGACCACGCCGGCGACCATCGACCAGAAAGAGTGCCGCTATCATCCGCACGTGTTCGGGATGCGCGTCGGGCAGCCGCTCGAAATCATCAACAGCGATCCGACGCTGCACAACATCCACGCGATGCCCAAGGCCAACCAGGAATTCAACAATGGCCAGCCGATTCAGGGCATGAAGATGACCCACACCTTCACCGCCCAGGAAATCATGGTGCCGTTCAAGTGCGACGTGCACGGCTGGATGAATGCCTACGTCGGCGTCGTGAGCCACCCCTACTTCCAGGTCACCGACAAGGATGGCAAGTTCGACCTGAAGGATCTGCCGCCCGGAACCTACACGCTCGAAGCGTGGCACGAGAAGCTCGGCGCACAGACCGCGAGCGTGACGATCGGCGCGAAAGAGTCGAAGGACGTCACCTTCACGTTCAAGCCGGTGGCGGTCGCCACGAACTAAGAACGCACGTCATGGCTGAATGCTAATGGCTGATGGCTATGGTCGATGGACCACGCGCCGTTAGCCATTAGCCTTTAGCCATCAGCCATTCAGAAATGCTCCAGCGCTTTTCGAAATTCCTCGTCGCCTGCACGGTCCTGTTGATTCTGGCGGGGAGCCTCGTCACGAGTCACGACGCAGGGCTGTCGGTTCCCGACTGGCCCACGAGCTACGGCTGGAACATGTTCACGTTCCCGCCGTCGATGTGGGTTGCCAACATCCTTTACGAACACGGGCACCGGCTGATCGCGAGCAGCGTCGGCTTCCTCACCATCATCATGGCGGCGTGGCTGTGGTTCGCGGACCCGCGGCGCTGGGTCCGATGGTTCGGTGTCGCGGCGCTCGGCTCGGTCGTGGCGCAGGGACTGCTGGGCGGCCTCACCGTCCTGTTCTACCTGCCAGCTGCCATCTCGACCGCGCACGCTGGACTGGCTGAGATTTTCTTCTGCATGACCGTGGCGATCGCGCTGTTTACATCGCCACGTTGGATCGCCGACAACAACGCGGTAGACGACCCGACGCTTCGCCGGATCGCCACCACGACGACGGCGCTGGTCTATACCCAGATTCTCGTCGGCGCGACGATGCGCCACACCGGCGCCGGTCTGGCGATACCGGACTTCCCGTGGATGTTCGGGCACCTCGTGCCGGATCACTGGTCCGCGCAAATCGCAATTCATTTCACGCACCGCGTCGGCGCACTCCTCGTCACCGTCTGCATCGTCGGACTGTGCACGTGGATCCGGTCGCGCCATCGCGATCGGCCTGAGTTGACGAAACCGGCGATGCTGATCGCGGCGCTGGTGGCCACGCAGGTGACGCTTGGCGCGCTGACCGTGCTCACCGCCCGCGACGTCTGGATCAACAGTTTCCACGTCGTCTGCGGCGCGCTGGTGCTGACGACGTCGCTGGTTATCACGCTGCGCAGCTGGCGCGTGAAGTTCGCATCCGAGCCGACCGCCGTAGTGGCCGAGCTTGCTCGGCCGGTTAGCGCTCTAGAGGCCGAGCTTGCTCGGCCAGTTGGTGGAGCAACCTCCGCCCCTACGCCTCTCGCCAGCGCCGTCGGACCTGCCACCTCCACCACGACCCCGACGACCGTTTCCGGGGCGCACGCGTGAAAAACACGCCGGCCGAGGCCGCGTCGTTGCCGATTCCCGCGACGTCTCGCGTCTCGAGCGCGATCAGCGACTACCTCGCGCTCACCAAGCCGCGCCTGAATTTTCTGGTCGTCGCCGGAAGCGCAGTTGCCTATTACCTGGGCGCAACCGCCGTCATCGACTTCGTTGCAATGACCGAGGCGGTGTTGGGCATCGCGCTGGTCGCGGCCGGGGCGGCCGCGCTGAATCAACTCTACGAGCGCGATACCGATGCGTTGATGCGACGTACCCGGATGCGCCCGCTGCCGGCCGGCCGCATCGCACCAGCCGACGCGCGCAACTTCGGAATTGCGCTGTCAATCGGCGGGCTCGCATTGCTCGCCGCGTGCACCAACTGGCTGTCAACGCTGCTGGCATTCCTCACGCTGATCACGTATCTGGCGATCTACACGCCGATGAAGCGGCGCACGCCGCTGTCCACGATTGTCGGCGCGCTGCCGGGCGCGCTGCCGGCGCTGATCGGCTGGACAGCCTCGCACGGCAGCATCGATCGCGGCGGGGCGGCGCTCTTTGCGATCCTGTTCTGCTGGCAGCTGCCGCATTTCATGGCGATCGCATGGCTCTACCGGGAAGACTACAGTCTGGCCGGATTTCCGATGCTCCCGGTGATCGACCCCGTGGGCAAGCGCGCCGGCAAGCAGGCGGTCTACTGGGGGATTCTGCTGGTGCTCGCAAGCCTCGACCCGGCGTTCAACGGGCTTGCCGGCAACGTGTATCTGGGCGTCGCGCTTGTGCTCGGCGCAGGAATCCTGTGGCTGGCCGTGCGATTTGCCAACCTGCGCAACGAGGCCACTGCGCGGGCGCTGTTCCTCGGATCGATCAGCTACCTGCCGCTGTTGTGGATCGTGATGATGGGCAACCATCTGTGACGGTTCACGACCTGCCGGCGATCAACGCCACGCTGAACGGCCTCTCCGGCATCCTCCTCGCGACCGGCTACGTGTTGATCCGGATGCGTCGCATCGAGCTGCACCGCAAGGTGATGATTTCGGCCTTCATCACCTCGTCGTTGTTCCTGGTGTGCTATCTCGTTTATCACGCGCAGGTGGGATCGGTGCGGTTCGTCCGCCAGGGTTTCGTGCGCCCGTTGTATTTCACGATTCTGATCACGCATGTCACGCTCGCCGCGGCGGTCGTCCCCCTGGCGATCATCACGCTGACGCGGGGACTGAAGGGACGATTCACACAGCATCGGCGCATCGCGCGCTGGACGTTTCCGATCTGGATGTACGTGTCGGTGACCGGAGTGCTCGTCTACGTGCTGCTGTATCAGCCGACCTGGCTGCTCTGAATCAGCCGGTCACCCACTTCTTCAATTTCAGTACAGCGTGTATTTGGCGCGGATGGTCCGCCAGCGCGTTTCATCGCCGGACCACGATGCCGTGATCGACGTGGGGCTCTCGCCGTCACGGATTCTCGCGATGCTCGCCTTCGATCCCAGAAGCAGCGTGGCGTCCTCCAGCTTGAATTGCGGTCCGTAGAGGCGTGACAGCGCGGACGCGATCTCGACGCCCATGGCGACTGGCCGAAGGCGGTCGCGATCGGTGACGACCAGGAACACCCCATGACAGGCCTGTCCGCCGAGTTTGGC
>DASXIR010000066.1:0-4083 GCA_036497895.1 Vicinamibacterales bacterium | reverse complement strand
ATCGCCAACGTGCGTTCGGCCGCCGGAATCAATGGAAACGTTTGCAGAATGTGTTCGAACTCGGCCGCGTCTAGCTGATACAGGTGTGCGACGTGAGCGTTGAGCATGGCCTGCGTCTCCCGCCCCGACCTCCTCGCCAGCGCGCGGCTCAGTGTCGCAATCCGTCGCGCCACCCGCGGTGCGTTGTCCCACATTGGAATCGGCATCTGCTCAACGATCCTCGTGGTGACATGTGTGGTGACCCGCATCCGCACCAGATAGTTGACGACGAAGCTGTTGAACAGACCGCAGAGCAGGTGTTGCAGTCGAGATGGCAACTGCGTGCGTAGACAAAACACTGTGTGCGTCGACGCGCACTGTGCCGGAAGCACGGCCGCGATCAGCGTCAGTCGATTCGTCGAGCTCGCGACATCTCGATACGCCAACCGCGGATGCTGGTAACGGTCGCGCAGCAATCGCTTGGCGTCGGTAACGCTGATGCGATGACGCACCGCGGCCAGTGCGACCCGAAACGGTTCGACATGTTTGCCTTCGACCACCGGAAGGCCGGCGCCGCCCGGGCGCAGTTGATCCCGATTGTCGGTTGCGTTCAACTCTCGACCGAACCGCGCCCCCCAGCCTCGCTCGCTGCCAAGTGGCGGAAACAGCGCGACCGCGCGTTCGAAGATGCGAAGGTCGATGGCGGATCGAAGGTAAGGGACGGCGAGATCCTGTCCCGAAATGCGTTCGATAACGGCCGGCGTGAGCCGGATCGGCGCGTCGCTGATCGGCTCCGTGTCCTCATCGGCTATCGATTCGAGTTCGGCGGGATCGTCGAGACCCAGCCGGCACGCGACGCTGACGGTCGGCGCACCCGGCGATGCCGTGAGCAGCACGAAGCGGCTGCTGCGGTGGATCGGAAAGATCGCGCGATGGTTGTCCAGTCCGACGATGGCGTCGAGCCCGCATTTCGACAGGAGCATCCGGCGCAGCCTGGCACTGCCCTGATCGCTGATGAGCCCTGACGGCAGAACCAGGCCGACCCTGCCGCCGGACCGCGTGAGCGCAATCGCCCGTTCGACGAAAAGCTGGTAGCGATTCGAATGACCGTCGGACTGCGCGCTGTAGATGCCCGAATCGCGAGTGAAGCGGACGATCGGCGCCGTGTCGAGCCGTGCATTGTTCCGAACCTCGGTGCCGCCGGCATCGGCACGAAGCATGTCCCACGGCGGATTTCCAATCACGGCATCGAACCCGGCGTTGACTCGCCGTCGTCCGGAGTCGTCGAAGAAGACCTCGGGAAACTCGAGCTCCCAATGGAACAGCCGCCGGCTTTCCCCGACCGCGTCGGCCGCTGCAAGATACGGTGCCGCGACATGCGCCGGGAGAACCGGCCGTCCGGTAAGGATGGTGTCCGACAACGCACCGAATGCGGACGAGGGCGCCGCCTTGTCCGCAAACCACGCTGCGCACCACAGATGCGCAACCCGTTTCCATCGCGACAGGGCGGAATCGGAGCGGCTGATTCCGGCGTGAGCCCGTTCCTTCTCGCGAACGTCCTCAATCGTGTTACTCGGCGCAGACTCCAGAGAAAACCGCACCGGCAGTACCGTCTGCAGTGCAGCAGTGATTGCATCCTCATCGAACAACGGCAGGTTCATCGCGGACGCCCGCGCCGTGCGAGTGTCTGGAGGACGCTTCAGATTGGCGATCCACGCCCCGAGCAGGCTGTCACCGACCTGCAGACGGTGGTCGAGGAAACTGAGTGGCCGATCGGCGGCCAATGTCGCCAGCCAGAGCGACAGCCGCGCCAGTTGCACGGCCATCGGATTGATATCGACGCCGTACAGGGAGCGCTCGGTGACGGTTCGCCGTATAGCCACTCGCTCCGGTTCGCCGATGTCGCTGGCGTGGCAGGCGCCGGTCCGCACGAGTGCGGCTTCGTAGGCGTGAGCCAGATAGCGGCAGGCGGCGACCAGGAAGGCTCCGCTTCCCATCGACGGATCGACGATACGCAATCGAAGGATGGCGTCGGGCGCGGCGTCACGCACCAGCGGAGCCAGCGTCCGCCGCACCAGATAGTCGGCGATCGGCTGTGGCGTGTAGAACGTGCCGGTCGCCTTCCGGATCCCGGATCCGCCTTCGAGCCTGACGCCCGTTCCATCGATGCGCGGTTCGTAGTCGAGCAGCGTCTCGTACACCGCGCCGAGTTGCTCGACGCCGAGGTCGCGATACGCGATGCGCTCGCGGCCGGCGCGGTCGACCGCGGGTCGCGTCGACAACGCCATCACCGCGCGCCTCGCGGCTTCGTCGTCCAGGCCGCGACGCTCGGCCAACGGCGTCCGCGACGGCGCGAACAGCCGGCCGTTGAACGGCGTGACATGAAGTGCGCCGGCCCGGCAGCCGGAATGCGCGAGCCGGGCGATCGCCCGGATCGTCTCCCACAGTCCACGCGACTGGCGCTGATCCGCGGCATCGCGGAGGGCCTCCAGGCTGTAGCTCTCCCGGTAGATCGGATGCCATAGCGGCACCAGCGACCGCGCTTCCGCGAAGAACAAAAACAGCATGCGGTACACGATGGTCAATGCCTGCTCGAAGCTGCCATCGTTTTCGCCGGGACCGGAGTGTGACCGGCGGGTCCGCTCGCGACTCGGATGCCTCGAGACCAGCGCCGCGAGCACGTCGCGTGATGCGGACAGCACGCCCTGCCGGAGCGATTGGCACACGCCGAGCGCGTGTTGGTCAGAGGCGACGACCAGCGCGTCAAGCGAGAGCTCGCTGGCCGGAGTGGCCCCGAGCGCGCCGGCGCCAGCGGTCCGCAGCAACGCGAGCAGGCAGCCCGGGTCGTCCACGACCATGTCCAAATCGAATTCGAGATGGCGGCGGGCGTACACCCGTCCAGCGTCCACGATGCGGAGGCGAAGGCCGTCAAAAATGAGGGACCAGCGTGCGCCGCGGCGCCCCGCCTCGCCGACCGCGATGCGCCAGAGCGGATCGAACGCCTCACCCCAGGGCGCGACGATCAGCGAGATCGCGCGACCGTTCGCTCGGAGCGTCGCCGCGAGCGCCGTGCCTGCGGATTGTGTCGATGAGGGCGGTTCGAAGCCGAGAGCGCCAAAGAATGGGACAGCGCCCGACTGCAGCTGCACGCGTACCGATGAGGCCGGCCCGAGCATTGCTGCCGCAGCGCGCCACTCGACCAGGTGCCGTCGCAACGGTTCGACTGACTCGACGCGGCCTTCCACCGCCAGGCGGCGCTCGAGAAACGCGATCGACAACAGCCGGCCGTCGATCCCGGTCAGCATGACTACGGAAAGACGACCAGGACGAGTTCGGCGTGAGCGGGACTGATCGCCGCCGATCGCTCGAGGATCCCGATCCGCTCGGCGGCTTGATGCTGCATCGCGGCGGATACCGCAGCCGAGACCAGATGCCTGCGCTCGGCGCGCCGATCGAACAGGCCGGCCTGAAAGTGGTCCGTATCGTCGCCTTCGTCGAACGAACCGTGGCCGCCGGCCGCCGCGATCGCGCGCTGTCGAACGAGCTGGGCCAGTACGACGGAACGGGCCGTTTCGACCGCAGTGGCTTGCCAGGCGTCTGCGGCCTCAACGACCTCGCGGGACTTCTGCTCGATGTCGCGAAGAGTTCTGGTCCTTTTGCCTCGGTCGAGGTGCAGGTCCCGCGTCAAACCGACAGTGGTTGCGACTAGCTGCCATTCAACGCGCCGACCATTGCCGTCGTCGCAGCCGACGCGCCAGATCAGCACGATGTGTGCGCCCAGCCGCCGGCGCAATGCCGAACGTCGCGCGATCAGGACCCAGGGGCCGTCTGCCTCACACCGATCGAGCGTTCGCCGGTCGCCAGCCTGAAGCAGCTGGCGCGCCCGCCGGACGCGCGCGGCTTCCGCATCCGCTTCAGTTTTGAGGATCCTGTTCGTCACGAGCGCTGATTCAAACGGCATCTTGTGTAGCCCCCTCGATCGCCAGCCGGGCATTCGCCTGTTCTTCATCAGCGCCGAGCGGGTCGGGGGCGCCGATGTCGCTTTTCGCGAGTGCGATCCGTTCGCGAAGGCGCTCGAAGATCCGCACCTCGCCGGTTCCGCTG
>DASXIR010000065.1:0-1601 GCA_036497895.1 Vicinamibacterales bacterium | reverse complement strand
TTCAGGCCGAGCAGTTCACCGTCATCAAAAAAGAGATGTTCCGGCTCAACGCCGAATTCGCCGGCCAGCCGATCGAACGCATCGAGGCGGATTCGGATCGCGACCGCTGGTTCACCGCCCCGGAAGCCCTCGAATACGGCTTCGTCGACCACATCATCACCCGCGCCGCACACATCACCAATGGATAAGCCCAATGAATCCCCAGATCCAACCTCAGGCGCGCTACATCCTGCCGTCGTTCATCGAGCACTCGAGCTTTGGCGTCAAGGAGTCCAACCCGTACAACAAGCTGTTCGAGGAGCGCATCATCTTCCTCGGCGTGCAGGTCGACGATGCGTCGGCCAACGACATCATGGCGCAGCTGCTGGTACTGGAGTCGCTGGACCACGACCGCGACATCACCATGTACATCAACTCGCCGGGTGGCGGGTTCACCTCACTGATGGCGATCTACGACACCATGCAGTATGTGCGGGCCGACATCCAGACGGTGTGTCTGGGTCAGGCCGCTTCCGCGGCGGCGGTGCTGCTGGCGGCCGGAACGCCGGGCAAGCGGATGGCGCTGCCCAACGCGCGTGTCCTGATTCATCAGCCGTCGCTGTCCGGCGTGATCCAGGGCCAGTTCTCCGATCTGGAGATCCAGGCCGCCGAGATCGAGCGGATGCGCACGCTGATGGAGACCACGCTGGCCCACCACACCGGCAAGGACGCCTCGGTGATCCGTAAGGACACCGACCGGGACAAGATCCTGACCGCCGAAGAGGCCAAGGACTACGGGATCATCGACACCGTTCTGGAGTACCGGAAGCTCTCCGCGCAGACCGCCTGAGGTTTCGCCGGGCGGACTTACGTCACGACCTTCGCCAGTTCGGCGATGTCGGCAGGCCGCACCCGACAGCACCCGCCGACGATGCGAGCCCCCGCGGCTATCCACTGTGATGCGCGCTGCGCGGAAAAACGGGATGAACCGATCCAGGTGCGACGCTGACCGTCCCAACGCTCACCGCTATTCGGGTAGGCGATGATCGGCTTGCCGATATCGGCGATCGCGATAGCGGCGAGCACGTCGTCGGGCGCACAGCAATTGACGCCGACCGCGACGATCTCGTCGACCCCGGCGGCCACCGCGAACGCGTCGGCGAGTGGTTGTCCGGCGCGGGTCCGGGTCCCGTCGATGGTGTAGCTGAGCCAGGCCGGCACGCCGACCGAGCGCACCAAGTTGACCAGAGCTTCGGCCTCGTCGACGTCGGGCACCGTTTCCAATGCGAGCACGTCCGCGCCGGCGTCGGCCAAAACCTCCAGCCGGGGACGATGCCAGCGCGTCAA
This sequence comes from Vicinamibacterales bacterium, assembly GCA_036497895.1. Taxonomy (GTDB): domain Bacteria; phylum Acidobacteriota; class Vicinamibacteria; order Vicinamibacterales; family CAVVIG01; genus CAVQFC01. Next base: position 275 of record DASXIR010000065.1, on the reverse strand, counting down.
GGCCGCGACGGACAGGCCGTAGCGGCCGCGATATTCCGACCCGTCGGCGAGTGCCGCGCCGTACGGTCCGACCGAGGCGGCGACGCACAGGTCGCTGGCGCCGGCTGCATCACGCGCGGTGTTGGCGAGTTCGACGCTACGGCGCAGCAGCGCGATGGCCTCGTCTCGGACGATCCCACGGGCCGCAAAGCCTGCGAACGATGCCTGGTAGCTGGCGGTCGTCGCGATCGTGGCACCGGCGCGAAAGTACGCGGCGTGCACCGCGACGATCTGCT
>DASXIR010000064.1:0-11875 GCA_036497895.1 Vicinamibacterales bacterium | reverse complement strand
CGCCACCCTGGCCTGGAATCACGGCGCCCACCTCGAAGCCTATTTCGCGATTCCGCTCGCCGGCGCCGTCCTGCACACGTTGAACCTTCGTCTTCACCCCGACGAACTCGCCTTCATCGTCAACGACGCGGATGACCAGGTCGTGCTGGTGGACGAAAGCCTGCTGCCGCTGTGGGAGCAGATCCGTCCCCGCGTAAAGGTGCGGACGACGGTAATCATCGGCGCCACGCGGCCGCTGCCCGCCGGCGATCTCGATTACGAAGCGCTGCTGGCCGGAGCGCCGCGCGACATCGACCGGCCTGATCCAGACGAGCGCGCCGCCGCCGCGATGTGTTACACGACCGGAACCACCGGCAATCCCAAAGGCGTCCTCTACTCGCACCGTTCGCTGGTCCTGCACACCCTCGGCCTCGCACAGACCGACTGCATGGGCATCTGCGAAGCGGACGTGATGCTGCCGGTCGTCCCGATGTTCCACGCCAACGCCTGGGGCATGCCATTCGCGGCGGCGATGGCCGGCGCCAAGATGGTGATGCCGGGTCCGCATCTGGACGCGGCGAGCCTGGTCGATCTGTTTCAGGGCGAACGCGTCACCGTCACCGGCGGCGTGCCGACGATCTGGATGGGGGTGCTGCAGTACCTGGACGCCAACCGCGGCGTCTTCGATCTGTCGAGAATCCGCGCGATGTTCGTCGGCGGCGCGGCCGTTCCGCGGGCGATGCTCGAAGCCTTCGATCGCCACGGACTCAAGATCGTTCACGCCTGGGGCATGACCGAGCTGGCGCCGCTCGGCAGCATCTGCCACCTGTCGGCCGCACTCGCCGACGCACCGGACGCCGAGAAATACCAATACCGCGCGAAGCAGGGCCGGCCCTCGGCGTTCGTCGAAATCCGCGCCCGCGGCGACGACGGCCTGGTGCCGTGGGACGGCGCGTCGATGGGTGAACTCGAAGTCCGCGGGCCCTGGATCGCGAGCGCCTATTTCAATCGCACCGACTGCGCCGACCGCTTCACCAACGATGGCTGGTTCAAGACCGGCGATATCGTGACGATAGACGAGGACGCGACGATCCAGATTCAGGATCGAGCGAAGGATCTGATCAAGTCCGGCGGCGAGTGGATCAGCTCGGTCGCGCTCGAATGCGCGCTGATGGGGCATCCGGCGGTCGCCGAAGCGGCAGTCATTCCGGTGGCATCGGCGAAATGGGGCGAACGGCCGCTGGCGGCGGTCGTGCTCAAGCCCGATTGCACGGCGACGCCCCAGGAATTGAGAACCTTCCTTGCGCCGCAATTTGCAAAATTCTGGTTGCCCGACGCGTTCGAGTACATCGACGCGATTCCCCGCACCTCGGCGGGAAAGTTCAAGAAGAGCGCGCTGCGCGAGCGGTTCAAGGACTACAAGCTCGCGGAGTGAGCCGGCTCGGGCGGGCTACGGTTTCTTCGTGGCGGCGTCGAGCCGAGCGATCACCTCGTCGGTGATGTCCGCTGCCGGCGACGCCCAGACGATCAGCTTCTGCGGGTAGTCGAAAATGATCCCGATGTGGTCGGTATCCAGGATCTGCCGCAGGATCGGCGTCAACCGTGTTTCGAAATCCAGCTGCATCTGCCGCGTGAGCGCGGCGAAATCCGTTTCGGCGTCCTGGGTCGCGCGCTCGAGTTCGACCTGGGCGCGCTGGATTTCGGCGGGCGCGGCCTTCGCCTGACTCAACCGCTGAACCGCCGCCTGCTTGTCGGCCAGGGCCTTGCGTTTCTCGTCCTCGAACGCCTTCAGCTTCGCGGTGCCAGCCTTGCCGGCAATCGATTCGGCAATCAGCCGTGGAACGTTCACGACCCGGCTCGGATAGGGACCGTCCTGGCCGGGGGATCCAGGCGATTGCAGCGCGAGGGCGAGCGTCAGTTCCAGGATCACGACGTTTTGGACGCCATATCTGTGTGGCCGGCCGGAGGTTCAGCAGATGTCACGGGATCGTGATATTATTTTGATTAGTCAAAATACTCGTCGATGGCATCCCAAACAGACATCCCGATCAAGTCACGTGGCTGGCGGCTCCCTGCCACCAGCCTGAGCCTACCAGAGGTCCACGGCTCGGTCACGATCCCGCTTGGGGCCGGATTCTGGCGAAAGCTGTTCGCATTTGCCGGTCCGGGCTACCTCGTGGCGGTCGGCTACATGGATCCCGGCAATTGGGCAACTGACCTCGCCGGCGGCGCCCGCTACGGATACACGCTGCTGAGCGTGATCATGATTTCGAACCTGATGGCGATCCTGCTGCAGGCGCTCTCGGCCCGGCTGGGCATCGCCAGTGGCCGCGACCTCGCACAGGCCTGCCGCGACAGCTACTCGCGGCCGGTCACGGTTTTCCTCTGGCTGCTGTGCGAGATTGCGATCGCGGCGTGCGACCTCGCCGAAGTGATCGGCGCCGCCATCGCCCTGAACCTGCTGTTTCACCTGCCGCTGCTCTTGGGCGTGATCCTCACCGCGCTCGACGTCCTGATCGTGCTGTTCCTCCAGCATCGCGGCTTCCGCTATGTCGAGGCGCTGGTCATCGCGCTCATCTGCCTCATCGCCGGGTCGTTCGCCATCGAGTTGTGGCTCTCGGCGCCGACCCTGACCGGTGTCGCGGTGGGATTCATCCCGCGAACTGTCATCCTGCGCGATCCGAACATGCTCTACATCGCCATCGGCATCCTCGGAGCCACGGTGATGCCGCACAACCTCTACCTGCACTCGTCGATCGTGCAGACGCGAAAATACGCTGACACGATTGACGGTAAGCGCGAAGCGATTCGGTTCGCCTCCATCGACTCCGCCGTGGCGCTGATGTTCGCGTTGTTCATCAACGCGGCGATCCTGATCATGGCGGCGGCGACCTTCCACGGTACCGGTCACCAGGACGTGGCCGAAATCGGCGACGCTTACCAGTTGCTGTCGCCGCTGCTCGGCACGACGCTCGCCAGCGTGCTGTTCGCGGTTGCGCTGCTGTGCTCGGGTCAGAACGCGACGCTGACCGGGACACTGGCCGGCCAGATCGTCATGGAAGGGTTCATCAGCCTGAGGCTGCGGCCGTGGCTGCGGCGGCTGATCACGCGCCTCATCGCGATCGTCCCGGCCGTGATCGTCATCGCCCTCTACGGCGAACGGGGCACCGGACCGCTGATCATCCTCAGCCAGGTGGTCTTGAGTCTGCAGCTGCCGTTCGCGGTCTTTCCGCTGGTGATGTTCACGAGCGACCCGCACAAGATGGGTCCGTTCGCGAACCCGCTGTGGGTGAAAGTGCTGGCCTGGACGGTTGCGGTTATCATCGCGGCACTGAACGTATACCTTCTGTATCAGACGTTCGCGGGCGCGTAGATGTACAGACGCATTCTCGTCGCGGTAGAAAACTCACCCGCGGACGCGACCATCCTGGCGCACGTGTCGGAGCTCGCGAAGCTGACCGGCGCGTCACTGCTGCTCGTCCACGTCGCGGACGGCTGGGCGGCGCGCAATTTCAATCAGCTCCAGCTGCGCGAGTCGGAAGAGATCAAAGGCGATCGCGCCTATCTCGAACGGATGCGCGCGGAGCTCGAAGCGCGCGGATTCGCGGTCGAGACCCGGCTGGCGATGGGTGATCCGGCAACCGAGCTGGTGAGGGCGTCCGAGGAGCTCGGCGTCGATCTGATCGCGATGACCACACACGGTCACCGCTTCGTGAAGGATGTCCTGCTCGGCGCGACCGCCGACAAAGTCCGCCACCTGGTGAAGGTGCCGGTGCTGCTGCTGCGGGTTCAGGACAAAGAATCGCCCTCCCGGTAAGCCTCCCTCCAGCCTCCCTCCCCCGCGTCCCTCCTGCCCAACCAGGCGACGCTTCCTGGTGTCTACTGATCTGTGTGAGCGACGCCGAGCTGGTCGCACGCGCCCGTAAGGGCGACCAAACTGCGTTCGGCGAGCTGATCGATCGGCATCGCGTGGCCGTCTATCGGGCGACGCTGGCGGCATTGGGTTCTCATGCTGACGCCGAGGATGCGGCGCAGGACGCCTTTCTGACGGCCTACCGCCGGCTCGACACGTTTCGCGGCGAAGCCAGCTTCAAAACCTGGCTGCTGACGATCGCATGGCACCAGGCGATCAATCGTCGGCGAAGCCTGTCGCGGATCTGGCGCGGAATGGTTCAGGCGAGGACAACCGAGGAGGCTGAGGTGGTGATGTCAACGGTCGCGGCAACGTCGCCGACGCCGGAACAATCGGCGCGCGGCGAACAACTGCGGCGCCGCATCCGCGACGCGATTCACGCGCTCTCCCCGAAGCTGCGCGATACGCTGCTGCTGGCGCAGTCCGGCGACTACAGCTACGAGGAAATTGGCGCCATCCTGAAGACGCCGCTCGGTACCGTCAAATGGCGCGTGTCGGAGGCCCGGCGTCTGGTGCGGCGTGCGCTCGAAGCGTGGGGATATGACACTGCGATCTGATCCGATTGAGATGGGAATCGACGAGGTCGCGAGTCAAATGACCGCGGGCGAGCCGGGCCTCGCCTTCCGCGCTCACGTGATGGCGCGCATCGCATCCGGAGCGGCACCGCGACGCAGCTGGCGTGCGTCATTCGTGCTCGCGCCGGCCGCCGTACTCGCGCTCGTGATGGTCGCAATCTTCGTGACGCGGGTGATCGCGCCCAACCTTCAACCGCCGACCGTGGCGGGACCTGATACGGGAAACGACCAGCCGCTGGCGGCGGGAGGCGACGGAGGGAACATGGGCCGGGCCGCCCCGCCACCCGCGGCGAGTGCGATTGGTCAAACCGCTCGCGCGGGTTCGAATGGGCCGCTCGCTCGTGCGACCGCGCGGACCGCGCACGGCGCATCGACGATGCGAAACGATCGCTCACGCCCGGCACCAGCGCTCGATCTGATTGCGACGCCGCTTCTCGACGCGACGCCGCTCACGACAGAACCAATCTCCGCCGATCTGCTGAGAATCGATCGGCTCGACAGCATTCCGACCATGGACGTTGCTCCGCTGGGGATCGACGACGAACGCAGGAGACAAGAATGAAAACGCAAATCGTATTGCTCGTTGGATTGCTGATGACGAGGTCGGTTGGGTCAGCCTTGGCGCAGCAGGCGCCAAGAACGCCCGTGGCTCAGCAAACGCCCACCGCACCAAAAACACGCATGGTGACACCGGACGCGGCCCCTCCGCCGCCCCCTCCGCCACCGGCCGTCGCAGCTACCCTGGCAAACGCCAAGCGAAGTTTCCAGGCGGTCAACGTCCAGATCGAATTCACGATTACCGACCAACGCGAAGGTACACCGCCCGTCAAGCGAACCATCACCGTGATCGCGGCAGATGGGTACACGGGACAGATCCGGGCGCAGTCGGACCTCTTGTTGCGCGGGAGCGTGCCGCTAAACGTGGATGCCACGCCCGAGTTGTTGTCGAACGACGGCAGGATTCGTCTCGGCTTCAATCTACAGTACGACTGGGTGGCGCCACCGGGTGTAACACGCGAAACCGACGGCGGCGTCGGCACCATCGCAAAGACCAGCATTCGCGACAGCGTGTCGCTGATTCTGGAAAACGGCAAACCGATAATCGCAGCTCAGTCAGCCGATCCGATCGATGCGCGTAAGGTGACGGTCGAAGTGAAAGCGACGATACTGAAATAGCGAATCGGTGATTGGGCGATCGGCGATCACCCGATCGCCAGTCGCCTGTTCACGCGAGCCGCCGGCCCTTCAAACGCTCGAGGATCCGCAGCGGCGAGCGAGCGGGATCCTGCATCGAGGCAACCGGCAGCAGGAACGTCTGCTCGAGCTGGTACTGGCCCGCCATCGCCGCATGGCTGACCTCGTCGGTGAACGCGAGCCAGGTCGAGCCTGCTGGAAAATCCACTGCGGTCTGGGGTGACGCTGACTGAAAGTCCTCGTCGCCCTTCATGCAGTCGTGCAGCTGCAGCATCAGCGCGTCATACGCGGAGCGCGGCGACTTGGTGATCCGCGCCAGCGCCAACAGATAACCAAGCCCGGGCAGCGGCAGCCTCAGCCGCGGCCCAAACCGGTGCGCCACCGCCGTGAAGTCGTCGCCGACTCTCCATGAGCGCGCACGGCCGTCCGGGTTGACGTTGCTGAACACGCGCAGGATGCGGCGGCCGCCGGAGGGCGTCGCCGGGAAGCTGTCCACGTGAAGGCGCGTGTCGTCTTTGCGCCACGACGAGGCGCGTCCGGCGATTTCAGCGGGACGGAAGCTGGCGCGACCGCGCACTAGTTGACCGCGATACTCGGGAAACATCACCCGCGTCAGCGTGACTGCCGCCTCAGAAAATCGCGCGATCAGCGTCCGCAGCGTTTCAGCCTCGGTCCCGCTCGCCGTCGTTCCCCCCAGCCGGCCCGTACGCGGATCGAAGCTCGCGTTTTTCGAGGTTCCGAGAATCGACGGGGTAAAAAGCGACGTCTCATCTGTGCCGACGTCGAACCGCAACCGCGGCAGGAACAGGACATCGCCTGCTTCCAGAAACCCGGCCCACGGCTCTGACGAGCCCGCGATCGGGCACTCGTCCCAGCGTGAATTGCGGATTTGTCTCACTCTTGTCATTGAAATCTAAGGATAATGTAAAGAGACATCAAATGACGTATGAAGAAGTAAATAGCGGGGCCTTTGGTCCCGTATTCTCCTGTATTACACACTGGCACGCTCGGTCTGCCGATCTGTTGGGAGTCAATGGTGTTTAGACGCGCACGGACATGGTCTTTCGTTATCGTCGCTGGCGCAGCCGCCGTGGCCGCTTCCGCCTGTGGCAGCAATTCGTCCGCGGCAGGCGCGGGTGGCGGCGGGCGTGGCGGACGCTGGCGCGGCGATGCCGCAGCGGCGCCGGTGGTCACGGCCAAGGTGACGCAGAAAGACGTGCCAGTCGACATCGCCGCCATCGGCAACGTCGAAGCCTACGCCAGCATCTCGGTGCGCTCGCAGGTTACCGGCCAGATTACCGAAATCGCGTTTCACGAAGGCGACTCCGTCCGCACCGGGCAGCAGCTCTTCACGATCGATCGCCGGCCGTTCGAGTTGGCGCTGGCCCAGGCGGAAGCGAACCTTCTGCGCGACCGGGCGCTGCTCTCGCAGGCCGAGGCGCAGCTGACCCGCGACGCGGCCAATGCCGAGTACATGCAGATCAGCGCCGAACGCCAGACCCAGCTGAATCAGCGCGGCATCATCTCGAAGGACGTCGCCGAGCAGATGCGCGCCTCCGCGGATTCGACCGCCGCCGTGGTCAAGGCCGACAAGGCGAACATCGAAAGCGCGCGGGCGCAGATCGTCTCGCAGCAGGGCGCCGTGGACGCGGCGCGGGTCTCGCTGGATTACACCGTCATCAAGTCGGCGATTGACGGCAGGACCGGCATCCTCAGCGTCAAGGTCGGCAGCCTGGCGACCGCGAACCAGACCGAGTTGACGACGATCGCACGCGTCCAGCCGGTGTTTGTGACCTTCTCGGTGCCGGCCGTGCACCTGGCGATCATCAAGTCGCACATGACGGGAGACCGCCTCAAGGTCGCGGCCACTCCGCAGGACGCCGAAGCGGAGGCCGAGACCGGTGAGCTGACGTTCGTCGACAACGCGGTGGATATGACCACGGACACCATCAAGCTCAAGGCGACTTTCCCGAACTCGGATCATCGGCTGTGGCCGGGTCAGTTCGCGCGCGTGTCGCTGCGTCTCGCGACCTTGTCCCAGGCGATCGTGGTGCCGTCGCAGGCGGTGCAAACCGGACAGGATGGCCAGTACGTGTTCGTCGTCAAAGGCGATTCGACGGTCGAACAGCGAGCGGTCACGCCCGGCCAGCGCGTCGGCGACGACATGGTGATCGAAAAAGGCGTCAAGACCGGCGAGACGGTCGTGACCGAAGGTCAGCTGCGTCTCGAGCCGGGTTCGCGAATCACGACCGATCTGAGCGGACGCGGCGGCGGACGTGGACGCGGCGGCCGGGCTGGCGGTGGCGCAAACGGCGACGGTGCGGGCGGCGGCAACCGCCAGGGGGCCGCGGGCGGAGCAGCACCAGCCGGTGGCGCAGCTCCAGCGCCAGCCGAAGGCGGCGGACGCAAGTAGCGCGGCTCACACCCAGGAGCATCCGTGAACGTCTCTGAAGTCTTTATTCGCCGTCCGATCGCCACCAGCCTGCTGATGGTGGGCATCGCCCTGTTCGGCGTCATCGCGTACCGCGCGCTGCCGGTCAGCGACCTGCCACAGGTCGACTACCCCACGCTGAACGTCAGCGCCAGCCTGCCGGGCGGCGATCCAGGCACGATGGCCTCGTCGGTGGCCAGCCCGCTCGAGCGCCAGTTCACGACCATCGCGGGTCTCGACTCGATGACCTCGCGCAGCAGCTCGGGCAGCACCAACATCACGCTGCAGTTCGATCTGAATCGCGACATCGACAGCGCAACCGTCGACGTCCAGACTGCGATCGCGGCGGTGATGCCGCTCCTGCCGGCCGGCATGCCGTCGCCGCCGTCGTTCCGCAAGAACAACCCGAACGACCAGCCGATTCTGATGCTCAACCTGACGTCGAACACGCTGCCGCTGTCGGCGCTCGACGACTACGCGGAGACGATGATCGCGCCGCGCATCTCGATGGTGAGCGGCGTGTCGCAGGTGGTGGTCCAGGGCGCGTCGAAGTACGCCGTCCGGGTCCAGCTCGACCCCGACCGCCTGCACGCGCAGCAGATCGGGCTCAACGAGATCGACACCGCCCTGCAGAACTGGAACGTCAACCTTCCGACCGGCCAGCTGTTCGGACCGACCTCCACGTTCAACATCAAGGCGGCCGGACAGCTGATGAACGCCGCCGCGTTCAGGCCGATCGTCGTCAGCTACCGGAATGGCGCACCGGTGCGTCTCGACCAGGTCGCCAACGTCATCGACAGCATCGAGAACGTCTTCAACGGATCGTGGTTCTACACCAAGCCGGACGGTCCCACCGGGGCGCCGCTCAAGCAGACCGCGATCACGCTGCAGGTGATGCGCCAGCCGGGCAGCAACACCATCGAGGTCACCGACGCGGTCCGCGACCTGCTGCCGTCGTTCGAATCACAACTGCCGCCGTCGGTCCACCTGACACCGCGCCAGGACAAGTCCAGGACCATCCGTGCGGCGTTCGCCGACATCCAGGTGACCATGCTGGTCACGCTGTTCCTTGTCGTTGGCGTCATCTTCCTGTTCCTGCACAACGGCTCGGCGACCCTGATTCCTGCGCTGGCGCTGCCGTTCTCGATTCTCGGCACCTTCGCGGTGATGCAGGTGCTGCACTTCAGCCTCAACAACCTGTCGATGATGGCGCTGATCCTCTCGATTGGCTTCGTCGTGGACGATGCGATCGTGATGCTCGAAAACATCGTGCGTCACCTCGAGGAGGGCGAAGAGCCGCTCGAAGCGTCGCTGAAGGGTTCGCAGGAAATCGGCTTCACGATTCTGACAATGACCACCTCGCTGGCGGCGGTGTTCATCCCGATTCTGTTCATGAGCGGCATCCTCGGCCGGTTGTTCCGCGAGTTCGCCGTTACCATCACGACCGCGATTCTGATCTCCGGCGTGGTTTCGGTGACGCTGACGCCGATGCTCTGCAGCCGCTTCCTGCGCGTCGTCCACACCAAGAAGGGCTTCGCCGGGTTGATGGACCGCGGGTTCGATGCCCTGCTGCACGGCTACGAAGTGAGCCTGCGTGCGGTGCTGCGCCACCGGCTGGCCATGCTGGTGGTGTTCGTGGCGGTTGCCGGCGCGACCGTCCACATGTTCAACATCATCCCGACCGGATTCATTCCGGATCAGGACAACGACTCGATGTTCGTCAACCTCCAGGCCGGCCAGGGCACGTCGTATTACGACATGGCCAAGTGGACGCAGGACACCGCCGACATCGTCATCAAGAACAAGTACGTCGATTCGTTCCTGGCGAGCGTCGGCGGCGGACCGGGCGGCGGATCGAACAACGGCCGCATCATGGTGCAGCTGGTGCCGCGGGCGCAGCGCGACGCCACGGCGCAGCAGATCGCCCAGCAGATCCGCCCGTCGCTGCTCCGCTTCCCCGGCTTCAAGGGTTTTGTCGGCCTGCCCCCGTCGCTGCAGATCGGTGGCCGCATGGGCAACCAGAACTTCAGCATCATGATGCAGAGCATGGACACCAAGGAGCTCTACGAGTGGGCGCCCAAGCTCGAACAGGCGCTCTCCGAGCAGGTGTCCGACATTCAGGATCTCTCCACCGACATGGAGATGAAGAGCCCGCGCATCAACCTGGTCATCGATCGGGACAAGGCGGCGATCACCGGGCTCAACGCCACCACCGTGCAGAACGCGCTGTACGACGCGCTCGGACCGAAGTGGGTGACCACGATTTACGGCGACGTCGCGCAGTACCGCGTGCTGCTCGAGCTCGACCCGGCGTATCAGGGTCACATCGATTCGCTGGAGAAAGTCGCGTTCAAGGCGCCCAACGGTTCGCTGGTGCCGCTGCAGTCGGTGATCGACTTCAAGGAAACGGTCGGACCGCAGTCCATCAACCACTCGGGCCAGCTGCCGTCGGTGTCGGTGTCGTTCGGGCTGAAGCCCGGCGTCTCGCTTGGCGCGGCCACGGCGCGCGTGAAGCAGGTCGCGGACAAGATGCTGCCGCCGACCATTACTACCAGCTTCGAAGGCCAGGCCAAGGTGTTCCAGCAGTCAATGGCCAACCTCGGCCTGCTGCTGTTCATCGCCATCGGCGTGGTCTACATCGTGCTCGGCGCGCTCTACGAGAGCTACATCCACCCGATCACGATTCTCTCGGGCCTGCCGTCGGCCGGCCTCGGCGCGCTGGTGACACTCTATCTGTTCGGCAACGAGCTCAACATCTACTCGTTCGTCGGCCTGGTCATGCTGATCGGCATCGTGAAGAAAAACGCGATCATGCAGATCGACTTCGCGCTCGAAGCCGAGCGCAAGCACGGCAAGTCGCCGACCGATGCGATCTACGAAGGCTGCGTAATCCGCTTCCGTCCGATCATGATGACGACGATGGCGGCGCTGCTCGGATCGATTCCGATCGCGCTCGGCTACGGCGCCGGCGGCGAAGCCCGGCGGCCGCTGGGTCTGGCGGTGGTCGGGGGCCTGGTCGTGTCGCAGCTCATCACCCTCTACCTGACACCGGTCGTCTATACGTATATGGCCGGCCTGTTCAAGACCCGCAAGATTCGTGAATCGGTCGCGGTCAAGCCGGCGACCGCGTAGACCTCAAGTCGCAAGTCGAGAGTTTTAGAGTTGGAGAAGTGTCTTGAATATCTCTGAAGGATTCATCAAGCGGCCGATCGCCACCAGCCTGCTGATGGCAGCCATCGCGCTGTTCGGCCTGGTCGCGTATCGCTCGCTGCCGGTCAGCGACCTGCCGAACGTGGACTTCCCGACCCTGCTGGTCACGGCGCAGCTGCCGGGCGCGAGTCCCGAGACGATGGGCGCGTCGGTCGCGACGCCGCTCGAGAACCAGTTCTCGATGATCGCGGGCCTAGAGTCGATGACCTCGGTCAACTCGCTCGGTTCGACACAAATCACTCTCGAGTTCGACCTGAACCGCAGCCTCGACGGCGCTGCCGTTGACGTGCAGGGCGCCATCACCCAGGCGGCCCGCCTGCTGCCGCAGGGCATGCCGACGCCTCCGACCTTCACGAAGGTGAACCCGGCCGATCAGCCGATCCTCTACCTCGTGATCACCTCGACCACGGTGCCGCCGTGGACGCTCGACGAGTACGCCGAAACGCGTATCGCCCAGCGCATTTCGATGGTCAGCGGCGTGGCCCAGGTGCAGGTGCTCGGCAGCCAGAAGTTCGCCGTTCATGCCCAGCTCGATCCGCACGCGCTCGCCTCGCGCCAGATCGGCATCAACGA